>NZ_KV827993.1:0-39825 GCF_001836265.1 Corynebacterium sp. HMSC036E10
ACGAGTACGGCTACTCCCACCAGGTGGTTCGCGTTGTCGAGGACATTGCGGGCGTGCGCCCGACCGTGTACCCGGCACGCAAGGAGCCGTCTGAGATTCAGTAGCGCGTTTGCTTAGCGACGACTCCACCGCCCCGGCCGCATTCGGCCGGGGCGCTTCGTCGTGTAGTAGGGGTGTGGAATCGCTGGCAGTTCCTTGAAAGGTTTAGATAAGGCATATAACTAAGTGGTATCATTCCTGTGTTTTACCGTTCGTTTCCCGTGCCGTTGCTTCGAGAAAGTTGAATGACGCCCATGTCTCGCTATTCCGATGACCCCCGTCGCGTACACCGCCCACGGGGCATGCGCATCACCGCAGTTGCCACGGTGCTCGCGCTTGCCGGCACGGTCGCCGAAGTCCCGCTGGGTACCTTCACGCCGGTCGCGCACGCACAGAGGGCGCCTCAGCCACAGGCGGGTATCAGTCACGGTGAGGTCCGTTTTGAGAACGGGCGAGACTGGCGGGGCGCGGTCTTCTTTAGCGATTCCATGCGAGTCAACACGGTGGCGCTCGAGTTCGTGCCGGAGAAGCCACGGGTCTTTGGTGAAAAGGTCCAACCCGCACCAAAAGGCGATCCGGTGTTTGACATGATTCCGGAGACCTCGCAGTTCACGCTTGAGTACAGGGAGCTCATGCCAAATCGGCGAGAGAGGCTGGTGGAAACCTACGAAGTCACCGTTCACCGCAGTATCGCAACAAGGCCCTCGGGAAACTATGCGATCCGCTTGCGCTACAACTTGCCAGATCTTCAAGTGAAGAATGGTGACCGCCTTATCCTCTGGGCGAGAGGCAAGACCAGCTATCCGACCCCGATGGCCGGTGGTGGCGCGCGCTTCACCATGCCGTACGTCAACTTGTCTGCAACGGGCAAGGTGCGTGTGCATAATCCGGACGAGGAGCCGGTCGGCCGCCCGAAGGTGTTGGTGAACAGCAAGTGGACCAACCGTCAGGGCAAGGAGGAGGACCGCCAGGGCAAGGAAGCGGTCGCAGATGACGGCTCGTACTGGCTGACCTCGAACAGCCCGGGAACGACGTACCAGATTGGCGTGCGACCTCCAGCGGGCTTTGTCAGCCCGGCGACCAAGCCGTGGAAGGACGAGGCCACCGCCCCGGATTTTGATCTGTACCCGATCACCGTCACCGGCCGGGTGATCGACGACAAGGGAGTCGGCATCTCCGGTGCACGTGTGACCGTCGGCGGTAAGTCGGCCCAGACTGATCAAAGCGGTAACTTTACCGTGCCCAAGGTTCCGGTGCCCAAGGATCCAGAGGATAAGTACACGCTGGTCGTGGGCGAAACTGAGGACAGTCAGGGGACAGAGGTCGATGGTGTCGTCGTTAAGGATCAGCGCGTCAACCGCATCGCGGACCCGATCGTTGTGCAGCGCAAGCAGCAGTACGGCAAAGTCAGCGGAAAGGTCAACGGGCTGCCGGAACGCACCAAGGTGAAGGTGCGTGTCGTCGGTACGAACACTGTCGTAGACACCGATGAGAACGCGGAGTTCACCATCCCGAACCTGGCAGTAGGCAAGCACGTGCTCGAGGTCGTCCCAGAGTCGCTGCCGAAGGGGTATTCGGTGACCCAAACGGCAGACGTGGACGTCAAACGCGCAACCACCGCGAACGCAAACTTCACCGCCACGCGCGATAAAGGCAGCATCTCTGGTGTGATCTCCGGCGTGCCGGCCGACAAACAGGTCAAGATCCGCGTCACGGGTCCCGAGATTTTGGAACAGACCGTCTCGGGCGGCCACTACAGCTTCCCGGACCTGCCCACCGGGGACTACCGCGTCGAAGTGATCAACAACTCCGTGCCACGCGGATACTCCGTCACGGGCCCGCAGAACGCCAAGGTGGAAAAGTACGAAAACAGGACTGTTGGGTTCGCGGTGATTGCGGACAACGTCACGGGCGAGATCAAGGTGGTCGACGACGCCAACAGGCCAGTTCCCAATGCATCAGTCACCGTTGACGGACGGACCGAAACCACCAACGCGGAAGGCCTTGCAACGTTTGCGGATCTCGCGCCGGGCGCCTACACCGCCGCAGTAGCTGCCGCCAGGGGCAAGTACAGCGGCGCATCCCAGGGGTTCGTGCTGTATCCGGGCGACAATGATCCGGTGACGGTGAAGGTTGATTCACTGAACCAAACCGGTGGCATTGTTGTCGACGATCTTGGTCAGGCCGTGGAGGGCGCGCAGGTCGTCGTCAAGCAAGGCTCCCGTGTCATCGGCACTTTCCCGACCACCCCGGAAGGCAACTTCAACGCCGGCGCGCTGGCTGCAGGCAACTACACCGCAGAGGTGGCCCGCACCAACACGTACGACGCGGCGAGTGCAAACTTCACAGTCGAACCCGGCGGAGACACCGAGTCAGTGATGCTCAAGGTCGCGCTGCATCGCGGATCCATCAAGGTTGGCGCCTCGGGGCCGTTGGCTCCGACGGGGGTGTTCCTCAACGGCGGCCCGAACAACGAGTACCTGCCGATTGAGGAAGCCGGCGGCGACTACGTCTTGAATGACCTGTACCCGGGCGAGTACACCCTTGGTGGGCGCGCGCCGGAGGGGTACACGATCGAAGGCGGCGGTGCTGTCACCATCAACCCAAATGAGACGTCGGAAAAGACACTCAACGTTGTGCGCAACCTGGGCAATATCGCAGGTAGCGTCACTGGCCTGCCGAGCGGACAACCCGCCGAGATCCAGGTACGTGGTGCAGACCAGAACACCGCTGGCGTGAAGAAGACTGCGCCCGTGGTCAATGGGACGTATTCGATTGCTGATCTGCCAACGGGCACCTACACCGTCGAGATTGATGGCCCGCAGGGGTATTCGGCGCCGTCGCAGGCTGCGAAGGTGAAAAAGGACAGCACCGAAACGCACGACTTTGCGCTCGCGCTGGACAAGGTGGACCTCGTCTTGCAGGTTGTCGACGACACCGGCCACCCCGTCGCCAACGCCAAACTTGATGTCGCCGGGCGCACGGTGAATACCAACGCGGAAGGCATGGCTACGGTCGAGGACATCCTGCCCGGAACCTATACGGCCAAAGCCGCCGAAAGCGAGACCCACAGCGAAGGCAGCCGGGAAGTCACGCTGCAGCCCGGCAGGCACGGCAGCGGCGAAATCCTGGTGAAGACGCTCAACGCGGTGAGCGGCACGCTTCTCGACGACCTCTCCGCACCCGTCGCCAACGCCCCCATTCGCATCACCCAGAACGGTGGGGAAGTCGCCGAGGATACGACCGACGCACACGGCAGGTTTAACGCGGGCAACCTGCACGCCGGCGAATACACCGTGCAGGTTGAATCCAGCGACAACCACGGAGGAACAACCCAGCGTTTCAGTGTCGAGCCGAACAAGCCACGCGACCTGGAGCTCACGGTGGCGCTGGTCAAGGGGTCCGTCAACATCTCGGTCACGGGTGATGCGGAGCCAGAGTCGATCACGATCACGGGTGGACCGAAGGACGAAACCCGCAAGGTGGAAAAGGTTGACGGCAAGTACGTCGTCGATGGCCTTTACCCAGGCGATTACACCGTGACCGCCAAGGCGCCGAACAAGCACACCGTCACACGTGAAAACGACGGCAAGGTCACGGTCAAGCCAGGCGAGCAGTCCAACCTGGGCATTACGGTGAAAAAGGAGCCGGCGACGTCGAATCCGGCCCCGCAGCCGGATCCGTTCGTGTGGGCACCCGTGGTGGTGCACGCCGGTGAGGTCGGCATCGGCACGCCGACGCGTAAGGGGAGCAGCGACCCGGTGCCGTCTGGGTTCACCACCAACGGCGTGGAAAAGGTCATCTCCGGCAACAAGACGGAACAGGTTGCGCCGAAGGATTCCTGGATTCGTGTGGAGCAGGACGGCACGGTCGTCGCCACGCCACCGCGCGATGCCGCGCCCGGAACTTACCGCGTAGAGGTCAACACACCGACGGGCCAGCGCGAGGTCGTCGAGGTTGTCGTGGCTGAAGAAAAGCCCATGGCCGATCGCTACACGGTCGAATGGGCGAAAACCCCGGTGCCTGCTGGTGTGGAGCGCTCCTCGAGCTCGCCGCGTGCGCAGGTGGTGGAGCGCGGCTTCACATACGACGACCGCGTGCTGCCCGCAGGAACAACGTTTACAACGGACGCCAAGGGCGTGACCATCGACGCCAAGGGCAGCATCACGTTCAAGCCGGAGGCCAACGCAAAACGTGGCACCCACACGGTCCCGGTCACGATCACTTTTCCGGACGGCAGTCCCAAGACGGTCAACGCCGTCTTCGAGGTCGGCGAGCCCATGCTGGCAGACCTGGCAAACCTCGGCTACGAAGACGAGATCATGGTGGTCCCGGGACTGAGCGCAACCGTGCTGCGCACCGGCGACGCTGCGTTGCCCGAGGGGACGACCTTCAAGATGAAATCCGGGTCGAGCCTGGGCGGCTGGTCCGCGACGGTGGACGCGAACACCGGCGACGTGCGAGTCAACGCGCCGAAGGTGAACGCGCGTCCGCTCACGGTCAAGGTCATCGCCTACTTCCAGGATGGTTCCACCAAAGAACTTGAAGCGCGCGCTCGCTTGGCCACAGCTTCTGCACACGCCGTGAAAAACTCCATCTCCTACCCGTCTACCACGGTGCGGGTGGGCAACACAGTTGCAGTCGCCGCTGTTGGCGATGCGGTCAAGGGCGCGGTCTTCGACGTGATCGACAACGCTGGCCTTGACGTCGGCGTGAACAGATCCACCGGCGCGCTGCGCATCACGGCGCCGAAGAACGCCGAGATCGACGAAACCTACAAGCCGCTGATCCAGGTGCGCTACCCAGACGGCAGCGCACGCGAAATCACCGCCACGGTCACGGTGCCTTCGGATGCGGCGACGTTTGACGCCGGATATGTTGGAGCGAACGTACCCATCGGCGGCGAGGCTCGTCCGGAACCTTCGTCGAAACTGCCAGAGGGCACGCGGTTTAGCATCGACGGCTTCAACGAGCAGGGCTGGACAGCAACTATCGACGAAAAAACCGGCCGTATCACCGCCCGGTCCAACGGCAGTGTGCCCAACGGCAAAACCACCTCCGTCAAGGTGCGGGTGACCTACCCGGACGGATCCTCCGAACTGGTCAACGTCCCCCTGACGGCGAGGGCGCCGGAGGAAGTGGTGGTTGAGGATAAGGGGTCGTCGACAAGCGTTGGCTGGATCGCGGTCCTCGTAGGCGCGCTGGCGCTGCTTGCCGGCGTAGGATTCGCCGCATTTTTGAACCAAGACAAGATCATGCAGGTACTGGGTAGGTAGGCAACAACATGCGATTTTCCACAAAAGTAATGGCAGTCGGCCTGTGCACCGCCCTCGCCCCCGTCTGCGTTGTGCCCGCGCAGGCCAAGGTCACACAGCAAGGCAGGCAGGTTGTCGTTGAGGGGCAGCAGAAGAGCACATGGTCGCCGTACATCAACGCGACCGTGCGCCCCGACGGACACGGCCTCTTCGACTTCGACCACCCCGAAGCCGCCGCCGAGGTGCTCAAGTACGGGCTGAGCACCGACGTGTACGTCAACGAGGCGAAAATGCCCGTCGACTGGAACGCGACGCCCGAAACCCTCAGCAGAGACGACGGAACCGACACGGTTGTCTACACCCAGACGTTTAACGGTGTTGAGGTCAAACGCACCATCAACATTTTCGACAACATCATCCAGTACACCGTCACCGCCACCAACGTCTCGGGCGCCCCGGTCAATGTCCGCGTCGAAGCCGTAAGCGACATCATGGGCAACCACGGCCAACTCCGCGCGCAGCAATACTTCGACGGCGAAATTCGCGTCTCCCCGGAAAAGCCCGGCCACACCGCACGCGTGAAGTTTGCGAACGCCGACCGGTTCGGCGTAGGACCGACCGCTGAGAAAGCCAAGGAGAGCCGCAACGACAACGACGCGCGCTACCAGGCCGGACGCTGGAGCAAGAGCCTCGCAGCGGGTGAGAAACTCGAGGCCGAAACCCAGGCGCGTTTCATCCCGCAGCCAGCCGCGTTCGACTCCGACGGCGATGGCCTGCGCAACTCGTGGGAACGCGTCGGCATGAAACTCTCCTCAGGCAAATCGTTGCCAATCCACCAGTGGGGCGCCGACGAAAACAAACCCGACCTGTTCCTGCAGCTGCACTGGATGCGATCCGAGTGGGAACAACTCAAGTGCGATCGGAAGGAATCCTTCGCGGCATCCGTGGAGGGCTTTACCCAGTTCGCCGACTGTGCGCGTGCAAACACGAAGGACTATGCGCCGTCGCCGGAGATCCTCAAGCAGTTGGAGGAGCGCTTCGCCAAACAAAGCATCAATCTCCACATCGTTGCGGGGCCGGAGTACGTCAGTTCCTCGATGTCCAGCATGAAGGAGGCAGACCGCGAGGGCGGCAAGACCGAGGACTACGCCAAAGAATTCATGCCAGGGTTGGCCGATCCGAAGTTGGCCAAAGACGAATGGGCTTACGCGCTGTATGCGCAAAACCAATTCATCTCGGCACGCGAACGGTTGCTGGGAGAACGCAAGGCGGTCTTCCGCGTTGGCGTCATCGGCGACACGATTTCTCGCGGCGACTCCTCGACAGGCCTCGCTTTGGTCAACGACTCCGTATTCTTCGTGGCGAACCATCCTGAGATGACCACGCAGGAGCAGCTGCGCAACACGATCCTGCACGAGTTCGGCCACACCCTGAACCTGCTGCACTACGGCGCGCACGTGGAGTCAAACACGGCACCGGCGCGCGATGACCTCGAAGAGTACAACTCGGTGATGAGTTACGCGCACCAGTTCAACCAGTTCAACTTTGCCGAAAAGGAAACGCACGGCCACGACGAGACCGGCAGGGAGTTTCAGATCCCGGCGGACTGGGCGAACCTGAACCTTCCAGGCGCGAACGTTGGCCAAGGCCACATCGGAGTGAACGACGAGACAGACAAGGAAAACGACAAAGACGACCACGATCACGACCACTCGCACGGCGAGGAAAGCATGCCGGTGCTGACCGAAGGTGACGTCAAGGAACTGGTCATCAATGCGGCAAGCAATAACAAGTACAAGGCAGGCTTTCGTCTCAACGAAACCGCGAACGGTGACAATGGCGTCGTCGCACAGCTTGGCGACGACAACGTCCTGCGCGGCACCATCTCCAACCTGGGAGACGTGGACGAGCGGTTTAAGGTCAGCGTCAACTACGGCTCGGGAGTGTTCCAACAAAGCTACGACCTGAAGCCTGCCGGCAAAGTCGGCGACGAGAAGCAGGTAGACATCAAGCTCGACCGCGCGGCGTTTTTGGACAAGCCGGTCGTTCCGCTGAGCGTAGTGGTTACAAACTCGCGCGGAACGGAAGTGTTTAGCCAGTCCTACAACGTCTCCGCGCTGAACTACACCCGCGAAGAGATGGCGAAGGTGCTTGCCGAGGTGCTTGCCTCCGACGCCCCGGAGTACGTCAAGGACATGGCCCGCAGGAAGCTGCAGCCGAAGGACAAGACCGAAGGGACGAGCAATGCACCGGCGGCGCAGAAACCGAAGACGCAGCAGCCGCCGGCCAACGGCGACGGTGCGGTCTCGCCAGTGGCGATCATCATCGGCGTGCTGCTCGCTATCGGCGGCCTTGGTGCTGCGCTAGCTGGCTGGGCGATGAGCCAGGGCATGATTTAGCGCATGATCTAACGCCTAGGCTGCCTGCTCCTGCCACCAGGCCAGAAGCCTCTCAAGTGTTTGGAGGAGCGCGTGGTCGGGGCCGACCGCCTCGACGGAGGGCAGCCTCGATGCACGGAATTGCGGGCCGAGGTTGGCAAACGGGCTCACGGGTTGGGTTGCGGTTTTTGAGGAGTCGATTGCCGCAAAGATCTCGTCGAGTTTGCGCTCGACGATCCTGCGTTGCCTCCGGTTAAACGTCTCCGGTGCGAACGGGTTGATACCGGTGAAGCTCTTGCTGACAAGGCAGTTATCGCGCGGGTCGTACACAAAAACGGCGACTGGGAACGACTCGTCGGACTTCAGGTTCGGTGTGAACTCGATACAAAAGGCGCTGTACCAGGCGTTGTCTTGCGAGTCGCCGAGCATCATCACCGTCGCAGCCGTGAGGTCTTCCGCAGGGAAGACGCGAGGCGCCGTGAGCGCGAACGCGGGATCCTGCGGTGGCACGATACTGACCGTGTAGTCGTCGTGAGCGACCATGATGCGCTGGACTTCGGCCATGACGTTGGCCATCTCCTCCACGCCATACCAATCGGGCGCGCGTGGGTTGTCCGGTTGGAGCAACGCGCAGTCGATTTCGTGGGTGTCCGGGTCGTGGATGAGTATTGCGACGCGGAGGCCGTTTTCGATGATGTAGTCGTCGTCAATGTGCCAGCGGATGTCGTCGTCGAAACTGTAGTCGTCCTCGTCGTAGTCGTACATGGTGACAAGGTCATCGACTTCCTCGTCGTAAGAATCGAGGTAGTAAAGCTCGTAGGCACGAAAAGCCATAATTATCCCCCCTGGGTGTCGGGCGGAAGCCCCCATTTTGCTTCCGCGTATCGACGAGCCTAAACTACAACCGGCCCCAACACCAGAGCCGGGATGCACAATATATTGTGCATCTCGTAGGGAACCGAGCAACGCAGCAGTAATTGTGGCCGAAAACGCCACACGCGCGAGGAACTTGACACTGAGCTCATGCACAAGACGAGCACCAGCATCAAGCGTGCTTAGTGAGCCGGTTACTCGCCACGCATCAGGGCGAGGGTGAGTTCATAGCAGCGCTCGAGGGAAGGCACCGGCAGAAACTCGTAGATCGAGTGGAAGTTGTGCGCGCCGGTGAAATAGTTCGGGGTGTAGACACCCTGGTTGGACAGCCATGACCCATCGGTGCCGCCGCGCATATCGATCTCCTTAATCTCGATGCCGAGGCGGCGCATCGTCGCGTGGAGCCTCTCGGATCCGATGGAGTTCTCTGGAGTCTTCGCGTCGGAGATGTTCGCGTAGACATCTACGATGTCGCAGGTGATGGTGGCGCGGGGGTTTGCTGCGGCAAGGTCGCTGGCAAGCGCGCGTAGACGCTGCTTCTTTTCCTCGTAGCCTTCGCGGTCATGATCGCGGATGCTCAACTGCATGGTGCAGGTGGACTGGTTGCCGTCGATGTGGTTGAGCCAGATAAAGCCCTCACGCCCCTCGGTGTGCTCGGGCGTTTCCTGCGCGTCGAGCTGGTTGGCAAACTCCATTGCCAGTGTGATCGGGTTGACCAGGTTGCCCTTCGCGTTCATCGGGTGGGCGCTGACGCCGGCGATGGTAATGGTGGCGGTGGCGGCGTTGAACGTGGTCTCTACAACCTCGCCGAGCTCGCCGCCGTCGACGGTGTAGGCGTAATCGACAGGGAAGCGGTCAAAATCGATCGTGCGTACACCGCGCAGGCCGATCTCCTCGTCCGGCACGAACGCGATGTAAATGTCGCCGTGTGGGGTCTGACCGCCGAGCTCGGTGACCGCCTCCATGATCGCGGTCACGCCGGCCTTGTCGTCGGCGCCAAGCACGCTCGTGCCGTCCGTGTGGACGATCGGCTGGCCCTCGTACGCTGCAAGTTCCGGGTGGTCGGCGGCGCGCAGCCAGAGGTCGCGCTCGGCGTTGAGGCAAATATCCCCGCCTTCGTAATGGGTTAGCTGCGGATTGACCGTGGGGGAGAGGTTTACATCCACCGTGTCCAGGTGGGAGCAGAAGCCGATCGCGGGGCCCTCGCCGGTGCCGGGGATCTTGGCTGTAACCACGCACGTGTCGGACAGGTGGACGTCGGTGGCCCCGGCGGTGGTGAGCTCGTCGACAAGCAAACGCGCAAACGTCCATTGGCTTTCGGTGGACGGGACTGTAGTGGCGCGAGCGTCGGATTGGCTTTCCGTGCGGACGTAGCGGAAGAAACGGTCGGTGAGGCCTTGCTGAATCGGCGTGAGAGTATTCATGCCGCGAGGGTAGCGCGTTAGTTTGCCAGCGCTGCCTCAGAGGTTCGGGTAGGGCTATCGATGGCGCGACCCAGCAGCACCACGAAGATGACCAACGCGATGGTGAGCATGATGTGGCCCAAACCTGCGATGCCAGAGATCGCCGCGCCCGACTCCTTGCCCAGCACTGTCATCGAGCCGTGCAGGATCAGCATGGACACGGTGGTGAGCAAACCCGCGTTGTAGAGCCAGAAGAAGATATTGAAAAGCTTCTTATTGCGCGAGAAGGTGAAGACCTTTTCTAGGGCGAGGAAGATGAGGAACATCATGAAGCCCAGGGCCAAAAGGTGGGTGTGGGTAACGCTGAGCTGGGTGAACTGGCCTTCTGGGAAGTTGTTGGCGCGGGTGAACTCGCGGTAGAACACGCCCGAGATCAGGCCGAAGGCGAGGTAGAAGATTGCGGCTCTGTAGAGGGCCTTCATGGGAAAAACTCCTTTTAGCAACAAAGTGTTGTGAACTTTGTCTACATTTGTACCAGAGAAACCGGTACGGAGAAACCACAATGCGCCCCTAGAACAGGGCAGAGAAAGCCTGGATCACCGAATCCCACAACCCAATCACCGAAAAACTCAGATCCTGCAGAGAGTCCTGCCACGACCCAGGCAACCAACCATCCGCAGCGCCGGTGCTAAGTAGGTTACGGAGGTCCTGCGCTCCATGGTGCATGTTGTAAGTCAGCTGGGAACTCAAATTCATATTCACGATGCTACGCGCCCCGCTAGCTGGCCAAACAGTACAGGCATCCCATTTTGAAGGCCGATTTGGTGAGACTAATGTTTATGCAGGAACAACCACTTCAAGGAGGAAGACCGTGACAACGGCAGTCGCCCCCGCAGACAGCCCCGAACAACAAACCTCAAACAAACTCAACACAGGAAAAACGATCGCGTTTTTCCTCGCTTTTGTCGCGTTGGCGGCGGTGATCCTTACCCCGATCGCAGGGCTTGCAATGCCCGCAAAGATCGCACTCGGCATGCTTGCCTTCGCCGTGATTATGTGGGTCTCGGAGGCCGTGTCCTACCCGGTCAGTGCGGTCATGATCGTCGGGCTGATCGCCATCACGCTCACATTCGCCGAAGACCCCGAGACAGGCGAAGCTATCGGTGCATCCAAGGGCTTGAGCACCGCCATGAGCGGCTTCTCGTCCTCAGCAGTGGCGCTTGTCGCCGCGGCACTCGCACTGGCAACAGCCATGCAGGCGACCGGCCTGCACCGCCGCCTCGCACTGTACGTGCTGAAGCTCGCCGGCGAAAAGGTCTCCAACATCGTCATCGGCGCAATTGTCATTTCGATCATCCTGGCCTTCTTCGTCCCGTCCGCAACCGCCCGTGCCGGCGCTGTCGTGCCGATTCTCATGGGCATGGTGGCAGCCTTCGGCCTAGCCAAGGAATCCAAGCTCGCTGCACTCCTGGTCATCACCGCAACCCAAGCCGTATCCATCTGGAACGTCGGCATCAAGACCGCCGCTGCGCAAAACCTCGTGGCTGTCGGCTTCATCGAAGACCAAATGGGCCAGACCATCTCCTGGGGCCAGTGGTTCATCTGGGCCGCACCGTGGTCGATCCTGATGTCGATCGCCCTGTACTTCATCATGCGTGCCACTATTAAGCCTGAGGTGGAGTCGATTGATGGGGGACGTGAGCTCGTCGAAAAGCAGCTTGCAGAGATGGGACCCATGGCCGGCGCTGAGAAACGCCTCACCACCATCGCCGTTTTGCTGCTGTTCTTCTGGGCCACCGAAGGCGTGCTGCACCCGATTTCCTCCGCAACCATCACCATCGTCGCCGTCGGCTTCATGCTTATGCCGGTCATCGGCGTCATGGACTGGAAATACGCCCAGGAACAGATCAACTGGGGCACCCTCGTCGTGTTCGCCGCCGGCATCTCCCTGGGCAAGTTCCTGCTGGACACCGGCGCAGCAACCTGGCTGTCTGAGGCAACCTTCGGAGCCATCGGCCTGTCCTCGATGCCGATCCTCGCCGCAATTGCGCTGGTGTCGCTGTTTAACATCCTGATCCACCTGGGCTTCGCATCCGCAACCTCGCTCGCATCCGCGCTGATCCCCGTGTTCATCGCCCTGGCAGCCACCCTGGACGTGCCCAACGGCGGCATCGGATTCGTAATCATCCAGCAGTTCGTCATCTGCTTCGGCTTCCTGCTGCCGGTCTCCGCACCGCAAAACATGCTGGCCTACGGCACCGGCGCGTTTACCTCCAAGCAGTTCCTGCGCAGCGGTATCCCACTGACCATCGTGGCCTACCTGCTCATCCTGCTGCTGTCCGCCACCTACTGGAACTGGATCGGCCTGGTCTAGTTACGCCGAATTACTCCAACACCAGGCCCAGGTGCAGCGTCGAAAGTTCGTGCGCGCCTGGGCCTTTTGCTAACCCCGCAAACTCGGCGGCGGTCTCACGTGTGACGGGGATGATCCAGCCGTACTTCGGATCCAGCACAGGCTCGGACCTGCGGTCTACCGGCACGAACGTGACGGAGCGTTCGTTGGGGGAGGTGAGTTGCACGGCGTCGTCGATACGCGAAAGCTCCTCGAGTGCCCTCGCTGAGGTGGTCACGATGATGATCTTCTCGTTGGTATCGGGCGCAAGCCGCGCCGTGTGCACCTGCAGCGTATCGACGACCACCGGCACCACCCGCCCCGGCAACTCCACCAGCCGAGGCTGGTTCAACCCGAAAAGTTCACGCGCGCGGTCGATGATTCCCATGACAAGGGAGTGTATAAGGTGACCAGTATGTCTGAATCGCACCGCGTCGACATGGTGATGTCGTACGGCACCGGCGACCTCGTCGTCACACCCCACGACTACGAAACACCACTGCGCCGCGGCAACCGCCTCACACGCGCCGGATGGAAATCCATCTTCCGCCGCGTGGTCACAGACTTTTCCAACGACGCCATGGTGGACCGTGCCGCCACCCTGACCTACTACACCCTGCTGTCGGTCGCGCCGATGCTGCTCGCCGCATACTCCATCTTCAGCCTGCTCATGCCGCGTGGCGACGACATGGCCGACTCAATCATCGCCGACCTCGTCGCCCAATACGTACCGGCGCAACTGCAGGAAGAAGCGTTCCAGCTCATCTCCGCCATCGTGGCCACGCCGGCGGAAAGCACCGTCGCACTTGCGGTGTCCGTGATTATCTCGCTGCTATCCGCCTCGGCCTACGTGCGGTCGTTTTCCCGCAACGCCAACCTCATCTACGGCCGCACCGAAGGCCGCCCTATGGCGGTGACCTGGGTAACCATGTGGCTGGTCACAGTAGTCATGGTCGTCGGTGCGGTGGTGATCATTTTGGGCGCGTTGCTGACGGACTCCATCGTCAACGCCGTGTTCGGGCCGATCGCCCGGCCGCTGCAACTGGAGGAGGAGCTGCACTACCTCACCGCAATCTTCCTGCCCGTCTGGGACTATCTGCGCGGCCCTGTCATCGCGGTGGTCTCGGTGGCGCTCGTCTCCGTGCTGTACTACTTCGCGCCCAACGTTAAACCCGGCAGGTTCCGCCTGCTCACCCTCGGCTCGGCGAGCGCGCTGCTGGTCGTTGGCGCGCTGTGGGTCGGGTTTTCCTGGTACCTCAAACTCGTCGGCGTGCGCAGCACCTACGGTGCGTTCGGCACCGTTTTGGCGGTGCTGGCGTTGATCTGGCTGATGAACATCGTGCTGCTCGAAGGCGTGAAAATCGACGCCGAAGTCCTGCGCGCCAAAGAACTCCAACGCGGCATGGACTCACGCCGCCACATTCAAGCGCCGCCACGATCCAACGTCGGGGCGGCGTGGCGGCTGCAGACCCGCCGGTGGACCGACCGCGCCGCCGACGAAATCCTGGACAGGCGTGATGTAGGCCATGAGTAGGGGGCCGGCGAGCTCCTCTCATCGAAGGGAATCCGCGTCAATGCCGTTGCGCCGGGGCCGATCTGGACCGTGATCCAGCCCGCTGAGGGGGCAGCCGGAGGAGGTCGTCGACAACTTCGCCCAGGGCTCCGACATCGGACGACCAGGACAGCCGGCCGAGCTCGCCGGCGCGTACGTGTTCCTCGCCTCCGAGGACGCGTCGTACATCTCCGGTGAGACGCTTGCGGTTACTGGCGGCGCGCTGACGCCGTAACACTGAACACCGTTGAAAGTGCCACGGGCGTGCGCGTAGCCTCACGTGCATGATTGACGCCCGCGACACCGCCCTCATCTTTGAGGGCGGTGGCACCCGCAACTCCTACACCGCACCCGTGGTGGAAAAGCTCATCGCAGAGGAGGTCCAGTTCGGCTGGGTCGGCGGCATTTCCGCAGGCTCGGTCCACGCGCTGAACTTCGTTTCCCGCGACACGTGGCGCTCTGAAAACGCGTTCACGGAGTTTCCGGGTAACCCCAAGTTCGGCGGCTGGCGCTCTGTGGTGCGAGGCAAGGGCCTGATCAACGGCGAATGGGCGTACGAGCAATCCGAGGACGTCCTGCCGTTCGACTTTGATGCGTTTGCCCGGACCACCGAGGAGGTCCACGTGGAGGCCGTGCGCGCCGACACAGGGGAGACGGTGGCGTTTAACCGCGACAACCTGCGCACTTTGGAGGATGTCGCCCTCGCCGCGCGGACGTCGTCGACGATGCCGGTCCTGATGAAGATGCGCGAGATCGACGGCGTGCCCTACGTCGACGGCGCGCTCGGCACCTCGGGCGGTTTGCTTATCGACGCCGCCCGCGCCGCCGGCTACACCCGTTTTGTCGCCGTGCTCACCCGCCCGCGCGACTACGTCAAGGGGCCGCAAAAGCGCGAGCGCGCCGTGCGTCGCATCCTGCGCAACACGCCGAAAGTCGCCGACGCCATGATTGCTCGGCCGGGCATTTACAACGCTGCGAAGCAGTCGCTTATCGACGAAGCCGATGCCGGGAACGCCTACATATTCTTCCCCGACACGATGGGAGTGGAGTCCACCGAGCTCAACGCGGAGAAACTGTGGGCGAACTACGCTGCCGGCCAGGCCCAGGTGGAGCGCGACTGGCCCGCGATGCGCGAGTTCCTCACCGCGAAGCGCTAGTCCGCGATGAGCGGCTCGATCGTCAGATCCGGGTGCTCCTTTTCCACGAACGCGAGCTTCCACTTGTCACCGAACAGGGCGATGATTTCGCCGTCTGTACGCGTGAAAATTTCCACGCCGCGCTGGCGGCCCAGCTCTGGCGCGGATTCGGCGTCGGTGCGCCGGGCCACCGAGTAGGGGATCGGCTCGGTGACGGTTTCCACGTTGTACTCGTTTTCCATGCGAGCCTGCATGACCTCGAACTGCATGGGGCCGACGGCGGCCATGACCGGGGCGGCGTCGCCACGCGTATCGTTGCGCAGGATCTGCACCACGCCCTCGGCATCCAACTGCTCAAGCGCCTTGCGGAACTGCTTGTACTTACCCAGCGACTTCGCGCGCAGCGTGCGGAAGTGCTCCGGTGCGAACTGCGGCATCGGCGGGAACTGGACCTTCTTACCGGCGTAGATCGTGTCGCCCGGCGCCAGCGCACCCGCGTTGACCAGGCCGATGATGTCCCCCGGGAAGGCTGTCTCCACGGTGTCGCGGTTGCGGCCGAAGACAGTCAGGGCGTACTTCGTGGAAAAGCTGCGACCCGACTGCGCGTGCGTGACCTGCATGCCACGGTCGAACTCACCGGAAACCACACGCATAAACGCCAACGTATCGCGGTGGTTCTTATCCATGCCGGCCTGGACCTTGAACACCACGCCCGAGAAATCGTCGCCGACTTCGCGCTCGGTATCCATCGCGGTCGTGGATGCCTCCACGGCCTTTGGGTCGGAGGCGCGGCCCTCGGGTGCCGGTGCGATTGCGCACAGCGTGTCCAGGATCTGGTGCACGCCGAAGTTCAGCATCGCGGAGGCGAAAATGATCGGGGAGGTGATGCACTGTTCGAAGAGCTGCTGGTCGTGGACGGCGCCGTCGGCAAGTAAAAGCTCCGCTTCTTCGAGCGCGGTGTCCCACGCGTCGCCTTCCTTCGCGGCGGCCTCGTCGGCGGAGTAGTGCTCCTCTGGCGCAATCGTCGAACCGCCGGCTGTGCGGGTGAAGTGTACGTACCCGTCGATCTCGCCATCGGAGGAGACGTGCGCGAGCCCGCGGAAGTCACCCGCTTCGCCTACCGGCCAGTACAGAGGGGTGGGTTGGAGGTCGATTTCGGTAACGATTTCGTCGACAAGTTCAAGCGGCTCACGACCCACGCGGTCCCACTTGTTAATCACCGTGACAATCGGCAGACCGCGCGCCTTGCACACGCGAAACAGTTTCAGGGTTTGCGGCTCGAGGCCCTTCGCCGCGTCGATCAGCATGACCGCGGCATCCACGGCGGAAAGCACACGGTAGGTGTCCTCCGAAAAGTCCGCGTGGCCCGGAGTATCGACGAGGTTGACCACGTACGGCTCGCCCTCGTGGCCCTCCGGCGCGTACTCGAACTGCAGCGCCGACGATGCGACGGAAATGCCGCGCTCCTTTTCCATCTCCATCCAGTCCGACACCGTCGACTTGCGGTTGCCCTTACCGTGCACCGCACCGGCTTCCGAAATCACATGCGCATGCAGCGCCAGCGCCTCCGTCAACGTGGACTTACCCGCATCCGGGTGGGCGATAACAGCGAACGTGCGGCGGCGGGCGGCCTCGGAAACAGTGCTCATGGGGCGCTAGCTTATCGACGACCCACCCACCGAGTACAGTCGCGTACATGACAACAATTGGCGTATTTCTAGGATCCATCCGACAAGGCCGCGTCGGCGAAGGCGTCGCCCACTGGGTAACCGACACCGGCAACGCCCGCGACGGCGTCGAATACCGCCTCCTCGACCTCGCAGACTTCAACGTCCCGGCGCTCACCGCCGCCACCGTGCCGGGCGCCGCCAACAAACAATACGAGCACGACGCCGTCACCGCCTGGTCAAACGCCATCGACGCCTGCGACGGCTTCGTCTTCGTCACCCCCGAGTACAACCACTCCATCCCCGGCACCATGAAAAACGCCTTCGACTCACTCGCCTCCGAGTGGGCTGGCAAGCCGGTCGCGTTCGTCGGCTACAGCGGCACCGGCGCGATTCGCGCGATCGAGCACTGGCGTCAGATCGTCGCTAATTTCTCCATGTTTGACATCCGCAACCAGGTGGGCATCAACATCTTCGGCACCGACCTCGAAGAAGAAAAAGCCACCAACGCCGACGCACTGGACGCCATGCTCACCGACCTGGAGCAGGCGATTAACGCGCGTGGATAACGTTCTGCGCCTTCGCTAACCCCTCGGCGACGATCAGGCGGGCCGCCTCCGCCGCGGTTGCGAAGTCCTCGTCGCCGGAAATCTCACTGAGCACCCAATCCGGCACGGCCGTACCCTTTGGCGGCCGCCCAATACCAATACGTACACGGACGTAATCGCGCGTACCCAGGTGCTCCGTGATCGACTTCAGCCCATTATGACCGTTTTCGTTCCCACCCAGTTTCACGCGGACTTTGCCGGCGGGGAGATCGAGCTCGTCGTGAAGCACAATGATCCGCTCCGGCGGCACATTGAACTTGCGAGCAAGGGGAGCAACCGCCTCACCCGACAGATTCATATACGTCTGCGGCTTGCAACGCGCCACACCATCGAGCTTCGGCAACTCGTCGAGCGCCAAAAAGCCCACATTGTGCTTCGTACGCGCATACTCCGCACCCGGGTTACCCAGCCCCACAACCAGCCAATCGGCCTTGGGGCGCCTGAAAAAACCAAACACGTGCCACACTGTACCCATGGAATTTCCACGCGTGATCGCAGCACCCATGGCCGGCGGACCATCCACACCCGAACTCGTCAACGCGGTGTCGTTCGGCTTCATCGCGCTCGGCACCTGCAGCGTATCCCAGGCACGTTCATGGCTAGTGGCGTGCGAAGCACCGTTCGGCGCGAACCTCTTCGTGCCACAACCCGAGCCATTGCCTGACGACGTCCACCGCACCGCCCACCACCTCCAACAGGAAGCTCCGGCGCTCGAATCCGACTACGCCGAAAAGTTCGCCGCCGTGCTGGAGGCCGCACCCGCCGTTGTGTCCTCGACGTTCGGCTGCTTCACCGAAACCGAGATCGCACAACTGCATGCGGTCGGCTCGGAAGCCTGGGCGACAGTGACCAACGAGGCCGAACTACTCGAAGCCCAAGCCAGGGGAGTCGACGGCGTAATCATCCAGGGCCCACGCGCCGGTGGACACCGCGGCACCTGGAGCCAACACGACGACCCTGACCAGCGCTCATTGCCGGAGTTGCTCGCAGATCTGCGGCCCCTCGCCACCGTTCCCGTGATCGCCGCCGGCGGCGTCCGCAACGCCGAAGACGTGGCCGCGATCGACGTGCCCGTCGCCTGCGGCACCGCATTCCTCCTCGCCGACGAAGCCGGCACCAGCCAACACAACCGCGAACTCCTGCGCACCGACACACCCGCCGTCGTCACCCGCGCCTTCTCCGGACGGTGGGCGAGCGGTGTGGAAACAGATTTCACGCGGGAAAATCCTGACCTGCCGCCGACCTACCCGTATTTACGGCCGATGACCAGGGATAACGACTACTGCCTCGTCGGCGCCGACCGGGGAGCATTGATGGCTGCCCCAGCCGCCGAAATCGAGCGGATGCTAACGCCCTAGACAGCTGTTGCGATGAGAGAGGTATGAAGCTTTCCAAGATCGCAATTGCCACCGCAACGACCGGCGCGCTCGCACTGGGCGCGCTCGCCCCGGCAGCCAGCGCGGCACCGGCGGCTCCGGCCGCTCCTGCTAACCATGACGGCGCCTACAGCGGCAGCGCCTGGGGGCTTTACAACTTCCTTGTCACCAACATCATCAACGGCGCCGAGCAACTCAACGGTGGCGCGAACAAGAGCGGGACGGAGAAAGCTCCTGGGGTGATGCTGAGCTCCGCACCGTTTCTCCTTCTGCTGTTCCCGCTGCAGTTAATCGCAGAAGCAGAAGTTCGCCTGCTCGATCAGCTCGGCTTCTAATCCGCGAGCGGGAGCTCGACGACGAGCCCCTCACACGCCACACGCTCGGTAGGTTTGCCGCCCCACATCGGGGTCATGCCAACACCGCGAAGCGCTTCCATGAGCGATTCGGCCGCCTCAACGGAGCTAAACCCGAAGTAAAGCTCGCCGGTGTGGATGACCCGATCCACGTCCTGGTTCGTGCAGTACACATAGCCGCTGCGGCCATCATTTTCTGCCTGTTCGGCGGCTTCCTCGGCGCAGTCGCTTTGAGTAAGCCCCTCGTCGAACGAGAACGCGAGGTTGCGCTCAGCCAGAGCGTCGCGGAGCGTATCGAGGCGCTGCGCGTCCTCGGAAGCTTTGGGGATGAGGTTGGCGTACTCGGCGCGGATGTCGTCGATAAGCACATCGAGCCCTGGGACCGGATCGCCGCCGTTATCGTCCTCAAAAAACGCCTCGATCTCGCCGGTACTCCACCCATGGCACAGCATGAGCGAGATGTCGCCCTCGCGTGACTGCGATTCGTAGAGGTTATCTGACGGCGGATACTTGCTGGTCAACATCGCGTGCTGGCTCATGGGCACGAGGCTAGCAAGAAATCACGCGGGTCGTGTTCTCGATCGCACCAAGGCCCTCGATCTCAACACGCACCGTGTCGCCATTTTTCAGGTAGCGCTTCGGATCACGCGCGTGGCCAACACCGTCCGGAGTGCCAGTTGCGATCACGTCACCAGGCTCCAGCGGATACAGATGCGAGATGAACTCGATGAGTTTCGCGGGGGTAAACACGAGGTCGTCGGTACGCGAATGCTGCATCACCTCACCATTAACCGTCGTCGTAATCGCGGGACCCGGCTGCCACTGCGTATCCAGCCACGGGCCGAACCCCGCCGTCTTCTCCAACGACTTGCCCTGGTGCCACTGCTGCGTGCGCTTCTGATACGTGCGCTGCGTGTAGTCGTTGATCACGCTGTAGCCAGCAATGTAATCCGCACCGTTGGACACATGGCGCGCCCGCTTACCGACGACCACCGCCAACTCACCCTCAAAATCCAACGACTCCGCATTGAACTCCGGCACCTCAGCATCGTCGTACGGCCCAACGAGCGCCTCCGGGAACTTAATGAACAGCGTCGGCACATCCGGCTGCTCATGCCCCATCTCCTCGATATGCTTCGCGTAATTTAGCCCCACGCAAATGATCTTGCCGGGGCGCGGAATCACCGGCGCCAAATCAGCGGGGGAGAAGGTAAACTCCTCGCCCTCCTCGAAATTTCCCGCGTGCAAAAGCGCGCCGACGTCGGGGGCGTTGAGTGTGACGGCGCGGGTGTCGTCGATAAGCCGTGCCGCGGTGGTGGTGTTTCCGGTCCTGATCGTCGCAAGTCTCATGCGGCTAGCCTAACGCGCGCAGAATCTCATCCGCCGCGTCCGCGGCCGCAATTGCGAGATCAACCTGCTCTTTTGCACTGAATGGTTTCAGCACATAATCCGCCGGCGCCATCCGCCCAGGCGGGCGACCGATGCCAACGGCGACCTTGTTGTACGGCTTGTTCAGCGCCTTAGTCACCGACTTCAGCCCATTATGGCCATGATCGCCGCCGCCGAGCCGGATCTTCACCTCGCCGAGGTCCAGATCAAGCTCATCGTGAATCACGTACACGTCTTCCGGTTTCACGCCGAAGTAATCCGCCAGTGCCTTCACCGGGCCACCCGAAACGTTCATGAAACTACGCGTACGCGCAATGATGACGCGGTCATTGGCCAGCCGTCCCGCCGCCAACTCCGCCACCTCAGTGTTCGTGCGCTTGTGTGCCGACAAGGTTGCCGGCATCGGAGAGGCGCGCTCCAAAAGCTCATTGACGACGACCACACCCGCGTTATGCCGCGTACGTTCATACTGCGGACCAGGATTCCCAAGACCAACGATCAAAACAGTCACGGTGGCAATAGTACTTCTCACCAGCGGTTTGTGGAATTTGGTGTTGGAGTTATCCACATTTTCGTGGTGGGTCTTGTGCGGTGGTTTATCGCTTCGTAGCGTGTGATGCATGGCATTTGTAGACCTTCTCGGCTTCCGGCTTACGGACATCGCCGACTTCGACCGCGACACAGCCCTTGCTGCCGGGCTGAACCCGTCGCGCATCCGAGAATGGTCACGCGTACACGACGTCTACTACGGGACAACGAAATTCACGCGGAAACAATCCGACGCCCGCCTGATGGCAGCAGATACTCCGTTGGATCAGTTGTGTTTGATTGAACGCAAACTCGCGGTGGTTGAAGATGCGGCGAAGCGTTGGCGGTTGCGTTTTACCCTGCTGAAGTTTCAGGGCCGCTTCGATGCGCTCTCGCGCTATGCCGATCAGGTTATTGATGCGAAGAAACCCGCGCCTGAAAAACAAGTACGGTTTTCTCGTGCTCGCGAAGGGATGGCCACGCTGCACTTGACGCATTCGGCACGCAATATTGCTGATATTGAGCACACGCTGCGTGGGTTGATCGATACGGAACTGCCGCCAGCAGGCCAGATGGCTGATGCGCTTATGGGGCTGTTGCGTGGTGATGGCGACGGTGGTGGGGTGCCGCATGCAGTACCACGGCCGATTGTTATGGTGCCGCTTCCCGAATGGACGCGTATCCAATCCGGTGCCGGTGACGAGGTCACGCTCACGCTAACCGATGGCACGACGATGACAGGTGCGGAATTTCTCGCGCAGCAATTCGGCGACGAGCTGGAAGTCGCAGCGTTTCACCCGCACGAGGGTGCAGTCAACCTGTATCGCACCCAGCGGTTTGCCAATAGTAAGCAACGCGCGTTGGCATCCATGATGTCGCCAACCTGTCCGGTGCCCGATTGTCGGCATGGAGCTGACAACTGCGAAATGCACCACATCCACGCCTGGCGCCACGGTGGGGAAACCAACCTTGCCAATCTGGTGCCGTTATGTCGGTTTCATAATGGGCGCAACGACGATGACCCGCGTGAAAACCGTTACGGGCGGATACAGATACGCGATGGGATACCGGTGTGGGTATCGCCGGGAGGGTCGGTCGTCGAGAAGCATCCGCCCGGAGCCATGCAACAACTCTTCACATAACGAAAAAGCCCGCCAAAAAAGCGGGCCAATCGTCGTGCCGAAATTACTCGGAAGCTTCCTCACCAGCCTCAGAAGACTCAGCGCCAGCCTCAGCGCCGCCCTCCTCAGCAGCCTCAGCCTCAGCCTCGAGATCCTCATCAACCTGCTCGAAGGTGATGTTGACAAGCAAGTTCTCCGGATCGGTGATCAGCTCCGCACCCGCCGGCAGCTCGAGATCGCCAGCGGTGATCTGGTCGCCGATCTCCTTGCCCTCGATGGAAACGGTGATCTCGTCCGGGATAGACAGAGCGTCGATCTCGATCTCGACAACGTCGGCTTCCTGGAACACAACAGCGCCCGGAGCAGCCTCGCCCTCGGTGACAACCGGAACCTCGACGGTAACCTTCTCGCCACGCTTAATGCCGAACAGGTCAATGTGGTCGATCTCGAGGGTGAGCACGTTCTGGTCGACGTGCTTAACCATGGCGAGCAGCTTCTCACCATCGAGCTCGAGCTCGACGATGGCGTTGGTGCCGTCGTTACGCACAATCGCAGTCATCTCAATACGATCAACAGCGAAGTGGATGTTCTCAATGCCCTTTTCGTACAGGACACCCGGGATCTTGCCATCGCGACGCAGACGACGTGCGGAGCCCTTACCGAACTCCTCGCGACGCTCACCCTTGATAACGGTTGGGGTAATAGCCATGTTGTACTCCTTCGGTTGGAAGGGCCACAGGCTTTGCCTGCGACCACTTAACGGATTGTGCTCGTCGAGTGATCGCATAGTGGATCTTCATCGCGTCGATAACGGCCCGAAAGCCCTCGCCGAGACTGCTACAGGCTACCAGCCGACTTTTCCCACACAAAATGCCCCGCCGCCTGGGCGTCCTCATGATCATGTCCAAGCGGGATGCCGGTGCGATCACGCACAAGCAGCGTAACGACGAACCCCGTCAACGTCGCCGCCATCAAATACACCGTAATCGCCGCCGTACCACCAGTAGCCTCACGCAACGCAGCCGCAATCGTTGGAGCAAACGCACCACCAAGAATTGCACCCAACGCGTAGGAAATAGACGCCCCGGACGCCCGGACCGAAGCCGGGAAAAGCTCCGCGTAGAAAGCGCCAATCTCGCCGTACGTCAGGCCCAGGCCAACGGTGAGGAAAATCAACGCCGCGGTGATCTTTGCAATCGAACCCGTATCGACGAGCGGGAACAACACCGCAACACCCGCCGCCTGAACCACAAACCCGATCGCAAGCGTGCGCTTACGCCCGATGTAGTCCGAGACCCACCCGGCGAACGCGGTAGTGAACAACCACACCGCAGCCGATGCAGTGACAGCCCAGAGAATGTCCCCGCGTGAAAGCCCGATACCGGCAGGATCAGTGACGTAGTTCTGGATGTAGCCGCCGGTGGTCATGTAGCCGACGGTTCCGTTTGCGGCGAAGATCACGGCTGCTGCAAGGACAGCTCCCGCGTGGGATTTGAACAGGTTGCGCAGCGGGCTGCGGGTGCCGGCTTCGCGCATCTCCTCGACGACGGGCGATTCTTCGACGCCGGTGCGGATCCACCAGCCGAGGAACGTCAGCGCGATGGACAGCAGGAAGGGAATGCGCCAGCCCCATTCGACGAAGGCGTCACCGGGGGCGACGGCGGTCATCAGGGCGAGCATGCCGGAGGACATGAGCAGGCCAGCGGGAACACCGACCTGGGGGCCGGCGCCGTAAAGGCCGCGTTTGTTCACAGGGGCGTGCTCGACGGCGAGGAGGACTGCGGAGCCCCATTCGCCGCCGGCCGATGTGCCCTGCAGGATGCGCAGGAGAATCAGTGCGGCGGGGGCAAGCCAACCGATGGTGTCGTAGGTGGGCAACAGGCCGATAAGCGTGGTGGCGGTGCCCATCGTGAACAGGGTGATCATGAGCACGCCGCGGCGCCCGAATCGGTCGGCGTAGTGGCCAGCCAGCACCGCACCGAGCGGGCGGAACAGGAAGGACAAGCCGACGGTGAGGAAGCTCACGATCGTCGCCGCAGCAGGTCCGAGGGGACCGAACATGGTCTGGTTAAACACCAAACCGGCGACGGCGGCGTAGAGGAAGTAGTCGTACCACTCGATGGCTGTGCCGATGGTGGTCGCCGCGATCACGCGGCGGCGCTCACTACGCACGGTCCCATGCTTTCAGGAAGGCGTCGGTTTCGGCTGAGTTGGTGACGGTGACGCGGATACCTTCCGGGAAAGAACGCACCAGCACGCCCTCTGCCGCTAGCCGGTCAGCTTTTTCACGCGGGAAATCCGGCAGCCAGATGAAGTTGGCTTGGGATTCGGGGAGGTTGAGTGCGGTGGTGAGGTGTTGGCGTTGGGTGATGGTGTCGTCGATACGCGTTTGCAGCTCGGAGGTGGCTTTGAGGGAGGCGAGGGCTGCGGTTTGGGCGACGGCGTTGACGGAGAAGGGGACGGCGACTTTGTTGAGGGCGCTGATGATGTCGGCGGGGCCGAAGGCGTAGCCGATGCGGGCGCCAGCGAGGCCGTAGGCTTTGGAGAAGGTGCGTAGGCCGACGACGTTGGGGTAGCGGGTGATGACGTCGGTGGCGATGGGGGTGTCGGTGGCGCGGTTGTATTCGAAGTAGGCCTCGTCGAGTGCGACGAGGATGTCGGATGGGACGGCGTCCATGAAGGTTTCGAACTCGGCGTTGGTGATGGTGGTGCCGGTTGGGTTGTTGGGGTTGCACACGAAGATGAGTTTCGTACGTTCGGTAATCGCTGCGGCCATGGCGGGCAGGTCGAGGCGGTGCTCGGCGTCGAGTGGGATGGCGACGGGGGTTGCGCCGACGATGCGGGCGAAGATGGGGTAGGCCTCGAAACTGCGCCAGGGGAAGATGATTTCGTCGCCGGGCTGTGCGGTGATTGTCGCGAGTTGTTGGCACAGGGCGGAGGAGCCGGTGCCGACGGCGACCTGGTCGATGGTCACGCCGAGGTGTTCGGCGAGGGCGGTGCGGATGTCGGTGGCGCCCATGTCGGGGTAGCGGTTCATGGAGCCGAGGGTGTCGCGCATTGCCTCGAGTACGGAGGGCAGTGGGCCTTCGGCGCATTCGTTGGAGGAGAGTTTGATGGCCTGGTCGTTGCGGGCGCCTGGAACGTAGTCGGGGATGGTGTCGAGGTCTGGGCGGATCATGTTGCGGGTCATGCGTTGCTCCTACGTTGCGTTGTCAGCCAGATGAGGCCGAGGGCGAGGATCCAGCCGAAGAGGGTGGCTAGACCCATGCGGTAATCGGGAAGAATACCCATTAGTACGAGTACGAGGGCGAAAAATGCGATGCAGATCCAGTTCGCAACTGGGTAGAACGGGGCGGGGAATTTTGTGTTGCCGGCGTGTTTGCGGAAGTTCAGGTGGGATAGGCAGATGCCGGCCCAGGTGATCAATTCCGTGCCGACGATGATGGCGAGCAGGATGGCGAAGATTTTGCCTTCGAAGAAGTAGTTGAGGATGACGACGACGCCCATGAGGGTGGCGTCGAAAAGCAGTGCTTTTGTGGGCACACCTTTGGCGTTGGTTTCGGCGAGGGCTTTGGGGGCTTGGCCGTTGCGGGCGAGGTCGCGAAGCATGCGGGCGCCGGAGTAGGTCATGGTGTTGAGCACGGAGAACACGGCGACGACGATGACGACGTTCAGGGCGGTTGCTGCGCCTGAAAAGCCGACGCCGGTAAGCACCCGGATGAATGGGCTTTCGTTCGTGTCTTGTTCGTTCCACGGTGCGAGCAGCAGGATGGTGCCGATGCCGCCGAGGTAGAACACGAGGATGCGCCACACGACGGAGTTGACCGCGCGGGGAATTGCCTTTTCGGGGTCGTCAGCTTCGCCAGCGGCGGTGCCGATAGACATGATGCCGCCAAAGGTAAAGGTCACGGCGACGAGTGCGAAGAGGACGCCGGAGATGCCGTTTGGCATGAATCCGCCGTGGTCGGTGATGTGTTGCAGGCCGATGGCGGGCTCGGAGCCGACGCCGAAGACAAGCGCGAGGCCGAGCACGATCATGAGGACGAGTGCTGCCACTTTGATCAGGGAAAGCCAGTATTCGGTGGTGGCGAACACGCGCACGTTGAGCACGTTGAGGACGACGACGAGCAGCAGCGAGACTAGCGCGGTGACCCAGTGGGGGATGTGGGGGAACCAGTAGTCCAGGAAGGTACCCATGGCGGTCAGTTCCAGCATGCCGACAACGACGGTGGTGAACCACCAGTTCCAGCCGGTGATAAATCCGGCTCCGCGGCCGATGAATTCGCGAGAGTATGCGGCAAAGGATCCGGAGACGGGGTGTTCGACGGCCATTTCGCCGAGCATGCGCATGAGGAAGTAAACGATGACGCCGACGATGGCGAAGGAGATCAAGACGGCGGGGCCGGCGTATTGGATGGAGCTGGCGGAGCCGAGGAAAAGTCCGGTGCCGATGGATGATCCGAAGGCGATCATCATCAGTTGGCGGCTTTTGACGCTGCGTTTGAGTCCTTGTTCTTGGAGGCTCATGGGTTAGTTTCCTGTCGGGGGACGTGAGGTGGTGCGGGAGAGTCCGCGGAATTCTGCGATGACGGTGTCGCCGTCGTAAAGGGTGACGTCGGACAGTCCGTTGCGGCCCCATTGGTGGTGTTCACGGGCGACGCCGCGGATGGTGCGGCCCATTTTCGCGGGTGCGAGGTAGATCATTTCGGATTGTGCGCTGACGGTGGGCTCGGTGCGGCGCGAGTTGCAGGCGCCACCGAAGAGGGCGTCGGCGAAGGTGAACAGGACGCCACCTTGGCAGACGCCGAATCCGTTTGCATGTCGCTTATCGACGACAAACTCGCCTTCCGCCACGCCTGGCTCTAACCGTGTGATGATGGCGCCCAGATACTCGAGGGTGGCGTCGCCGTCGTACATGGCTTTGGCGTGCTCAAGCTCTGGGGTGATTTCTACGGATTCGGCGTAGCGGTTGTACATGGAGATTGTGTCCTTTCCCTAAGCGTGAAGCCGGGGCAGCGGTGAAGCTGCCCCGGCTGTCGCGGTCAAGAGTGGTTTAGGCCTGGCCCTCGAAGAGGGTGGTCACGGAACCGTTTTCGAAGATTTCGCGGATGGTCTTTGCCAGCAGTGGTGCGATCGACAGCACGGTGAGGTTCTTCCAACCTTCGGTGTTTTGCGGCAGGGTGTCGGTGGTGATGACTTCCTCTGCGCCGCAGTCGCTGAGGCGCTCGCGTGCCGGGTCGGAGAAGACACCGTGGGTGCAGGCGATGACGACGGACTTCGCGCCGGCTTCCTTGAGCACGCCGACGGCGCCAGCGATGGTGCCGCCGGTGTCGATCATGTCGTCCATGAGGATGCAGTCTTTGCCCTCGACGTCGCCGACGACACGGTTGGAGACAACCTTGTTTGCGGCGTCGATGTCGCGGGTTTTGTGGACGAAGGCCATTGGGGCGTCGCCAAGCATGTTGGCCCACTTCTCAGCGGACTTCACGCGGCCGGCATCCGGGGAGACCACCACGAGGTTGTCCAGCGAGTACTTGGACTTGATGTAGTCCACCAGGATCGGCTGGGCGTGCATGTGGTCGACCGGGCCGTCGAAGAAGCCCTGGATCTGGTCGGTGTGCAGGTCGACGGACACGATGCGGTCCGCGCCTGCTGCGGAGAGCAGGTCTGCGATGAGGCGGGCGGAGATCGGCTCGCGGCCGCGGTGCTTCTTGTCCTGGCGTGCGTACGGGTAGAACGGCAGGATCGCGGTGATGCGCTTCGCGGAGCCACGCTTGAGCGCGTCGATCATGATCAACTGCTCCATGAGCCACTTGTTCAGCGGCTGTGCGTGGGACTGCATGACAAAGCAGTCGGAGCCGCGGACGGACTCTTCGAAGCGGATGAAGATTTCGCCGTTGGCGAAGTCGCGTGCAGTGGTGGGCACGAGCTCGATGCCGAGTTCGTCTGCCACAGCGTCTGCCAGGTCCGGGTGCGCACGCCCGGTGAAGACCTTGAGGTTTTTGTGGCTTTCGGTGGAGTAACCAGTCATGTTCGAACCTTTACTTCTCGCGTGCTTTCTTTGCAGCTTCTGCCGCATCGGACCCGGGGCGGCGCTTTTCCACCCAGCCCTCGATGTTGCGCTGGTGGCCCTCCTTGATGGCGAGCGCGCCAGCCGGAACATCTTCCGTGACTACTGTACCCGCGCCGGTATACGCGCCATCACCGATATTGACCGGTGCGACAAACATGGTGTCTGAGCCGGTACGGCAGTAGTCGCCGATGGTGGTGTGGTGCTTGTTCACTCCGTCGTAGTTAGCGAAAACGCTGGAGGCGCCGATGTTGGAGTGCTTGCCTACGGTGGCGTCGCCGATGTAGGTCAGGTGGGGCACCTTGGAGCCTTCGCCGATCTTGGCGTTTTTGGATTCGACGAAGCCGCCGAGTTTGCCGCGGGCGCCGAGTTCGGTGCCGGGGCGGATGTAGGTGAAGGGGCCGACGGTGGCTTCTTCACCGATGACGCCGAGTTCGCCTTGGGTGCGTACGACGGTGGCGCGGGCGCCGACTTCCATGTCGGTCAGGGTGGTGTCGGGGCCGATTTCGGCGCCGTCGCCGATGACGGTGGAGCCCCACAGTTGGGTGTTGGGGTGGATGATGACGTCGCGGCCGATTTCTACCTCGACGCCGATCCAGGTGGTGGCCGGGTCGATGACGGTTGCGCCGTTGCGCATGGCGCGCTCGACGAGGCGGCGGTTGAGTTCTTTGCCTGCTTCGGCGAGTTGGACGCGGTCGTTGACACCGGCGAGTTCGCGGGCATCAGGTGCGATGAAGGCGGAGACTTTGCGGCCGTCGTTGCGGGCGATGCCGAGGACGTCGGTGATGTAGAACTCGCCTTGGGCGTTGTCGGGGGTGACGCGCGCGAGGGCGTCGCGAAGCACGGTGGCGTCGAAGGCGAAGACACCGGAGTTGACTTCGTGGACCTTGCGTTGTTCGTCGGTGGCGTCTTTTTCTTCGACGATTTCGAGCACGTCGCCAGCTTCGCCGCGGATGATGCGGCCGTAGCCAGTGGGGTTGTCGAATTCGAGGGAGAGCACGGTCACGGCGGCATGCTCGGACTCATGCTTTTCGACGAGCGCCTGCAACGTCTCCGGCGTCAGCAACGGCACGTCACCGTTGGTGACCACGACGGTGCCGTCGAAATCCGGAATTGCCGACAGGCCGACCTGCACTGCGTGGCCGGTGCCGTTTTGCTCCTCCTGGATCGCCTGGCGGATCTCCACGTGCATCTGCTCGGCGATGTGCTCCACGGCTGGGGCGACCTGGTCGCGCTGGTGGCCGACCACAGCAACGAGGTAGGTCGGTTCCACACCGGCTGCGGCGTGCAGCGAATGGGAGAGCAGGCTGCGCCCGCCGATTTCGTGCAGCGTCTTTTGGCGGTCGGACTTCATGCGGGTTCCCGCGCCGGCCGCGAGCACGACAACGGCGCGATCGGAGTGGTTAGGCACTCGATTACTCCTTGGGGGTGGACGTTTTGAGATCGGCCCCAAGCATAACGCCTATGGGCTCTGGCCTACTTGTTTGCCGAGACTTCCTTCAGGTTCGCGGCACCAAACACGCCGGCGTAACCAACAACAGCCAGGAAGATCAGCGCTGCCTGCGGGCCGAGCAGCACAACCGCCGAGGAGATTGCGCCGACAACGAGCAGGACGATGCCCATGACGGTGTTGGCGGCACCCGTGATCATGGTGCGCCTATCGCCGTCGGCCATGTCTACCAGGTAGGTCTTGCGGCTGACCCGCACTGCGGTGTGGGCGAGGTTGACCAGGAAGAAGCCTAGGGGCATGACCCAGGCGTTGATGGTGTCGTCGACAAGCTGTGCGCTGGCAACGAGCAGGATGAGCACAGTGGACGCGAAACCTGCAGCCCACGCCATCATGCGTTTCGACGACCTGTCCGACAACCGGCCCGAAACCCGCCCGCCAAGCAGTGACGCGCCGCCGGAGGCGACGATGAACGCACCGAGGCCTGTGAGGTCGGCGCCTTCGCGGCTGCCCAACACGACGATAAACGGGGTGGAAAGCGCGGTGACCAGCATGAGCGAGCGCACGATGAGGAATCGTTGCAGGTCGCGGTCGGAGGTGACCAGCTTCCACATGTCGTGGAAGCCTTGGCCGTTGGAGGTGTCGGTGTCGGGAGTGGGCTCGTCGATACGCATGAACACGAGCGAAGCGAGCGCCCACATCGACGCACCGCCGGCGAGCAGCGCGGCGAGTGACCACTGCGGAAGTTCGTTGGGGATAAACGACAGTGCGAGACCGATCGCGAGAGTGAAACCGCCGGCGAGCGCGGTGGCGCGACCGGTGATGTCGCCGCGGTGGCCTTTGGAAATCGTGCGGCCCTGGACATCTTTGCCTGCGATGGAGCAGATGGAGCGAAACACCGCGTGCACCGCAAGCAGGACAATGACTGCGATGCCGAGCGCACTTCCCTCGAGCAACAGCGCGCTAAGCGCAATGCCGGCAGAGGCCAGCGCTTGGCCCCACGAGCCGATCAACCAGACTCGTTTGCGCGAGCTTTGCGACGTCACCCACGGGCTCAAAAACGCCTGCGGCAGCATCGAGCCTGACTCGCGAATTGGCACGAGAAACGACGTGAACGCCGCCGGCACCCCAGCAGCATTGAACAGCCACGGCAGCACCGTTTTCGGGGCGACTACCTGATCGCCAATGTTTTGTAAGCCGTTCGACCAGATGAACTGGCGGGCATTCGCTTCCTCGTTACGCATATATCGGGATAGTAGGATCATTCATGGTTTTCGGCGAGTTTTTGGAGGACGTAATGGCTTTTTCTCGACGCACATTTTTTAAAGGGACCGTTTTCGCCGTTGCAGCCGCAGCCACGGGTGCTGCATTGGCTGGGTGCTCGACATCAAACCAGCCCACCCCGCGTGGTGCCGACGCCGAAGCACGCCCGCTGCCTATCCCGCCGCTGTACGAAGGCACACTCGACGGCAACGTGCGCCGCTTCGAACTAACCGCCCAGGAGGGCGAATCCGAAATCATCCCCGGTGTCATGACCAAGACTTGGGGATTCAACGGGCCGTTCTTGGGTCCGACGCTGTACATGCGGCGCGGCGAACGCATTGAAATGACCGTGCACAACAACGTGCCGGAGCCGACCGTTGTGCACTGGCACGGCCTGCACCTGCCGGCCGCTGCGGACGGCGGACCGGCGCTGATGTTTGACCCGGGTGAGTCTTGGTCGCCGTCGTGGACCGTCGATCAGCCCGCCGCGACCTGCTGGTACCACCCGCACCCGCACGAGATATCCGCGGTGCACGCCTACCGCGGCCTTGCCGGCGGTCTGATTGTCGACGACGACACCACCGCCATCCCCGGCCTGCCCGCCGACTACGGCGTCGACGACATCCCTGTGATCCTGACTAACGCCCAGTTCACCGAAGACGGCCAGCTCGACGAAGACCACGGGTGGGTCGGCGACACCGTGGTGGTCAACGGCATCACCAAACCGCGTTTCGACGCGACCACCCGACGCGTGCGCCTCCGCGTGCTCAACGGGTCCGTGTTGCGCTTCCACCACCTGACGCTGGGTGTGCCGTTCAAGATCGTCGCCACTGACCAGGGGTTCCTCGATTCCCCGGTGGAGGTCGACGGCGTGCTGCTTACCCCGGGCGAGCGTGTGGAGATCGTGGTGGATCTCGAGCCGGGCAAGGATGTGATGTTGCGCAGCGATGGACTCCCGGATCTTGGCGGCCTGCCGGATAAGGAAACGGCGGACATGTTCGGCGCCCGCGACACCTTCGACCTGTTGGAGATCGCCGCCCCGCCAGAAGATGCGCCGGCTTCGCCCGCGTTGTCGGAAACGTTGGTGCCGTTGGACGTGCCGTCGTCGGCAAGTGTGGAGCGCGAGTTCCGACTCAATGGCATTGAGATCAATGGCCAAACGATGGACATGTCGCGCGTCGACTTTGTCGTCGACCACGACGGGCCTGAGATCTGGCGCGTGACCAACGAAAACGAGGATATGCTGCACAACTTCCATATCCACAACGCACGCTTCGCCGTGCAAAGTGTTGAGGGTGGGGAAGTGGAGTTCACTGCCGGCTGGCACGACACCATCGACGTGCCACCGCTTTCCACGGTGACGCTGCTTGTGGAGATCGCGTATCACCCCGACCCCACCTTGGCCTACATGTATCACTGCCACATGCTCAACCACGAAGACCAGGGCATGATGGGCCAATTTGTCATCGTTGAGCCTGGCCAAGAACCGGACCTTGCACTCCCGCACGGCCACGAGCATTAGATTGCTTCTCGACGACCCCACGCCCCGGCGCGAATCCCACCGGGGCGTGTTTTCGTTTCGGGTTTCTGTTTCGAGCGTTGCCGCTCGCGGTGACTATCGGCGCACGTTGTAGCCGATGACCTCCGGCAGCAATAGTGGGGCGTCGCCGAGCAGTGCCTTGAGGTTGCCGTCGCGCTCGACCGCGCTGGTAACTGTCTTGACCTTGGCGGCGGCCTTGTCGGATGCGCGACCGCTTTGGTTGCGCCCGGCCATCATCGGTTGCCCGGCAACGACCCCCCCACCGCGGTGCGCGCCCGCCGCATTGTTCGCGGAGTGCGCGCCGTTTGCGGCGTGGGCACCGTGGGCACTGTGGGCACCGTGTGCACCGTTAGCTGTGCCGGAGCCTGTTGGCGCGTGCCCTGTCGAGCCGTGCGGGGTAGCACCGTGAGCACCCGGCGAACCGGCGCCGAAACCGGTACTTGGACCGACACCAGCACCGGCGCTCACGCCGCCGCCCGTGCCGAAACCCGGACGACCGGCGTGCATGCCGCCACCTGCGTACATGCCAGCACCTGCTCCGGCGCTTCGGCCAGTGCCGATGCCATTTCCAGCTCCACGGCCGCTAACAGCCTGGGAAGCAGGGGAGCCCCCGCGGGAACCGCCAGGCACACCAACCCCGGTGCCTGCGCCCATCTGGTTTCCACGAGCAGCGTGCCTTCCAGTGCCTGCAGCGTTGCTGGGCCCACCAGCTATTGGAGCGAATCCACCCGCGCCGCTATTGGTGCCGGCGGATGCCCCGCCCGAGTTCGCCCCACGTGTGGTTGCAGGGGTGATAGCACCGGTGAACGCTGGGCTGTGCGCACCTGGATGCGCGCCAGCAGAGATCGCACCCGGGGTCGGAGCCATCGCATTTGTGCTTGGCGGTGCCAGCACTGCCGACGCAGCCTGCGTAGGCGTAGCACCTGCCGGAATGGAATCAAGCACGTTTGGCGAGGGCCGCCCCATGTTCTGCAGAACCTCTGACGGTGTTTTCGCGTTTGCGATATCCCCGTAGCCACGGTTGATCAGCGCATTCTGGATTGGTTCCGGCAACTCTGCTGGTTCAAATGCGGGCGCTGCTGGCGAGGGAATGCTATCGACGCTGTAGGAGTCGCCAGACATCTCCTTCAACTCCGGAAGCAGACGGTTAAACGTCGGGATCGCAGCGACCAAGTTTGATGTCATTCGCGCCGGAAAGTTGAGCAGGTACGCCTGCTCGATCGCAAGCTTTTCTTCCGGCGACGGTGCAGCGTCATATGCCATCACGGTGCTGGATGCGATGAGTTTTTCGGCGTCTGCGGCGTCGGCAAGCATTGCGGTGTGCGCTGCGAGGGAGCGCGAGTTAGCCACGTATTCCATACCTGCGTTCTGGACCTGTGTGATGGTGCGCATCGCATTGTGAATCCAGGATGTCTCTGCCGAGGTACTCAACGCGTGCTGGACTTCGTTGAGTTCCTCCATTGCATCGGCGATCAGTTCTGCATTTGAGTTCCAGAACTCGGAAGCAGACATCGCACGAGAAGTGTCGGTCTCCAACAACTTGGCGTGCAAGGCGTGCAGCGACGAATCACCAGTCGCGACTGCCGCCGGGTTTGCAAACGTGTTGGTTTTCGGATCGACCGAACGCGACTTCTGCAGGAGCTCAATCAGTTGTGGCTGCACCTGGTTAACGCGCCCCTCAAACACCGGACCCAGCGACGCCAACGCACCGGACAGAGAGTCATCCGTCCGCAGCGTGTTGTTCAGCGCGGTTTCAAGAATGTTCGCCGTACCCAGAAGGTAGGTTGCGACCGCTTGATTTGCTTCTGGTGCGTTTACATCCCCGATTGGGCTCAGAGTACGCCCTGCATCTGCGAGACCGCTGACCTGTGAGAAAGAAGTTAGTGGGCTAGTAGCTGCATGCGCCTGAGCGTTGGCTATTAGTCCGGAAATTGAGCGAAGTTGGTCAACTGCGCGCTGTACTGAGTCAGAATTGATTGAAATCAAGATACCCCCCAAACAATGTTGTTTTTAGTCCCTCACTCACGATAAATGACAAAGCGACTGAGGTAAAGAGAATGTCCAATAAAGTGGACATCCGTTACTGGTTTGCGTCGAAAAGTGCCTCAAGACTGGTGATTGCAGTCTGGCAATTTTTTTCTTGGCTACCGAAGCCTTTTATTCCGGCGACTCCAATCACCAAGCCACCCCGGAGGGTATCCACTTGCGCGAAGCAATCGATCCCGTCGCCAGTTCTGGGTCCGTAAGTGTAAAGGGCCGGTATTAGGGGAGATTGGTATTCCAAGAGCCCCGTATTTGCAGAAATGTGATCCCTATCAGCGTTGTTTTGGAGAAAAAACGGAGACCGTATGTGGTTGTCACTCGGTCCGGTGCAGCTTTTCATTCCGTGCGCCAACGCCGCATACTGCTCTGGCAGCGGCTCCACATCCTCAAACCCCGCAGCGGCGAATTCTTCCTGCGTGATTTCCGTGCAGGGATCGAAGATGTCGTCGCCGATTGTGTAAGGGTCGAAGTCGCCGACTTCTAGCACGCCGCTTTTGAACACGAATGCCTGTGCTTGAGGCTTATCCTCCGCGAATTCGGGTGGTGTGCCGGATTCGATGTTGGGCGTGGTGTCGTCGTTAAGCGGTTGCTCTGTAGTGCACCCCGAGAGCATCACGCATAGAGCTGTAGAAAGTATTGCGAATCGTTTCATTTCCCCTCCCCATATGAAAAAGCTTCCCCACCAGGACTCGAACCTAGAATGACGGTACCAAAAACCGTAGTGTTGCCGATTACACCATGGGGAATAGCATCGCTGATTGTAGACCACATCCCGTGGCAACCAAAGATGGGGTGTGTCGGAGAGGGATCTAGAGTGGAACATATGGCTCGTAGGCGAATGACTGCACCCCAGCGTAGGGAACAATTATTAGGCGTTGGGCGCGCTGCTTTTGCTGAGCGCGGATACGACGGGATCTCCATGGAGGAGATTGCGGCTCGCGCCGGGGTGACCAAACCGGTGGTGTATGAGCACTTTGGGGGTAAAGAGGGCTTGTACCAGGCGGTTATTCGTCGGGAGATGGTCCGCCTGGAGGAGACGATTATGGGGTCGATCCAGGAGGGGCGCTGGCGCGATCGCATTGAGCGTGGTGTGCTGGCGTTGCTGACGTACGTGGAGGATGACACCGACGGGTTTGTCATCCTTGCGCATGGTCAGTTGCCGGGGGAGGGGCGGACGTATTCGACGATTCTTAACCGTGTGACCGCTGAGGTTTCCCACCTGCTGGCGGAGGCGTTTAAGCACCGTGGATTAGATGAGGCGATGGCCGGGTTGTACGGTCAGGCGCTGGTTGGCACGGTGTCTAATTCTGCGCTGTGGTGGTTGGATCAGCGGGAGCCAAACAAGCATATTGTGGCGGCGCATATCTCTAACCTGTGTTGGAATGGGTTGCGGGGGATGGAGGCCAAGCCGCATATTGCTGGTGAAGATGTCGCTGGAGATGAGCGCGCTGTGGATCGCGAAGCGAACGAAGAGGAAGCATTGCATGACTGATAACACCCCGCCCGTGCTTGGTGGGCTGCTCACCCAGGCGTTGACGGACCCGAAGTTGAAGGGTTTGGTGACGCATGTGGGGGAAGATTCGCTGCATATTACCGGCATTGACCAGGCACGTTCCTGGACTGCTGGTGCGATCGCGCGTGAGACCCCGGTGCTGTTGGTGACGGCGACGGGGCACGAGGCGGAAGACCTCACGGCGGAGCTCAAGGCAATGCTTGGCGACGACAAGGTCGCCCAATTCCCCGCCTACGAGACGTTGCCCCATGAGCGCTTGTCGCCAGCTGCGGACATTGTTGGCCGCCGTGCGAAGGTGCTGTGGGATATGCCGCGTGTCATCGTGGCTGCGGCGCGCGCCGTGTGCCAGCCGGTTTTGCCTGCGATTGAGCCGATTCGGGTGGCGGTGGACCAGGAAGCCGACTTTGAGGACCTGACGCAGCAGTTGGTGCATTTCGCCTACAACCACGTGGATATGGTTGCGGGCCGTGGCGAGTTTGCTACCCGTGGCGGCATCATTGACGTTTTCCCCACCACTGCCCAGAACCCTGTGCGTATCGAGTTCTGGGGTGACGAAGTCACCGACATCCGCTCCTTTGCGGTTGCGGATCAGCGCACCATCGAAGAGGTTGGTGCCGTCGAACTGTTTCCAGCAAGGCAGTTGCTTATCGACGACACCGTGGCCGCCAAAGCCGACGACCTGGCCCGCAAATTCCCGTCGAACCCCACCTTGTCGTCGCTGCTTGCACGCATTTCCGAAAAGCAGCCGGCGGACGGCATGGAAGCGATCATCCCGGCGCTGACCGATAAGACGTATTCGGTGCTGCCGGAATTGATGCCGGCCGGTTCGGTGGTGTTGGTGACCAACCCGGAGAAGGTTCGCACTCGCATTGCCGACTTGGAAGCGACCGACCGCGAGTTCCTCGAGGCCGGCTGGGAGGCCGCCGCGATGGGCGCCGAAGGCCCGGTGGCGGTGGAAGGCCTGGACGTCTCTGCTTCGTCGTACCGTTCGTTCGAGTCCCTGGAGGTCTCCGCGTCGAAGGCCGGAAACGCCTGGTGGACCTTTGCGCCTCCCGGCATGTTCGCCGCGGATGACGCGTCGACGCTGCCGCTCGAGTTCGAGGCAGCACCCGCGCCGAAGGGCGATCCGAAGCAGATCGAGCAGCTCTACGCCACGCTGAAACTGCACGTGACGCAAAACCACGGCAAGGCCGCCTATGTCGCTCCGGCCAAAGGTGCGATCGACCGCATGGCGGAGCGGCTGCGCGAACACGGCGTGTCCGCACGAGTGGCCACACCTGGGCTCGAGCCCGTCGATGGCGCAGTTACGCTCTACCAGGCGTTATCGCACGCAGGTCTGGTCTTCGGCGGCCCGAACCTTGTGGTGGTTACCGAAACGGACCTCACCGGCAACCGAGTCGGCGACATCGCCGGCGCTAAGCGACGCGCCCCGCGCCGCCGCAACCGCGTCGACCCGTTGGCTTTGCAGCCGGGTGATTTCGTGGTGCATGACACCCACGGCATCGGCAAGTTTGTAAAGATGGCGGAGCGCACTATCAAGGCCGGCGATGAGGCGTCGCGACGCGAATACATCGTGCTCGAGTACCAGCCCGCCAAGCGCGGACAGCCCGGCGACCAACTCTGGGTGCCCATGGAGTCGCTGGACCTGCTGAGTAAGTACACCGGTGGCGAGAAGCCGTCGCTAAGCAAGATGGGCGGCTCGGACTGGAAGTCCACCAAGCGCAAGGCGCGCGCCGCCGTGCGCGAGATCGCCGGCGAGTTGGTGGAGCTCTACGCCAAGCGCCAAGCCGCGCCGGGCCACGCGTTCGCGCCGGATACCCCCTGGCAGCTCGAGATGGAAGATGCCTTCCCGTTCGTAGAGACGGAAGACCAGCTCAACGCCATCGAAGCGGTCAAGGAAGACATGGAAAAGCCCACGCCGATGGACCGCGTGATCGTGGGCGATGTGGGCTTCGGCAAAACCGAGGTGGCCGTGCGTGCCGCGTTTAAGGCAGTGCAGGACGGTAAACAGGTCGCGGTGCTGGTGCCGACGACGCTGCTTGCCCAGCAGCATTACTCCACCTTCACGCAGCGCATGGATGGTTTTGGGGTGGAGGTTCGCGAGCTGTCGCGTTTCACCTCTACCGCGGATTCGAAGAAGATCCTCGCAGGTCTTGCGGATGGTTCCGTAGACATCGTCATTGGTACCCACCGACTGCTGCAGACTGGCGTGCAGTGGAAGAACCTCGGTCTGATCATCGTGGACGAGGAGCAGCGCTTCGGTGTCGAGCACAAGGAACACATCAAGGCGCTGAAGTCGCACGTTGACGTGCTCACCATGACGGCAACGCCGATTCCGCGCACGCTTGAGATGTCGCTGACCGGCATCCGCGAAATGACATCGATTACCACCGCGCCGGAAGACCGGCACCCGGTGCTCACGTATGTCGGTCCGCAAGAGGATAAGCAGGTGGCGGCGGCGATTCGTCGAGAATTGCTTCGCGACGGCCAAGTCTTCTACATCCACAACAAAGTCTCCGACATCGAAAAAACTGCCCGCCAACTGCGCGAACTCGTTCCCGAGGCCCGCGTCGTTGTCGCCCACGGCCAGATGAGCGAGCAGGTGCTCGAGCAGACCGTGCAGGGTTTTTGGAACCGCGAATACGACGTCATGGTGTGCACCACGATCGTGGAGACCGGCCTGGACATCGCCAACGCCAACACCCTGATCGTGGAAAACGCCCAGAACATGGGCCTGAGCCAGTTGCACCAGCTGCGCGGACGTGTGGGCCGTTCCCGCGAGCGTGCCTACGCGTACTTCCTGTACCCGAAGGACAAGACACTCACCGAGACCTCCTACGACCGCCTGGCCACCATCGCCCAAAACAACGACCTGGGAGCCGGCATGGCCGTGGCGCAGAAGGACCTGGAGATGCGCGGCGCTGGCAACGTGCTCGGCGCGGAACAGTCCGGCCACATCGCGGGCGTGGGCTTCGATATGTACGTCCGCTTGGTCAGCGAGGCCGTGGAAACCTTCAAGGGCCTCATGAGCGGCAAACCCATCGACGCCACCGACAAAGGCCCGAAGGAAATCCGCGTCGATCTGCCCGTGGATGCACACATTCCGGAGACCTACATCAACTCCGAGCGCTTGCGCCTCGAGGTGTACCGCAAGCTCGCAGAAGCGCGTGACGACGACGCCCTGACCGCAGCAGCCGACGACATGATCGACCGCTTCGGCACCTTGCCAATTGAGGTCGAGCGGCTCATGGCCGTAGCCCGATTGCGCAACCAGGCCCGTGCAGTTGGCGTTTCCGAGATCTTGACCCAGGGAACGCGCATCAAACTCCACCCAGTCGAGTTGCCTGACTCTAAGCAGGTGCGCCTGAAGCGCTTGTACCCGGGGGCGAACTTCCGGGCTGCGGCAAAGGCGCTGCAGGTGCCGATGCCCAAGGAAGGCGGAGCAAAGCGGGCACTCAACGCTCCAAACCTGCGCGATATGGAATTGCTGCAGTGGGTCGCCGACTTCATGACCGACGTCCTCGACGCCCCCAAGATCGCCGTGGCGGGATCGGCTGCGGAGGAGACACCGAAGAAGAAGGTGTTCTCGGTCAGCGAGTAGGCGCTACCGCGTCAGTGATCCCCCTTCAGACGAAGAAGGACGCTCGGACCGATCGTCTAGCTCTGTGTTTGTGGAACCAGACGATGAGCTCCGTGTTGACCATGGTGTTCGTTATCACCTGGGGGTTTGTGTGGGTGGTTTCGAGACCGTCTAGCTGTATTTGCGGGGGTGCTAGACGATCAGTGGCAGCAACGAAAAGAGAGTGTGCCCACCCGGTGTTGCGGGTGGGCACACTCATTGTTGTTGTTTGGTTTTAGAGCATCATGTTGGCGAAGCCG
>NZ_KV827994.1:0-32629 GCF_001836265.1 Corynebacterium sp. HMSC036E10
ACCAAACACCCAAACCACAAAGAGTGTGCCCCAAAGAGGGCACACTCTCTTTTCGTTGCTACACCTGATCGTCTAGCACGACCACAAACCCAGCTAGACGGTCTCGAAACCGCCTTCACAAACCCCCAGGTGATAACGAACACCATGGTCAACACGGAGCTCATCGTCTGGTTGCACAAACAACAAGCTAGACGACCAGGGAAAACGACTGTCCAGGATTGCGGAAACCCAAAACTACGAGGCATAACAGTGCGACACCAAGGACGGTGAGCCTCGCTGCCTAATATGAACGTATGAATCGGGATGCTTTAGAGCCCATTTCGGAGTTGCCTCGTGGCGAGTTCGCCTTTCCAGGCCCGCTCCGTGACGCTCTTGTCAACGCCATCCTGGACGGCACGAAAACTGCGACAGCATCCTTGCTGGCTGAATACCCCAACGACTATCAGCCGCATGAGGAAGTGGGTGCCCTCGAGGCCGTCCTTGACTCACATGACAACGTGGTGTGCGTCATCCGCACGACTGAGGTTCAGATTTACCGGTTGGCGGACGTGAGCGACGAGCATGCCATCGCCGAGGGGGAGGGCTACGCCGACGCAAACGAATGGCGCATTGGGCATGAGCAGTATTGGCGCTCGCCAGAGTTTGTGGAGTACATCGGAGCACTTGATATTGACGACGACACGCAGGTGGTGTGCCAACGCTTTACCGTTGATGAGCGGTACCCGATCAGGGCATTGGAGCCGTGGCGCGGCTGAGGCCACACAGCCCGAACCAACGCCGGCTTTCCCAGCTAGGAAAGCCGGTACACCTCGTAGTCGCCGGGAACGCCCGCTCCGGGAACATACGCAAGTCCGAGCCTCAAAGCTAGGCCAATCGATGCCTCATTCACAGGGTCGATGATGGCGATGACGGGGAGCGACGGGAAGCGCTCGCGGGCGCTGGCAATCGCAGCGGCCGCGGCTTCTTTGGCGTAGCCCTGGCCTTGCGATTCTGGTGCGAATCGGTAGTAGAGGTTCAGGACTTCTTCGCTGGCTTCCTCGCTGTGCCGTACCCCGGTAAAGCCGATGGTCGCGCCGTCGAGGGTGCGTACCGTGTAGTAGCCCAACTGCTGCTCAGCCCAATTGTTCTGCCACGAGCGCGCAAGCTCGACAGCCTCATCGCGGGTCTTCATTGTCAGCTCGGGGCGGTGCTCGTAGGTGCGGGGATCTGAGTGGATGGCAAAGATGGCGTCGATATCCGCATCTGTCGGCACCGACAACTCAAGCCGCGGGGTGCGCAGGGCAAACGCATCAGGCATGGTGAGTCCTTTCCTGCCGCTTGTTCCACAGGCGCCACAGCGAGAACGCTCCCGCAGCGCCCAATACTGGCAGGGCGGACAGGCGCACGGCGCGGCGAACGGAGCGGTAGTCGCGGATAGCCCAGCCTTGGGCTTTCGCGTGGCGGCGCAGTGCGCGGTCCGGGTTTACCGCGACGGGGGAGCCGACCATCTCCAGCATTGGCAGGTCGTTGATGCTGTCGGAGTAGGCGGTGCACTGCTTCAGGTCGAGTTGCTGCAGCGCGGCCAGCGCGGCCACGGCGTGCTTCTTGCCGGGGCCGTGGAGGATGTCGCCGACGAGTCGGCCGGTGAACTTGCCGTCCTCTTCTTCCGCGACGGTGCCCAAAGCGCCGGTGAACCCGAGGGTCTCCGCCAGGGCCTGGCCGATCTGGACCGGGGTGGCGGAGACGAGCCAGACTTGCTGGCCGGCGGCGATGTGCATGGAGGCCAGTTCGATGACGTCCGAGTAGGACTTGTTCAGCATCTGCTTGTCGACGATCTCCTGGCAGGCTTCCTTGAGTTCCTCGACACGTTTGCCTTTGACCACGGCAAGGGCCTGCTCGCGACCTTCGGCGATGTCGTCGGCGTTTTCGGAGCCGGAGACGCGAAACCGGATCTGCTTCCACAGGGCCGGGGCGAGTTCGCGCAAGGTGATGAAGCGTTTCTTAAACAGGCCTTGGGCAAGCAGGATCAGCGACGAGCCTTGGATGAGGGTGTTGTCGATGTCAAAGAACGCGGCTGCCTCGAGGTCCTGTGGGATTTCGGGGTCTGGCGGAGTGATTTTTTGGCGGCCGGCGGTTTTAAAGGCACCGCCGACCGAGTCGACGCCGAGGGCGAAGTCTTGGATGTTGATACCAAAGGTTTCTTCGACGGCGGCTGCGGCGGCGGCTTGGCCGGCGGTGCGCTGGGCGTCGTCGTCAAGCGGGGGCAGTGCAAGGTCCTCAAGGAAGCGGCGCAGGTTGCCCTGAGAGACTGACCATTGTGCGAGGAATTCCCGCTGTTCTGACATGGCGATCGTGACTCTTTCGGTGGCGGTGTTAGCGTGAGCAATCGTACAACGGCGCCCGATGTAGAGGAGTTGGGATGAAGACGGTGGAGTTGATGGTGCGGTCCACGTGCGGTTCGTGCGAGCGGGTGGCGGCGCAGATTGCTCCGGTAGTGGAGAAGTGTGGCGCGGAGCTGATGCTTGTCGACGTCGACCTGGACCCCGACAACGCCGCCCAATACGGCGATCGCGTGCCGGTTGTCGTCATTGATGGGGAGGAGTTCGCCTGCTGGGAAGTGGACAACGCCGACCTTGAGGCGGCGCTCCTCGCGTAAGGGGCTATCCTTTAGTTTGATTTCCAACGCGGACTGGAGGGTTTTGTGAGTGTTCTTGTCGTGGGGATGTCGCATAGGTCTGCACCTGTGTCCCTACTAGAACGTCTCAGCATGGATACGGAGCTGCAGGAGGGGACGTCCGCGGCTCTTGTTGAGCGGCCTTCGTTGTCCGAGGCGATGATTATCTCCACCTGCAACCGTCTCGAGGTGTATGCGGTGGCCAACGCGTTCCACGCTGGTGTGGAGGACGTGTTGACGGTGCTGACGAAGGTGTCTGGGGTGGGCATCGAGGAGCTGCGTCGCTACCTGTACGTGCGGTACGCGGATGCTGCTGCGGAGCACATGTTTACTGTGGCGTCGGGGTTGGATTCGATGGTTGTGGGGGAGCAGCAGATCATCGGCCAGGTGCGTACGGCGTATGTGGATGCAGCGGAGCGTGGCACGGTGGGGCCGAATCTGCATTCGTTGGCGCAGATGGCGCTGCATACCGGTAAGCGTGTGCACACTGAGACCACTATCGACGACTCGGGCGCGTCCATGGTTACCGCCGCCTTGGATGAGGCGATGGGGCTGATGAGGATTGAAGACTTTAAGGGGAAGAAAGCTCTGGTGTTGGGGGCTGGCGCGATGAGTTCGCTGGCGGCGACGCACCTGGGCAAGCGCGGCATTGACGGGTTGGTGATTGCCAACCGCACGCGCGACCGCGCGGAGCGCCTTGCTGGACATTCCCGCGAGGCGGGCGTGCCGGCGGAGGTTGTGGATTTTGAAGACCGCTCGCACGCGATGGGTGGGGTGGACATTGTGGTGTCCGCGACGGCGGCTGACGGCTTCACCATTACGCCGGAGGACATTGCGGGTCCGGTGATGCTGGCGGACCTGTCGTTGCCGCGCGATATCGACGACGCGGTCACTGACATCGACGGCGTGCACCTGGTCAACATTGAATACCTGCACGAGCAGATGCGTAACACGACCAACGAGGATTCCCGTGCGTTGCGCGAGGCAGAGGCGATTATCGACGAGGAAGTGAAACTGTTTTCCTCCGAGCAGCGGGTGCGTGGGGTGGCCCCGGCGGTGACGAGGCTTCGCAGAAATGCTGCGGAGATCTCTGGTCAGGAGCTGCAGAAACTTCGCACCCGGCTTCCGGATATGTCTGAGGAAGATTTTGAGCAGGTTGAGCGCACGGTCCGTAGGGTCGTGGACAAGCTGCTGCACGCGCCGACGGTGAAGATTAAGGAACTTGCGGCGGCGCAGGAGACAGTGAGTGTGGAAGAGGTAGTGACCGAACTGTTCGGGCTGGATCAGCCGGCGGTGTCGGTGGAGGCGCAGCGTCTCCCGCTGCCTGAGGAACTGCGCGGTAAGGAGAAATAAATGCTGAAGATTGGTACTCGTGGTTCGCACTTGGCGACGACACAGGCCGGCCATGTCCGTGACGACCTCAGTGCGGTTGGTCACCCGGCTGAACTGAAAATCGTGGTCACGCCGGGTGACCTGTCGCAGGCCCCGGTGGAGCGCATCGGCGTCGGCGTGTTCACCTCCGCGCTGCGCGACGCGTTGTTTAACGGCGAGGTTGACGTTGCGGTCCATTCGTTTAAGGACCTGCCTACGGCGTACGAGCCGCGTTCCTATCTCATCGTGCCCAAGCGTGAGGACAACCGCGAGGCGCTCATCGCCCGCGATGGGCTGACGCTGGCGGAGCTGCCGGAAGGTGCCCGCGTGGGCACGTCGGCACCTCGTCGTATTTCCCAGCTGCGCGCGATGCGTCCGGACCTGGACATTCGTCCGTTGCGTGGCAACATTGAGCGCCGCATGGGCTACGTCGAATCTGGAGAGTTGGACGCGATCATGCTTGCGTACGCAGGCTTGGTGCGTGGTGGCTACGGCGACCGGGCGACCCAGATCTTCGACCCGCACGAGTTCATCCCAGCGCCCGCCCAGGGTGCGCTTGCGGTCGAGTGCCGTGTCGACGATACGGCTGGCCGCGAAGCAATCGCGAAACTTATCGACGACACCGCAACCGTCGAGGCCCGCGCCGAGCGCACCGTACTTGCCGTACTCGAGGCCGGCTGCACCGCGCCGGTGGCGGCAACCGCGCGTGCGACGGAGAACGGCATCGAGCTGCGTGCCGGTGTGTTTGCGCTGGATGGGTCCCGTTCGCTCGTGGAAGATGTCCAGGGTACGGACCCGGAGGAGATCGGTCGACGCGCTGCTGAGGCGTTGCTTGAACGCGGTGCCGCTGACGTTATGAAGTAGCGGTGGTTTTGTTCTGGGGCATATCCCTTTTATGGTGTAAATACCATACGTTCACACCCCTCCGCGCAACGGGTCGCTTAAGTGGATCCGTCTGCGTGGGGGATGTTATTTGTGCCTAGAAGAGATTCCTCTATGACATTGCCCTCTCACACCCCCCAGCCGGGGAAGGTGATCTTCGTGGGTGCCGGACCGGGCAACCCTGAACTGCTCACGGTCCGTGCCCGCGAGGTGATGGAAGCTAACGCTATCGCACTCGTCGATCCGGAAGTGTCGGCGGGGGTCAGAAACTTCGTTGGCTCAGCATTGCCAGTGCCACAGGCCAAGCTCGACGAGGCGAAAGCCGTCTACGAGCAGATGTGCGCCGACGCGAAGGCGGCGGGTGCGCGCCGTAAGCCGCCGAAGCCGGAAGATCCGACGGCGGCGGAGCTCCAGGAGTGCGACCTGGCAGGTGAGGGCATTGTGCCGAAGCTGCGCGAGGCGCTCGAGGCGGCAGCGAAGTCCATCGAGGACGGCGAGGCAGGCGATGGTGACGTGATCCGTCTGGTCGCCGGCAACCCGCTGACCCGTGATGCTGTGATGGAGGAGATCTCCGCCGTTGCAGACGCTGGCCTGGAGTTCCACGTGGTGCCGGGCATGTCCTTGCCGTCGACGGTGCCGTCCTTCGCTGGTATTGCACTGGGCTCGACCTATACCGAGGCTGACCTGACCAACGGTCCGGTGGACTGGGATCAGTTGGCGTCTGCGCCGCAACCGTTGGTGTTCCAGGCCACCCAGGAGCACCTCGCAGAGATGGCAGAAGCGCTTATGGAGCGCGGTTTCCAAGGCGCCACTCCGGTGACGATTACGACGAACGGAACGACGCGTCTGCAGCGCACGTTTGATGCCACGTTGCAGACGGTGGGCAAGTTGGATGCGGATCTGTCGGGTGCGCTCGTCGTTACGCTTGGCACTGTTGCGGACGACCGCTCGAAGTACTCCTGGTGGGAAAACCGGCCGTTGTATGGCTGGCGAGTGCTTGTGCCGCGCGCCAAGGAGCAGGCTGGCCCGATGAACGCCCGCCTGACGCAGTACGGTGCGATCCCGCAGTCGGTGCCGACGATTTCGCTCGAGCCGCCGCGCAACCCGGCACAGATGGACCGCGCGATCAAGGGCATTGTGGAGGGACGCTACCGCTGGGTGCTGTTTACCTCTGTTAATGCCGTTGATGCGGTGTGGGACAAGTTCGAGGAGCTTGGCCTGGATGCCCGCTCGTTTGCCGGCGTGCACCTGGGCGCGGTGGGGCAGAAGACCGCTGATGCGCTGCGTGCCCGTGGCATGTACCCGGAGCTGATCCCGCACCGTACAAAGCAGAACGCTGCTGGTCTGGCGGAGATCTTCCCGGAGTATGTCGAGGATATCGACCCGGTTGGCCGTGTGCTGCTGCCGCGCGCGGACCTGGGCTCCGACGTCCTGGTCGATGGCCTGGAGGCCAAGGGGTGGGAGGTCGACGACGTTGTCGCCTACCGCACCGTGCGTGCTGCTCCGCCACCACCGGAGACGCGCGACATGATCAAGACCGGCGGGTTCGACGCCGTGTGCTTCACCTCCCCGTCGACGGTGAAGAACCTTGTGGGTATTGCCGGCAAGCCGCACGCGCGCACCATCATCGCCTGCATTGGCCCGGTGACGGAGGCGGAAGCCCGTGAGCAGGGCTTGCGTGTGGACGTCGTCCCGGAGGTCGCCGATATCCCGTCGCTCATTGACGCCTTGGCAGAGCACGTTGCTGGTCTGCGTGCGGCTGGGCAGTTGCCGCCGCCGCGCAAGAAGCGCCGGAAGTCGGCAGCGAGCAACTAGCACGGCTGGGGTCGTGTCGGGTGACGTTCTAAGATGTGGCGCATGGCAGATTTTGAGCTCACCCGACGACCACGGCGCTTGCGGCAGAACCCCGCATTGCGCACCCTGACGGCGGAGACGAGGCTGCACCCGGCCGACTTCATCCTCCCGCTGTTTATCGCAGACGGCCTTGATGCGCCGCGCGAGATTGCCTCCATGCCGGGGGTGTACCAGCACACCGAGGATTCCCTGAAGGCAATTTGCCACGAGGCGCTTGAAGCTGGTGTGCGGGCGATCGACCTGTTTGGTGTGCCGCTTGAAGCGGATAAGGACGCCACAGGCTCCATCGGTGTCGCGGAAGATGGCATTTTGAACCGCGGGATCAAGGCGCTTCGCGACGAATTCGGCGACGACCTGGTCATCATCTCCGATACGTGCCTTGATGAGTTCACCGATCACGGCCACTGTGGTGTGCTGCGTACCGATGCACACGGCAACGAGATCGTGGACAACGACAAGACGGTTGAAATCTACTGCGACCTCGCCCTGTCCCAGGCGCGCGCTGGCGCACACATGGTCAGCCCGTCCGGCATGATGGACGGCCAGATCGGCGAGATCCGTAAGGCACTCGACCGCGAGGGCTTTGAGGACGTCATCATCATGGCGTACTCCGCGAAGTATGCCTCCAAGTTCTTTGGTCCGTTCCGCGATGCTGTCGGCTCGTCGCTGAAGGGCGATCGCCGCACCTACCAACAGGATCCCGCAAACGTGCGTGAATCCCTTTTGGAGACCGAACTGGACATCGCCGAAGGCGCAGACATTGTCATGGTCAAGCCGGCCTTGCCGTACCTTGACGTGCTGGCCAAGGTGGCAGAAATGTCACCAGTGCCGGTGGCGGCCTACCAGGTCTCCGGCGAGTACGCGATGCTCAAGGCAGCAGGCGTGAACGGTTGGATCGACTTCGAAGAGACCATGATGGAGTCGCTGGTATCCATTAAACGCGCTGGTGCGGACCAGATTCTGACCTACTACGCCATCGAAGCAGCAAAGCAGCTCAATGGTTAGCCTCCCGCCACTCAACCCGAAGAGCCCCAGCCACGTCGACGCCAGCGCCGTGGACAAGAAGACGCCGGGCGGCCCGCCGGAGGCCGTGCAGTTGATGCTGCGGTGCTGGGCAGTGATGATCGCAGGCGAGTTAATCCACCAGATTCTCTCCGTCGTATTCGCGTTCGTCGACCCGTCCGCGCTGCGGGACGCCGCCAAGCAACAAGCTAAGCAGCGTGGCGAGGAAATCTCGGACGGCCTAATCAACATGGGCGTCTACGGATCCCTGATCCTCATGACACTCATCCAGTTGGGTGTGCTGCTGTTGTTCGTGTTCGCGCTGCGCGCCGTGCGGAACAAAAGCTCCCAGGCTGGCAACGCGTACCGGCTGCTGCAGATCTTCGGGGTGTTCTTCGCCCTCCGCATGATCACGCTGTTCATGATGCAGCCCGCCTCCACCGCCATACCGGTGGTGTTCTACGGCATCGACGGTGTCGTCCAAATCATTCTGGGTGTGGCCGGCATTCTGGGCATCATCTACTCCACGGACAAAGACGCCGTGAACTGGGTAGCGCCCAAGAAGGATGCGTCGAAGAAAGACGCAGCCAAGACAGAGAAGGAACAGTAGGTCCCCAATGGCAGGCATGTTCCCCACGATGGTCTCAGACCCGAATGACAAGAACCGTAGGTACAGCGGCGAGGCCACTGAGCAGTGGCCCCGACCGCTACGTACCGCCTACTACCTGGTGGTTGCCAGTGCGGTGTTGATGATCGTCATCGGGCTGATGACCCTGGCCAAGGGCGTGCCTGACCGGCTGCCGGATACCTGGATGATCGAAGGTGCCGACGAAGCATTGATCGAACGTTTCCGGTTCAATCTGCGCATCTTGGCGTGGGGCAACATCGCCTTGGCCATCCTGCTGTCGATGAGTGCGGCCTACTTCCATAAAGGGTCGAAGACTGCGCGAAGGATTGCAGCCGCAGGCATTGGGGCAACTGTGTTCCTCAACGTTGCCGGCTTCTTCATCGGCGTGGCTGGCTGGGCCTCCATCGTGGTGGTTGTCCTGCTTGTCGCAGCCCTGTTTGGGATGTTCCGGCCGGCGGCGAATGTGTTCGTCGATACGCGAAGCGGCGACCTGTGGAGGGGAGTTGCGTAAGTGAGCAACCACGAACACCTAGACAATTGCATCGAGGAAGCCCGCCACGCCGCACGCCAAGCAGGCATTGACCCAGGCACTGCGACGTGGGACCTGGACGGGGAACTTGTCCGCCCCAACGCCTCCTACGCCTTCGAGCTGGAGGGCATCGAGGACGGGCCCCAACTGACCGACATCGCCGAAGCACTTGAGGCGCTGCCAGGTGTGTCGGCGCGCTTGGTGTACCCGACGAAGATGGCGTGGGTCACCGCACCGGCAAGTACGCCGCTTGTGGAGCTCACCGACACCATCGAAAGCTTCGGCGTCACCGCAACCGTGACCGACTCGACCCTGCAGCGTCGCGCACACGGCCGCTACTGGCAGGAACACCCGATGCCGCGCCGGGCGAAGCATCGTCGTAACGAAGAGGCGAACCTGATCGCCCGTGCGCAAGGGTTTGTGCGTCCGGTGTCGCGGCGCTCCCGGCGTGAAGGCGACGTGCTGTTTACCGCACGCGACCTGGTCACCCCGACACGCCTCGTGGTGGCAGTGCTGCTGACCATCCCCGTGCTGCTACTCACCTACATCCCGTCCCTGGACTTTCCGGGCTGGCAGTGGGTGTGCTTCGCGCTAGCAACTCCGGTGGCCCTGTGGTGCGCATCCCCGTTCCACCGCGCCATGGCAGGCGGCGTGCGTCGCGGTATTTCGGCGCTAGACGGTGCGAGTTCGATCGCCATCCTGGCCTCCTATGTGTGGTCGTTTGCCATGCTGCTGTTTACCAGCGTCGGCGACATCGGCTACACCACCACCGGCAGCTGGATGCCACTGCGCATGTCAGACAGCCCCGAGCTGTATTTCGAAGTGTCCTGCACCGTGACCACGCTGCTGCTATTCGGCAGGTACTTCTCCATGCAGGTGCGCACCGATCTGCGCGAGGAACTCGAATCCCGCAGGCCCGGCGCCGAGGACGTCTACAACGTGGATCACCGCGACAAACGCGGCACACCCAGCCCCGAAGAGTTGCCTGCAACAGAGATCAGGCGTGGCGACGACGTCACGCTCACCGCAGGCCACATCATCCCAGTCGATGGGGAAGTGGTTGGTGGTTCCGGCCGGATTGGTGGGGAGCTCGTCGATACGCACCGCGACCAAATCCTCAAAGTCGGCTCGATCGTCACCGCCGGCTCGGTGCTCGCCTCGGGCGAGATCAAAGTCCGCGCCGCGCGCGTCGGCCACACCACACTGCTTGCGGCGGTGCAGCGCTGGCTTGACGACGCCTCACGTCACCAAAACGCAGCCACCATGGTCTCGACTCGCTCCGCGGGCCTGCTGATCCCAACCGCCTATGTCATCGCGGTGCTCAACTTCGGACTCTGGCTGCTGTTTAACGGCAACATCAACACGGCCGCTGCGACGTCGCTGGCCATCCTGGTCGTCGTCGCACCCGTGAGTTTGGCCATCTCACCTGCACTCGCCATGCGCCAAGGCCTCGACTCCGCCGTGCGCCACGGCATGCTTGTGCGCGACGGCAACGCGCTTCGCACCCTGGCCGACACCGACATGGTCGTCTTCAACCGTGTGGGCACCCTGGTCAAACCGGAAATGCATGTGGAAACCGTCACCGCAGTACGTGGCGAAAGCACTGAACTGGTGCTGCGCATCGCCGGCGTCCTGTCTGCCGACTCGGACCACCCGGCCTCCAAAGCAATCGTGAAAGCAGCACGAGGAGCACGCGACGCCCGCTCCGGCGACCCACGCATCCCAGACTGGATCGAAGCCAACGGTGACACCTTCTCACCCGACGGCGAGTTCGGTGGACCAATTACCGCAACGTGGGGCACTGGTGAAAACGCACGCTCCGAAACGTTTGCGGCATCGCTGTGGCGCCCGACGAACCTGTCGCAACTCCACGGCAAACTCTCCGTCGCCGCCACGACTGGCGGCACACCCGTCGTCGTGCGGTGGGGTGGACGTGACCGCGGTGTGATCACGCTGTACGACCCCGCTAAAGACGACGCCATCCAGGCCATCGACCGCCTGGAATCCATGGGCGTGGAAACCGTCATGCTCACCCGCGACACCTATCCGGTGGCGCGCCGGTTCGCTGACTTCCTCGGCATCTCCCAAGTGCTTGCCGGCATTCACGGGCTGGACAAACCCCATGCTGTGCGTGCACTGCACACACAAGGTTCCAACGTTGCCATGGTTGGCGACGCCTCCGTCCTGCCCACCCTGCGCGTCGCCGACTCCGGCATCCTCTTCGCCGAAGACGACCTCGCCGGCACCAAAGAGCCACGCTGGAGCGACGACGCCGAAGTCGTTCTCATCCGCGAAGACGTCATGTCCGTGCCCCAACTCATCGAGCACGCCCAACGCGTTAAACGCATCGCCAACAGCAACCTCGCCTTCGCCGTTGCGTACAACGCCACCGCAGTCGTCCTCGCCGCAGCTGGAGCGCTACCGCCCGTCGGTGCGACACTGCTCATGCTGGGCAGCTCCCTGTTCATCGAGGCGAAGTCGCGCCGGGCACGCCGGTTCAAGATCTAGGCTTTTCGCAGGTAGGCTAAGGCACTATGACTAGACGCGACCTTGTTAACGCTCCGTTCCTTGAGGCCGCCTACGGCCGCACTCCGTCCCGCACCCCGGTGTGGTTCATGCGCCAAGCCGGCCGTTCCTTGCCGGAGTACCGCAAGGTGCGAGAAGGCATTGCAATGCTGGATTCGTGCTTCATGCCGGAACTGCTCGCGGAGATCACGCTGCAGCCGGTGCGCCGCCACGACATGGACGCGGCGATCTTGTTCTCTGACATTGTGGTGCCGCTGAAGGCAGCGGGTGTTGGGGTGGAGATCGTGCCGGGTACGGGCCCGGTGCTGGACGCTCCGATTCGCTCCCGTGCGGACGTAGACAACCTGCCGATCCTGGACCACACCGTGGAGGAAGTCGCCGAGGGGATCCGCATTATTCTCGACGAACTGAGCGACACCCAGGCCCTCATCGGCTTCGTGGGGGCGCCGTTTACCCTGGCCAGCTACCTCATCGAAGGCGGGCCTAGCAAGAACCACGAGAAGACCAAGGCGATGATGCACGGCGATCCGGAAACCTGGCACGCGCTCATGCGCCGCCTCGTGCCAACGATCACCGAGTTCCTCCGCACGCAGGTCGAGGCCGGCATCGACGCGATGCAACTCTTCGACTCCTGGGCAGGCTTCCTCACCGAGGCCGACTACCGCGAGTTTGTCCTGCCGTACTCGGTTGAAATCCTGGATTCAGTGGCGGGGGAGATCCCGCGCATCCACTTCGGTGTGGCCACCGGTGAGCTGCTCGGCGCCATGTCTGAGGCTGGCAGCGAGGTGATGGGTGTGGACTGGCGCGTGCCGCTGGACACCGCCGCGAAGCGTTTCGCCTCCCCGCGCGTGCTGCAGGGCAACCTGGACCCGGCGCTGCTGTTCGCCGGCACCGATGTCGTGCGCGAGGAGATCGCCCGCATCAAGAACGAGGCCGCCCGCGCGGTCGAAGCGGGGGATGCCACCGGACACATCTTCAACCTGGGCCACGGCGTCCTGCCGACCACCGATGCGGACGCCATCACTGAGGCCGTACGCATCATCCACGAGGAGATTTAATGAACATCGCCATTATCGGCGCAGGCCTTGCCGGTCTGACCGCAGCGTTCGAGCTTCGTAAACTCAGCTCGAACGAGGACACGGACGAGGCGAAAATCGACGTCTACGAAGCCACTGACCGCATCGGCGGCAAGCTCTACACCGTCGCGTTCGAGGCTGGCCCGACCGATATGGGCGCCGAGGCATTCCTCGCACGCCGCAAGGACGCAGTCGAGTTCTTCACCGAGTTGGGTCTTGGTGATTCGCTCGTCGAGCCGTCCGGGTTGCGCTCCCTGATCTGGTCCAATGGCGAGGCCCGCGGTCTGCCTACCGGCGGCGTGATGGGTATCCCGTCTACCTCCGAAACGGTTGCGCACTTGGTCAGCGCCGAAACCGCAGCGCGTATCGACGACGAAGCTAACCGCGAAGGCTTCACCTGGGACACCGACGGCGACATGAACGTCGGCAAACTCGTGCGCGAGCGCTACGGCGACGAAGTCGTCGACGTCATCCTGTCGTCTCTGCTTGGTGGGGTCTACTCCTGTACCGCCGATGACCTGGGCGTTCGCGCCACCGTCCCGCAACTGGCGGAAGAGCTCGACCGCCTCGCTGAAGCCGGCGACGGCAAGGTGCACCTGTCCACCGCCGTGGCCAACCTGGAGCGCTCCCGCGCGGAGCTGCCAACCGGCCAGGGGGCGGTCTTTAACACGTTCCGCGACGGCTACCACGAACTCTACGAAGCCCTTGCCGAACAGTCCGGGGCCGACATCTACATCGACGCGTTCATTTCACAGATCAGCCGCGAAGGCAACGGTTTCCGCCTCAAGGGCGGCGAGGAGACCATCTACGACCACATCATCCTCGCCGTACCCGCACCAACCGCAGCGCTGCTGCTCAAGGAAGTCGTCCCAGAGGCGGCACAGGAGCTCCAGTCGGTGAAGTTGGCCAACTCGGCAGTCGTCGGCATGCGGTTTGCCACCGACGAGGGCCTGCCGCAGAACTCGGGCGTGCTCGTTGCCACCGGTGCCGACGACGTGAAGGCAAAGGCGTTCACCTTCTCCTCGCGTAAATGGCCGCACCTCGCCGAACGTGGCGGCGCCATCGTGCGCGCAAGCTTCGGCCGCTTCGGCGACAACATCGCCCTGACCGCCACCGAAGACGACCTGGTGGACTGGGCACTCGACGACCTGAAAACCATCACTGGATTCGACGGCCGCGAGGCCGGCCTGGAGGAAATCTTCGTCCAGCGCTGGTTCGGCGGCTTGCCGCGTTTCGACGAACACCACCTCGCCACCGTGACCAACGTCCGAAACATCATCGACAAGGTGGACGGCATTTCCATCACCGGTGCTTGGGCGAGCGGCGTGGGGGTGCCGGCGGTTGTGGCGGACGCGCGCGTCGTCGCCAAGCAACTGCTTTAGGCATCCTCCCAGGGGTCGACGAGCGTAACATCCGTGCCCTCAAAGTCCTTGAGGTTGCGGGTGGCAAGCGGGGCATCGTGGACGCGACAAATCGCGGCGATCATCGCATCGGCGTCATGGATCGGGCGTCCCATCCTTTTTCGCTCCACGACGATTTCGCCGAACGCCCAGGCAGCGTCTGTATCAAAAGCGAGGACACCGTTGCGCTGCTCGAAATTAGACAATTGCCAGAAGACAACGTGCTGAATTTCGTTCCGTCGGGCACCCGACGGCAAACTCCGTACACCTCGGACAATCTCGCCGACTGTAATGGAAGTAATGCACTGCTTCGGGTCCGTGGTGGCTGCCCATCGTTTGACGTTTTCGTGCGGAGCCTTCCGGCAAAGCTCTGAAACAACGTTCGTATCAAGGATGATCATGATTGACCGCCGCGACGGGCAGTGACCATTTCATCCATAACACCGGCGAGGTCATCCATACCTCCCACCTCTTGGGAGAGCTCGAAAAGCTCCAAGCCAGCCTTTACAGGTCGGACTGCTTCTTCCAGAATATGACGTACCTCTGCCTCCATAGACCGTCCATTCATACTGGCCTGAAGTTTGATCTTGTGGCGCACTCTCTCGTCGACGCCACGGATAGTCAACGTTACGGTCTTCTCTGGCTTTTCAGCGACTATGGTCTCAGCCCGACGCGTGATGCGCGTCGCTTTGCTTTTTTGGATAGCGCCCATGCTGCCTCCTTGCGATCCAAATTGTGCTGTCAAAATGCTAGCACCGATGGGCGATGCGTGGCTAGGGTCAAATGCGGGTTCTCCGCTAGGTTGATCACCTATGGAAGAACACGCCAACGAGCGAGACACCGTCGAAGCCGCCGAAGCCGCCGAAGCTGCCGGCGCTGCTGATGCCGCGGCACCCACCGAACCCGCCGAGAAGGAATGGTGGGAAGAAGAAGGCCTGCCCTGGAACGGCAAACCCACCAAAGCCGACTACTGGTGCCTTGCCTGGTTTGGCTTCGTCGGTATCTTCGGCCTGGCGATGATCCCGCTGCGTGCATGGCTGCTCGGGCTGCACCCACCGGTCCTGCTGGCACTGACCGGCTCGCGCGTCGGCGCCGCCTCCACCGGTGCGCTCGCCGCGGTGGGGGAGGCGCCCCACTGGCTGATCTACCTGCTCATCGGGTCCTTGGTGAATATCAAGTTCGACTGGATCTACTGGTGGGCCGGCAAACTCTGGGGTCGCGGCATCCTGGACGTGCAGGCGGCGAACTCGAAACGCGCGGCGAAGAACATCGCGCGCGTGGAAGGGTGGGCGATCAAGCTCGGCTGGATCGGTATCTTCCTGGCGTACGTGCCCATTCCGTTGCCGATCGCGTTTGTTGTGTTCGTGTTCATGGGCATTTCGGGCATGCCGTTGTGGAAGTTCATGGTGCTGAACTTCATCTCCAAGACCTTGTGGTCGTTCCTCTACCTGGGGTTGGGCTGGTGGATTGGCGAGCCGGTCGTCGACGTGCTGGACCAGTACGCCAAGGTGGCCAACTGGGTTGCAATTGCGCTGTTGGTCGTGGTGTTTTTCGGTATCTTCCGCAACCAGTCGAAGAAGAAAGGGCGCGCCGTCGAGGCCGTGGGCAACGAGCTCGAGGCAGGCAAGTAGCGAAAATGGTCGCCACGCAAAATAGTTCCACGCTCCCGATTGGGGCGTGGAACTATTTTCGTTCTGGTTGCCGTCTTCCCTGGGGAAAGTGAATCTTCTTGCCTGTCGGGGTGAAGAAAGTTCCCTGAGCGGGAACTTTCTTCACTTAAAGGGCAGGGGCGAGGGGCGGAGCAAGGACAGAGGCGGGGCAAGGGCAGGGGCGAGGGCGACGGAGAGCAGGTGAACCCCTACCGGTTGACCACGACGGTGGAGAAGTCCTCGTCGCCGCGGCCGGCCTCCTGCTGCTCCTCCAGGGAGGCAAGCGCTGCGGCGACGGCCGGCAGGTCCTTGTCGGCGGTGGCCAGCATGAGGCGGGCGTCCTTGGCGATGGCGTCGGCGGTGAAGTCGCCAGGCGAAGTGGAGCGCTCACCCAGAAGGAACGGGCTCTTCATGTTCACGATGAACTCGAGGCCGGTCGAGCCGAGCATGTCCACAACCTGCTCCGGGGCCAGGCCCTGCGACTCGCCCAAAACCAACGCCTCCTTGAAGCCCTGGATGGTCACGGCCAACGCCAGGTTTGCCAAGAGCTTGCCGGTGGCGGCGGCTGGGGCCGAATCGACAACCTTCAAACGCTCCGGGTTGGCGGCGGCCCAGGGGGCGACGACGTCGGCGACGGTGGATCGTCGAGAAGCATCGGCTCCGCCGACGTAGACGCCCAACTTGCCTGCGCGGGCGGGCGGCAGCGAGCCGACCACCGGGGTGTGGACGTAGCCGGGGACGGCAGCGGCGAACTCGGCGGCATCCTCCGGGGAGATGGTGGTGGAGTCGGCCCAGGTCGCACCCTCGGGGATGAGGGACGGTTCGATGACAACCTCACGGACGGTGTCCGGGCCGAACAACGACGTAATGACAAGATCCGCGCCCTTGACGGCCTCCTCCGGCGTCTCGGCGGCACGCGCGCCACGTTCGACCAGGGGAGTGGTCTTTTCGGCGGTGCGGTTCCACACGGTCAGCGAGTGGTCGTCGACAAGTTTGAGCGCGAGCTCAGTTCCCATACGGCCAAGGCCTAAAAACGCAATATTCATATGGCCTACGATAGACAACCATGACTTCCCAGAACCCGACTTCAGGCAATACGCAGCGTTCGGCAGAATTGTTCGAGCGCGCGCAACGTTTCACACCGGGCGGGGTGAACTCGCCTGTGCGCGGGTTTGGCTCGGTTGGCGGCCAGACCCGCTTCATTCAGAGTGCGCACGGCTCGCAACTTATCGACGTCGACGGCAACAAGTACGTCGACCTCGTCTGCTCCTGGGGCCCGATGGTGCACGGCAACGCCCACCCGGAAATCATCGAGGCGGTGGAGAAGGCCTTGGTCAACGGTCTGAGCTTCGGTGCGCCGACGGAGGCTGAGGTGGAGATCGCCGAGCACATCGTGGCCCGCACGTCCGTGGATGAGGTGCGCATGGTCAACTCCGGCACCGAGGCCACCATGTCTGCGGTGCGTCTCGCCCGCGGCTTCACCGGGCGGCCGAAGATTTTGAAGTTCGAGGGCTGCTACCACGGTCACGTCGACGCGCTGCTGGCATCCGCGGGCTCCGGCATTGCAACGTTCTCCCTGCCGGACTCGCCGGGTGTAACCGGTGCGCAGGCGGCGGACACCATCGTCGTGCCGTACAACGACATCGAAGCCGTCGAGCGCGCCTTCCGTGAAAACGAGGGCCAGATCGCGGCGATCATCACCGAGGCCGCCGCCGGCAACATGGGTACTGTCGCGCCGCAGAACGACTTCAACGCGAAGCTTAAGGAGGTCGCACACCTCAACGGCGCGCTGCTCATTCTCGACGAAGTGATGACCGGCTTCCGTACCTCCTACTCCGGTTGGTACGGCGTGGACAACGTCGCCGGCGACCTGACCACCTTTGGCAAGGTCATCTCCGGCGGCCTGCCGGCAGCCGCGTTCGGTGGTCGCCGCGACATTATGGAGAAGCTCGCGCCGAACGGCCCCGTCTACCAGGCAGGCACCCTGTCCGGTAACCCGGTTGCCATGGCGTCCGGCCTGGCATCGCTGCGTCTGGCCAACGAGAACATTTACCCGACGCTGAACCGCAACGCGGATACGCTCGCGCAGCTGCTTAACGACGCCCTCACCCGTGAAGGCGTCGCCCACCACATCCAGCGCGCCGCGACCATGCTGTCCGTGCGTTTTGCTGAGGGCGAGGGCCACAACTTCGCCGACATGCAGGCAGCGGACACGTTCCGTTACGCACCGTTCTTCCACGCCCTGCTGGACGCTGGCGTGTACGCACCACCGAGCGCGTTCGAGACCTGGTTCGTCTCCACCGCGCTGACCGACGAGGACTTCGGCCGCATCGAGGACGCCCTTGCGGTGGCCGCGAAGGCTGCTGCCCAGGCGGTGGCGCCGGAGTGAGCGACGCGTTGAACCCGGGCGGGCAGTCCCGGACGATTGTGCACCTGGTGCGCCACGGGGAGGTCTACAACCCGAAGAAGATCCTCTACGGGCGGATGCCGGGCTACCACTTGTCGTCGCGAGGAAAGTCCATGGCGCTGGTCACCTCGAAGTTCTTTGAGGGCCGCGACGTGACGTACCTGGCGGCGAGCCCGCTCGAGCGCGCGCAGGAAACCGCGCAACCGATCGCGGAGGTCACCGGCTGCGAGATCCAGACTCGTGAGGACATCCTTGAGGCTGGCAACACTTTTGAGGGCCTGCGCACCAAGGGCTGGCGCACCCAGTTGGCCAACCCGATCCGCTGGCGGCATCTGACCAACCCGTTCAAACCGAGCTGGGGCGAGGCCTACGACGCCATCCTGGAACGCATGTGGGACGCCGTGATCGACGCCCGCGACATCGCCGACGGCCACGAGGCGGTCATGGTCAGCCACCAGCTGCCAATTGTCATGGTGCAGCGCCAGGTGCAGGGCAAGCCGCTCGCGCACATGAGCCGCCAGTGCGACCTGGCCAGCGTGACGTCACTTGTGTTTGAAGGCGGCCGTGTTGTTGACTGGGCCTACAACACCCCAGCCCAGGAGATCTAGGTACACACCATGACGAAGAAGCGGAAGCTAATCGCCACTGCGTGCTGCGCGGCGGCGCTGGCGCTTTCGGCCTGCTCGAGCTCGTCGGCGGACCAGGGCGGAACGTTCTCGTTCCACTCCCCGGGTGGCCAGACGGAAATCACCTACGACGAGGCAGAGCGCAAGCCCCTTGCCGGTTTTGAGGGCGAGTCCCTCATGGAGCCAGACCAGACGATTGCTCTGTCGGATTTTGAGAACCAGATCGTGGTGCTCAACGCCTGGGGCCAGTGGTGCGCGCCGTGCCGTGCGGAGGTGGATGACCTCGAGGAGATCCACGAACACTTGCAGGCCAACGGGCAGGGCACCGTGCTGGGTATCAACGTGCGCGACTCCAATGCGGAGATTGCCCGGGACTTCGTCAAAGACAACGGCGTGACCTACCCGTCCATCTACGACCCGCCGTTTAAGACCGCCGCCTCGCTCGGTGGCGTGCCGTCCTCGGTGATCCCGACCACGATCGTGCTGGACAAGCAACACCGTCCGGCCGCGGTGTTCCTGCGCGGGGTGACTGCGGATGACATCATCGAGGTTGTTGACCGTTTGGCTGAGGAGGCCTAGGTGGGCCTTGCCGACATCGTCACCGACGGCCCGCTGCTGTTCGGCCTGCTTGCTGCCGCGCTGGCCGGGTTGGTGTCGTTCGCATCCCCGTGCGTGATCCCGCTGGTGCCGGGCTACATCTCGTATCTGACCGGCGTGGTCGGCGGCGAGATGACCATGGACGACAAAGGCCCGCGCGTGGCCCGCAAACACTGGGCGGTCGCCGGTGCGGCTACGTTGTTCGTCGCCGGGTTCACGGTTGTGTTCCTGCTGGCCACGGTCACGGTGTTCGGCGCGGCCAGCGCGATCGCACTCAACGCCCAGACGCTGACTCGCATCGGCGGGGTAGTCACCATCCTTATGGGCCTGGTGTTCATGGGTGCGGTGCCGGCGCTGCAAAACGACACCCGCATGCAGCCCAAAAAGTGGACCACGATCCTTGGCGCGCCGCTGCTCGGCGGTGTGTTCGCGCTGGGGTGGACGCCGTGTTTGGGGCCGACGTTGGCGTCGATCATCTCGGTGTCGGTTGGCACCCAGGGGCTTACCGCAGCCCGCGGCGTGCTGCTTGTCGTCGCGTATTGCATCGGCCTAGGCCTGCCATTTCTGCTGGTGGCGTTGGGATCGTCGAAAGCTGTGCGCTCCATCGACTTTCTAAGCAAGCATTCGCGCGCCATCCAGATCGCAGGCGGCATCGCCATGATCCTCGTCGGGCTTATGCTGCTCACCGGCGCATGGGACGCGTTCATCGGCTGGTCGCGCCAACTCGTCGACGGTTTCGGAGGGACGATCATCTAAATGAAGACGGCACAAACCTGGCTGCGCAAGGCGTGGCACTGGCTCACCAGCATGCGCACCGCACTCATGCTGCTGTTCATCCTCGCGCTCGCGTCCGTGCCGGGTGCTCTGCTGCCGCAGCGCCAAGTCAGCGCAACGCTTGTCGACGACTACCTGCGCGCCAACCCCACCATGGGGCCCATCTACGACCGCCTGCAGCTCTTCGACGTCTTCAACTCCACCTGGTTTGTTGCCATCGTGCTGTTGCTGGTCATCTCCCTGATCGGCTGCATCATCCCGCGCTCCATGGACCACTGGCGGGCCTACAACGCCAAGCCGACCCGCGCTCCGCGCTACCTGTCCCGCATGCCAATGCATACGGAGGGTGTGGTTGAGGGGGACGAGGGGGTCGTCGCAAAGCAAGTGCGCGACAAGCTCAAGCGCTGGCACGTCGCCGAATACCAACCCGACGAGGACCGCGCGGGCGTGTTCTCCATCTCGGCGGAACGCGGCTACACGCGTGAGTTGATGAACCTGATCTTCCACATCGGCATCGTCGGCATGATCGTCGCCTTCGCCGCAGGCCGCATGGTGTTTTATGAGGGCCAGGCCATCGTGATCACCAATTCCGATCACGAAAACGCCATCCCCGTCGAACAGTCGCGCGTGTTCTGTAACACCTCGCCCGCCAACTTCGACGTGTTCCGCGCCGGGCCATTTTTCGACGGCACCGGCCTGACCCCCTTCTGCTTCGAATCACAAGACTTCAAGGCGAAATACCTCAACAACGGCCAAGCCAACGAGTTCTCCTCGGACGTGACCTACACCGACGACCTCAACGCGCCGCAGGACGAATGGGATCGCGCCACTCTGACCGTCAACGGCCCGCTGCGCATCAACGGCGACCGCATCTACCTGCAAGGCCACGGCTTCGCCCCGCAGATCACCATCACCTGGCCGAACGGGGAGACCCGTACCCAGATGGTGCAGTTCCGCCCCACGGACGTGACCACGTTCCTGTCGTCTGGCGTGATGCGTTTCGATCCACCGGCCGGCATGTACCCGGATTTGGGGGAGCGCCGCAAGAACCAGATCGCCATCGAGGGCAACTTCGCGCCCACCGCCAACTGGACCGGCCCGAACGGCGACCAGTTGCAGTCCGCCTTCCCCACGATGGATGACCCGGCGATTTCCGTCGACGTCTACGTCGGTGACGCCGGCCTGGATACCGGCCGCCCGCAGAACATCTTCACGCTCGACCAGGCGCTCGTCGCCGAAGGCCTGCTGCAGAAAGTCACCCGCGTCCAGCTGACCCCGGGCTCCGAAGCCACCGTGGACACCGACGGCGGCGAGGTGAAGGTGCGTTTCGACGGCGCCGCCGAATACGCCAACTACCAAATCTCCCGCGACACCACCCAGATCTGGGCGCTGATCGCCTCCACCGTCATGCTGCTCGCACTCGCCGGGTCGCTGGCGATTAAACGCCGCCGCATCTGGGTCCGCCTGCACCCGTCCGACACGCCAGGCCACACCGCCGTGGAAATCGCCGGCCTCGCCCGCACAGACCGCGCGGGGTGGGGACGCGAGTTCGACGAGCTCGCAGCAGAGCTTCTTAGCGACGATTCACACCTCGAACGTCGCGAAGACGAGGAAGAATTTGACCCCTATGACCTTGGAAAATAGGTGCCCGGTGGAGTAGGTTAAGACCTATGCTTGTCAACACCACCATGGCGGAGCTGTCCGACCTGACATTCCGCACCGCATTCATCATCTACATCGTGGCGCTGATCATGTCCTTCATCTACTACGGACGCGTCACGGCAGTCATCGACGTCCGCCGCGAAGCCCTGGCGGAGAAGGCCGAAAAGGCAGAGAAGAAGGTGTTGGTGGGAGCTGGCGGGCCGGATGTCGTCGATACGCAATCGGCGCTCGACGACTCGGAGTACACCGCCAAGGTAGCCAGCGCCCGCAAGTGGGCCGGCATGACCCAGGCGCTGGTCTGGGTGGGCGTGGCACTGCACGTGGTGGCGTTTATCACCCGTGGCCTCGGCGCGAAGCGTTTCCCACTGGGCAACCTGTACGAGTACATCCTGTTCATGACCGCTGTGATCATGGTCGTTGCCGCCGTGGTGGTGCAGCGCAAGGGCTGGCACACCATCTGGCCGTGGCTGCTGTTCCCAATGGTCATCGCGATGTTCCTCAACTCCACGGTGTTCCACATGCAGGCCGCCCCGGTGGTGCCGGCCCTGCAGTCCTACTGGCTGCCGGTCCACGTGTCCTCCGCGGCGATCGGCGCATCCATCGGCTTGGTTTCCGGAGTGTTCGCCCTGCTGTACCTGCTGCGCATGTGGCAGCCCCGCGGCGAAGAGCACGGCTTCTTCGGCGCTATTGCACGCCCGCTGCCGTCCGCGAAGACGCTTGACCAGATGGCCTACAAGACCGCCGTGGTCACCCTGCCGCTTTTCGGCATCGGCATCGTCTTCGGCGCCATCTGGGCCGAGGTAGCCTGGGGCCGCTTCTGGGGTTGGGACGCGAAGGAAACCGTCTCCATGATCACCTGGATCCTCTACGCCGCCTACCTCCACGCCCGCGCTACCGCCGGCTGGAAGTCCACCGCAGCGGCGTGGATTAACGTGTTCGCCATGGCGATGACAATCTTTAACATGACCTACGTCAACACCGTGATCGCGGGTCTGCACTCCTACGCAGGGCTGAACTAGTGAAGGTGCTGATCACCGGCGGTGCCGGTTACATCGGGTCCACAATTGCGTCCTGCTGCGATGATGCCGGCATCACGCCGGTAATTCTGGACGATTTTTCCACCGGACTGCGCACCTTCGGCGAGCGCTTCGACTGCTACGAGGGCGACGTCGCTGATGTCGCCTTGCTCGAGCGCGTGTTCACGGACCATCCCGATATCTTCGCGGTGATCCACTGCGCCGCCAAGATCGTCGTCCCCGAGTCCGTCGAGCGCCCCCTGTTGTACTACGACAACAACGTGGCCAAATCCATCACGCTGCTGTCCGTCATGGAGCGCTTCGGCGTGCGCCGCTTCATCCTGTCGTCCACCGCGTCCATGTACGAGCCGGGCCCCGACTACATGGTCGACGAAACCAGCCCTGTAGACCCGCAAAGCCCCTACTCCGCGTCGAAGTGGTTGTTGGAGCGAGTGCTTCGCGACGACACCGCCACCGGCCGGTTGCGCGCGATCGCCCTGCGCTACTTCAACCCCATCGGCGCCGACCCGGCCCTGCGCACAGGCCTGCAGAACCTGGCCCCGTCCCATGCGTTGGGCAAGATGATCTCCGCCTACCGCGCCGGCGAGACCTTCACCGTCACCGGCGTTGATTGGCCGACCCGCGACGGCTCCGGCCTGCGCGACTACATCCACGTTTGGGACCTCGCCCGCGCCCACGTCGCCTGCCTGCAGCGTTTCGACGACATCTCCACCGGCTACGACGTCATCAACCTGGGCACCGGCCAGGGCACCACCGTCTTCGAACTCGCCGAGGCCTTCGGTGAGGCCACCGGCACCCCACTGTCCGTGGCTACCGGCCCGGCCCGCCCCGGCGACGTAGTCGGCTGCGCCACCCGCACCGACAAAGCCCACGACGTGTTGGGCTGGACCCCCGAACGCTCCATCGCCGACGGGGTGCGCGACTCCCTGGCCTGGTCTGAGAAACTCCCCGCCGTTCTGGAACAAGAGGCCAACCGATGACCAAACCCCGCAACAAGCAGGGTAAACCCGCCAGCGACGATCCGGTGCTCATCGCCCTCGGCGAGCAAATCGCCTCCCGGCGTCGCGCTTCGGGGCGTTTGCAGCAGGACGTCGCCGACGCCGCCGGCGTGTCCCGCTCCACCCTGCACACCATCGAGCACGGCGGCGCCGGCGTTCGGTGGGAGAAGGTCATCTCGGTGGCCCACACCCTGGGCCTGAAGGTTGTCCTGGCGGAGTCGGACTGACACTTTCCGCCGGAATCTGTCAGCGCACCGCATTGCGCCTGGTCAGAAATCGGACCTGACAGATTTCGCAAAATCTGTCAGGGAGGGACAAATAGTTCCACGCCCGCGCCGGAACCCGGGAACTATTTGCGCGATCTCAAAAACCGACCTGGGGGAAGTGAAATATTTCTCCTCCCAAACCCAAGAAAGTTCCCGGGCGGGGAACTATTTGCAAACCCGCCCCTAGTCCAGTTCACCGCGGCGCCGGCGGCGTTCTTCATCCTCGCGGCGCTTGCGTTCGGCTTCTTCGCGGGCGCGGCGCTCCTTGAACCGGTTCTTCTCGATGTTCCAGAGGAACTCTTCGTCATCGTCAGGACCTTTAATGACCGGCTTTTGGGGTTCCTGGAGGCCGCGCTGGCTGCCGTAGCGCTGCGCGGAGCCGGGGCCGAACGCTTTCCACATGAGGATGACGGCCAGGATGATCAGTGCAAGGAGTAGCAATCTTCCCATGGTTTTAAACATACTTGCCCGCCGGTTAGGGTTAGCCATGTGAATGAGGAAACTTCTCCGCAGGTAGATCCGCAGGCTAAGTCGCGCGCGAATAGGGCGGTCGCGGTGTATGGCGTGTTGCGGCTGGTGTTGTTCATTGCGCTGACAGTTGTGATTCAGCTCTTTGCAGTGCTTATCGACGCCCCCGTGCCTGTCATCATGTCCGCCCTCCTTGCCCTTATCGTGGCGTTCCCGCTGTCCATGCTGGTGTTTAAGCGCCAGCGGTTGGAGGCGAACGCGGCGGTGGCGGAGCTGAAGCGCCAGCGCGATGCTCGCAAGGAGTGGATCCAGAGCGAGCTCGCGGACCGCTAGAGGCGCCGGCAGCGCAGCGCGGACAGTCGGCGCGAGCAGCCAGGGCGCCGATAGCCGTCGCTAGCGGCCGAGTTCGTGGCTGAGCGCCTCGAGTTCGCCGCCGCCGGCCATTTGGTGGGTGAGTTCGTCGAGGGTGACGTTCTCGCGGGGCTCATCGAGTTCCTGGCGGCCGAGTTTCAGGATGGTGAAGTGGTCGCCGACCAGGTAGGCGTGGTGGGGGTTGTGGGTGACTAAGACGACGGCGATGCCGCGGTCGCGGGCGGCCGCCACGAAGCGCAGGACCACGCCGGATTGTTTGACGCCGAGGGCGGCGGTGGGCTCGTCGAGAATAAGCACGCGGGCGCCGAAGTAGACGGCACGTGCGATGGCGACGACCTGGCGTTGGCCGCCGGAGAGGTTGCCGGCGTCGACGTCGACGTCGGGGATGTCGATGCCCATTTCGCGGAGTTGTTCGGCGCAGATCTGTTTCATTTCGGTGTCGCGGAGTGCACCGAAGCGGCCGGTGAGTTCCTGGCCGAGGAAGAAGTTGCGCCACACGCTTAACTCGTCGACGATCGCGAGCGTTTGGTGCACGGTGGCGATGCCGGTGTCGATGGAGTCGCGGGGGGAGGTGAAGGTGGTGGGGGTGTCGTCGATAAGCAATTCGCCCGATGTGGGCTGATGGAGCCCGGCGAGGATCTTGATCAGTGTCGACTTGCCTGCGCCGTTGTCGCCGAGGACACAGGTGACTTCGCCTTCACGGACGGTCAGGTTCACGCCGCGCAGGGCGTCGAAGCTGCCGTAGGACTTGGTGATGTTTTTCAGTTCGATGACAGCCACTTAGCGCCCCTTGGTGTATTTGGCGAAGGACGTGTTGGTGAACACGGCGAAGAGCAGCGTTGCGCCGAGGAAGAACTTGAACCAGTCGGGGTTCCAGCCGGCGTAGACGATGCCCTGGTTGGTCAGGCCGAAGATCAGCGCGCCGATGGCGGTGCCCACTGCGGTGCCGCGGCCGCCGGTCATGGCGCAGCCACCGATGACGGCGGCGATGATGTAGAGGAATTCGTTGCCCACGCCTTGGCCGGCTTGGATGGAGTCGAAGGCGAACAGAGTGTGCATGCCGACGAACCAGGCGGCGAAGCCGACACCCATGAATAGCAGGATCTTCACGCGGCGAACCGGCACGCCGACGGCGCGGGCTGCGTCCTGGTCGCCGCCGACTGCGGTGATCCAGTTGCCGAACTTGGTGCGAAATAGCACGAACGATGCGATGGCGACGAACAGGATCCACCACAGCACGGTCACGTTGAGGGTGACGTCGCCGATGTTGAAGGTGCCGGCGAAGACTTTGCGGGCGGACGGGAAGCCCTCCATGTCGGCGATGGTAGGCGTGGCCACTTGCCCGGTGATGAACTTAGTTAAGGCGAGGTTGAGGCCCTGCAGCATGAGGAAGGCCGCGAGGGTGATCAAGAAACTCTCAATGCCGGTGCGGGTGACCAGGTAGCCGTTGAGCGCGCCGATGGCCAGGGAGATGCCCAAAGCCATGAAGGCGCCGACCCACGAGTTGAGGTGCAGGTTGTAGTTCAGCATCGTAGCGGCGAGCGCGGCGGTGGTGACGGCGACGCCTGAGGACAGGTCGAATTCCCCGCCGATCATGAGCAGTCCGACGGCGAGTGCCACGATGCCCAGTGTCGACGACGCGTACAACGTGGTCGCAAACGCTTCAAAGGAACGGAATGCGGGCGCGACTGACAGGAAGAACGCGAAGATGGCGATGAAGCCGAGCAGGGACGCGAACTCGGGGCGCCGGATTAGTTTGGCTAGTCCGGTGTGGGTGCGTAGTCGGTCGTCGCCGGAGGTCGATTCCTCGCGCGACTCGTCGGCTGTGACGGCAGTGCTCATCGCATACCTGCCTTCGCAGCCTCAGCGACCTTGTCCACGTTCGACTTATCGACGAACGACGGCCCGGTGTACACCGGTCGTCCTCCACCGAGTGTGCCGCCGTTGCGTTTCGCGATCCACAGTGAATCCACGGCAAGGTAACCCTGCAGGTATGGCTGCTGGTCGACGGCGAAGGCGACGCGGCCGTCGGCGATGGCGTCGACAAGCTCGGCGTTGGTGTCAAAGGTGGCAACCTGCGCCTCGGAGCCGGACTGCTTCACGGATTCGGTGGCGCGCATGGCCACCGGCGCCTGGAGGGCAAACACGGTGTCGAAGCTCTTGTCCTGCGACAGCTTCGAGGTGATCGTGGACTGCACAGAGGTGAGGTCCTGGCCGTTGACGTAGAGCAGTTCGACGTCGCCGCCGAGGCCGTTGCGGACGCCGTCGCAACGCGCTTCCTGCGAGGAGTTGCCCTGCTCATGGATGATGCACAGGACCTTCTTCTTGCCTTCTTCCTTGAGGCGCTCGCCGGCGGCGTTGCCCGCCACGGTTTCGTCTTGGCCGAAGAAGCCGGTCATGCCGTAGTCCTGGTACTTGCTCATGCCGGCGTTGAGGCCCACCACGGGGATGCCGTGATCAACGGCGTTGCGGGCTGCTGGGCCGATGGCCTCGGCGTTCGGCATGGTCACGGCGATGCCGTCCACACCGGCGTCCACGGCAGAGCGCACCAGGTTCGCCTGGTTGGGGGCCTGCGGGTCGGAGGAGTAGCGCAGCTCGATGTTGTCTTTTTTGGCTGCGTCCTCGGCGCCCTTGCGCACGAGGTCCCAGTAGGTGTCGCCCGGTGCGCCGTGGGTGACCATGGCGACGACGTAGCGCGGGGTGTCTACGCCGCCGGCGGTGTCTTCGGTGTTTTCTGCTCGCGGGGCGCCGCCTGTCGACGAGCACCCGGCGAGCATCGTCGCAGCCATCAGCGCTGCGGCAACGAGTGTTTTCCGTGCCTTGAGCATTACAAGAGTGTGATCCAAAGCACCCTATTTGTCAAGGTCATGGGCAGCGTCACAGGCAGCGCCGCGGGCCGACTCAGAAGACTCCCGCAATAAGCAACATTGCAGGTAGCGCCAGGAAAGTGGTGAGGAAGACGGTGTCGCGGCAAATTACTTCGCCGGAGCGGTACGTGGCCGCGTAGTTGTACACGTTCTGGGCGGTCGGCAGCGCACACAGGATCAGGGCGGCGTACATGTCGCTGCCGGTCAAGCCCATTTGCGTAGCGACGACCCACGCCACCGCCGGCATGCCGATGAGTTTGAGGGCGGTAGCGGTGATCGTCGGTAAGCGGTGGCTCTGGAGGACCTTCTCGCCCGTGAGCGACGCGCCGAAACTCATGAGGATCAGCGGGATGGAGGCGCCGCCGAGGATTTCCAAGGGGGCCAGCACCGGTTCGGGCACGGTCCACGAGGACGCGGACACGGCAAAACCGGCGAAAGCCGCAACAACAACCGGGGCGGTCAGACCAGCAAGGACCGACTTGAGCACGCCCGACGCGCCGCGGTCCAGACCTGCGATAACGATGGGGGAGAGCACCGCCATCTGCAGCACCAGCGCCGGGATGACGTACGTCGGATCGCCCAGCACATACGTGGCAATGGGCAGGCCGATGTTGACCGAGTTGTAGTAACTCGACGACGCCGCACCCGCCATCGTCTCCGCCGTGTCCTGCTTGAACCACACGGCGCTGATGATCCAGTAAATGATCATCGTGGCCACCGTGGCAATCGCGATGACCAAAATGACCGGGGAGAAAAACGCGTCCGTGTCCGAGACCGCCACTGAGGAGAAGATCAGCGCCGGGGTGGCCACGTAGAACGCGATGCGGTTGAGCTGTAGACGTTGCTCGCCCGGTCCAATGACGCCTTTGTGTGCAAGCCACCACCCCGCTGCGATGACAGTGAAGATGATGGCAAAACCGGTAAGGACGTCAAGCATGCCGTTACCTTAGAACGTCTCCTTCGGGACGTACTCACTCCACCCGAAATCGCTCTCGTTCGGCATGTCGGAGGTGTACGGCACGGGCTCGCCCACACCGCCGAAAATCGCTGAGCCCACCGACGCCATGGCCAGGGCTGTCACCACCGACCAGATCAGCATCGCCTTGCCGTTCATGCCCAGCACCGGGATGAGGTCCTTGCCTTCAGCGCCGCTGCGCACCTTCATAATCGCCGCTACCCCAAATGGCAGGGCAATAAACGCCGCAAGCGCAGGCTTTGCAGAGATGGCCAGCACGATCGACACCCCGAACGGGACGAGGGTCAGGAAGGTGAAGAGGCGGCGCGAGGTGTCGTCGCCAAGCCGCACTGCAAGCGTGAGCTTCCCAGCCTCTGCATCGGTGGGGATGTCGCGGATGTTGTTGGCCAGGTTCACCGACGCGGAGATCGCACCCACCGCGATGGCGCACAGGACGGTTTCCCACGTCACGAACCCGGTCTGGGTGAACGCCGTACCAATCACGGCGACCAGTCCGAAGAAGATAAACACGGACACTTCACCAAAGCCGGAGTATCCGTACGGGCTCTTGCCGCCGGTGTAGAACCAGGCCGCGGCGATGCACAGCGCGCCAACCAGGATCAGCCACCACGCGCCTGAGGCGACGGAGAGGATGATGCCAAATACGGCAGCCACCGCGAACGACGCAAACGCGGCGAGTTTCACATGCTCCGGCTCCGCCAGCCCGGCTGCGGTCAGGCGCGTCGGGCCGGTGCGATCCTCGTCCGTGCCGCGGATGCCGTCGGAGTAATCGTTGGCAAAGTTCACGCCGATGATCAGCGCCCAGGCGACGATGAACGCCAAGATTGCGTACTCCAGGTCCGCGAGCCCGTAGAGGGCGGCGGCGCCGGTGCCGGCGATGACGGGGGCGAAGGCGTTTGGCCAAGTGTGGGGGCGTGCGGCCTCCCACCAGTGGTGCAATGCGGCGGAATCAGTCATGCACTCCATCATGCACCCTTGCGTTGCGGTGGGCTAGGGTAGTTCGCCATGTGGATTGACTATGCCGTGCGCCAAGGGCTCGTGGCGACGAGCGCGTTCTGGCGGCTGCCAATCCTGAACCACGCCGCGCAACACGCCGATATTGCCTTCCCCACCAGCGGGGATACCGTCATCTCCCTGACCACACATGGTTCGAGGGTGAAGTCGGCAGCGTCCGCGATCGCCTCGCTGCTCGTGGGCACGACACGCCTGCCGGTGCATTTGTGGCTCGACCCGGTGGATTTTCATGCACCGTGGCCCGCTACCTTGCGCGGGCTCGTGGACCGCGGCCTGCACGTCCATAAGTCCCCCGGCGGCCTCGGCCCCCACACGAAGTACTTCGGCACCTTCCAGGAACTGCCCGGCCACAGCGTGATCACGGTTGACGACGACGTCCTCTACCCCCGCAACTTCGCCACCACCCTTACTCACGCAGCCGACCCCGCCAACGTCACCGCGTTTCGCGCCCACCGCATCACGTTTGATTGCGACGTCATCGCCCCCTACAAAAAGTGGCGCCCCGTCCGCACCACCGAGCCATCTCACCTGAACTTCGCCACCGGCGTGGACGGCGTGCTGTACCCACCGAACATGGTGGAGTTCGTCGCCTCCCGCGGCACAGCGTTTCTCGACGTCTCCCCGCGCGCCGACGACGTCTGGCTCAACCACTGTGCGCTTCGCGCCGGATTCCCCGTCCGCCAGGTGGCGGACCGCCCCGCCTCGTTCCCGCTCGTGCCCGGCTCCCAACGCGTGCGCCTGTCCCGCGACAACCTCGCCGGCGGCAACGACACCCAAATCGCCGCAACCTACACCGAGAAGGACGTGAACCTGCTCCTCGCTGCTGTGTAGTGGGTGTACACGGCGGTGGAGGACTACGCTTTTACGCGTGAGCACACCATCCACCCCACGGTGGTTCCGTCCGGCGCAGCTGACTGCGCTGGGTTTTCTCGTACTGATCGCGTTCGGCACTGCGTTGTTGTGCATGCCGTTCGCCTCAGCCGACGGCACAGCAACGCCGTTCATGGATGCCTTGTTTACCGCCACGTCCGCCACATCGCTGACGGGCCTGGTCACGGTGGATACCGGCAGCCACTGGAGTATCGCGGGCCGCGTCATCGTTATCACGCTGATCCAGGTCGGCGGCCTGGGCATCATGAGTATTGCCTCGCTGACCGGCATGCTGCTGACTGGCCGAGTGAAGTTGCGGTCGCGCTACTCTACGGCTGCTGAAGGGCGTCCGATTTTGGAAGGCGGGGTGCGTGCCACGCTCGTCGCTACGCTATTGCTCACCTTCGCCTTCGAACTGTTTGTTGCAGTGATCCTGTTCTTCCGCTTCATGGTCGAATACGACATGCCGGTCCTCAGCGCGGCGGGCGAGGGGATCTTCCACGCAATTTCCGCGTTTAACAACGCCGGGTTTGGGCTGCGCTCGGACAGCCTGATCTCGTACAACTCGGACGGCTGGATCCTCCTGCCGCTGGCAGGCGCGCTGATGATCGGCGGGCTCGGCTACCCGGTGCTTTCCGAGTTGGTTGGCCGCAGCCGGGAGCGCTTCCGCGGCCTGCTGCGCGGCACACCAGTCAGCGCCCGGAGACTTTCAGTAACCACCCGCATTACCCTTGCTGGCACAACGTTTCTGGTGCTCTCCGCCATGGCGCTCATCGCCGTGCTGGAGTGGCGAGGATTCCTTGCAGACATGTCCACGGGCACGAAGCTCCTCAACGCGTTCTTCAGCGGCGTCACCCCGCGTACCGCCGGGTTCAATTCCATCGACTACGCCGACGCCCACCCGATCACGCTCATGGTCACCGACATCTACATGTTTATCGGCGGCGGCTCCGCAGGTACCGCGGGTGGCATCAAGATCACCACCGCGATCGTGCTGATTGCCGCCATGGCAGCTGAGTTTGGCGGGCGTGACCAGACCACCGTGGGCAAACGCACCGTCCCAAAGTCGGTGGTCCGCCAGGCCATGACGGTCGCCGCCGCAGGCGTTACTGCGGTCACCCTCGGCGTGGCCGCGCTCCGGGTGTTCGACCCCCAGTTCACCGCGGACCAAATCAGCTTCGAGGTCATGTCAGCCTTTGCCACGACAGGCCTATCCACGGGCATTACCTCGTCGCTAAGCGTGCCCTCCCAACTCGTGCTGTGTCTTTTGATGTACCTCGGGCGCATTGGCCCGTTCACTCTCGTGGCGGCGCTTGCCGCCCGTAACGTCGTGCGCAGGTACGACTACCCAGTAGAAAGGCCTTTCATTGGCTAACTTCCCCGGCTCCCTGTTGCGGAGCAAACAACGCATCGACATCCCACCGGTTGTGGTCATCGGCCTCGGCCGCTTCGGTGGCGCGCTTGCCCACGAACTGACCCGCCACGGCGTAGAGGTCCTCGGCATCGACGTTGATGAGCGACTCGTGCGCGATCATGCGCCATTGCTTACCGACGCCATCGTGGCCGACACCACCGACCTCGAAGCCCTGCGCCAACTCGGTGTCCAAGAAGTGGAACGTGCCGTCATCGGCATCGGCTCCGCGCTCGAGGCATCTATCCTCACCGCCTCGAACCTTGTCGATCTCGGCGTACCTGACATCTGGGCCAAAGCCGACTCCGAATCCCACGCCCGCATCCTGCAACGCCTCGGCGTCGCCCACGTCGTCCGCCCAGAGCACGACACCGGCCGCCGCGTCGCCCACCTGCTCGGCGGACGCTTCCAGGACTTCGCCGAACTTGCCGAGAATTACGGCGTGATCAAGATGGTCCCGCCACGCCCGCTACTCGACGGCCCCTGCGACGCCTCGCGTCTCTGGGACAAACACCGCGTGCAAGTGGTGTCAGTGCGCAACGGCTCAGGCCAGTGGCACCCATTCGCACCAGGCATGGAACTGACCGCTTCCGACCTGGTCGTGCTTGCCGGTGCGCCCGACGACCTGGAGCGGTTCTCACAGCTGTAGGTGGTCTGTTTCTGCTGCGGTGTAAGGGGGGTGTTTAGAAGACTGAAATGGTAGCGGTGTGGTGA
>NZ_KV827995.1:0-5614 GCF_001836265.1 Corynebacterium sp. HMSC036E10
CGGAACACCGGTACCAAAAACCCGCATCTGACAATCACCGGTGAAACCTATGCGTTGGAGGTGGAATGCAAGCCCGATAGTCAAGAATTTCAAAACGCTGGTTTTGAAATCCCGATGGTTAAAGAACCGGATGTAGTTCCTCCTCTGTATCGCAGTGCAGTGCTCAACGCGTATCAACAGCGGAAGCTCACGACAGGTAAAACTCTGGAAGTGCTCTTCGGGGCAGTCGCTCAGGAGCAGCTGCCGGAGAGGATTCCACCGCAGGGGAGAAAAGCCTCGTGAGTGAGAGCGGCTGCGCCCGTTGTCTCGTGATTGACACAAGCCACCTCACGCACGAATTTCCTGACAATCTCCGACGCGCCGAAGACCGACGGCGCAAACCGCGGTCGCAAACAGCGCTACCGGATACTCACCACACCGCTACCATTTCCTCCTTTCTAAACACTCTTGCTATCGACATCGATCGTGAGTACATTGTGAGTACATCGCTTTAAGGAGTTTGAAATGGCAGTTAAAGACCGGCGCTTGAACTTGCGTACATCCGCACACCAAGAGGAGTTTTTCCGCAGGGCCGCTGAGGTGACAAACACTTCGGTGTCACAGTTTGTGCTCGACAGTGCCGTGGAGCGCGCATTGATGGTACTTGCTGATCAGCGACTTTTTGTGTTGGGGGAAGAAGGTTTCTCTCGTGTTGAGGAACTTCTCGACCAGCCGGCCGACTTCTCTAAGCTTGGCAAACTTTTCGCTGAGGAGACTCCATTTGGCAAGGAGTTTCAATTTGGCGACTGACGGTGTGCTTCAGCCGCCTCGGAAACTTGTTAAGGCGGATGATCGTTCGAGTTTTCATTGTGGTGAGGTTTCGCTCGATGTGTGGTTTCGCCGCTACGCCATGCAGAATCAACGGGCACACAACTGTGTTGTTTACGTTTCCAAGTGGAATGACCGCGTCGCTGGGTACTATGCGGTCTGTACGGGTGGGATGGTTGCTGGAGCCGCGCCAGAAGCGTTTGCCAAGGGGCGTCCCGATCCGATCCCAGTGTTAATTCTCGCGCGGTTGGCGGTAGATGTGAATGCGCAGGGGAAAGGAGTTGGGAAAGCGCTGCTGAGAGACGCTCTAGCGCGGTGCTTCACTGTGGCTGGAGAAATTGGAGCCGCGGCAGTGGTTGTACACGCGTTGGATGAACACGCGAAACGGTTCTACATGCAGTACGCAGAATTTCAGGAGATGCCGGAGCAACCGTTACATCTCTTGCTACCGATTAGAGGCATCAAACAGTTTATGACCCAGCCCGCCAACCCCTAAAACACCAACTGGTCCAGGAACCGCTGGGCGCGCTCGGACTTCGGGGCGGCGAAGAACTCCTCGGGTGGGGCGATCTCCACGATGCGGCCGGCGTCCATGAATGCGATGCGGTCGGCAACGGCGCGGGCGAACGCCATTTCGTGGGTGACCACGATCATGGTCATGCCGTCCTGGGCGAGGCCAACCACCACGTCGAGGACTTCGCGGACGATTTCGGGGTCGAGGGAGGCGGTGATTTCGTCGAGAAGCAATGCCTTCGGCTGCATCATCAGTGCACGCACGATGGCCACGCGCTGCTTCTGGCCGCCGGACAGTTCGCGCGGGCGAGCGTCGGCCTTCGCGGAAAGCCCCACGCGTTCGAGCAGCGCAACCGCGCGTGAGCGGGCCTCGTCCATATCCGCGCCTTTGACCACCTTGGGGGCGAGCAGCAGGTTCTCCATCACGGTCAGGTGCGGGAACAGGTCGTAGGACTGGAACACCATGCCCACGTCAGAGCGGACGTCCTTGAGTTTGGTCGAGCCGGCGGTGACGTCGCGGCCGTTGATCAGGATCTGGCCGGAATCCACCGGCTCCAACCCGTTGACGGTGCGCAGCAGTGTGGACTTGCCGCAGCCGGACGGGCCGATGATGGTGAGGACTTCGCCGGGGTTGACGGACAGGTTGACGTCGTTAAGCGCCTTGTGCCCGTTGGGGTACGTCTTGGAGACATGCTCGAGCGAGATAAGCGACATCTAGCTCCACCTTTCTTCCAGCTTGCGCGCGGCGAGCGAGATGGGAAAACAGACGAGAAAATACAGCAGGAACACCACGCCGTAGATCCATAGGGCGGCGGACGGGTATTCGAAACGGTTGGCGTCGATGATTTGCTGCGCCACCTTGAGCACCTCCACCACGCCAATCAGCGCGACGAGCGAGGTGGTCATGATCATGCGGTTGGTGAGGTTGATCGTCGCGGGGATCAGCCCGCGCAGCGCCTGCGGCAGCACAACGTGACGATAAAGCGCGCGCCCCTCAATGCCCAGCGCCGCCGCAGAGAGGTACTGGTGGCGCGGCACCGACTCGATAGCGGCGCGCACCAAATCACCGAGCTCAGCTGTGCCCCACAGCGTGAACACGATCACCGCCGCCACCCGCGCATCCAGGTTCAGCCCCCACGCGCGCGTGGCGTCGAAGTACACCAGAAACAGCAGCACCAACTGCGGCATGATGCGCACAAACTGCAGGTAGGTCTGGGTGATCACGCGAACAATTTTGCTTGGCGACGACATCACCACCCCCAACAGCGTCCCCAACACAATCGACAAACCCATCGACGCAAGCGCGATCTGGATGGACACGCCAAGGCCCATGAGGAGGCGTTGGAAGTTGTTGCCGTCGGCGAGGACTTGGAGATCAGAAAACATTCGCGCGCACCTTCTTCTCCACACGTCCCGCGATGAGCGAAACCGGCAGCAAAATGATCAGGTAGAACGTGACCAAAAGCAGCAACGCCTCGCGCGTTTCGTAGGTCTGGCCGATCTGCTCCTTGGCGGTGTAGACCAAATCCGGCAGTGCCACGATGCTGACCACCGAGGTCTCCTTGATCAGGAAGATGATGTTCGCCGTAATCGCCGGCAGCGCAAGCGCCGTGGCCTGCGGGGCGACCACGTGGCGCAGCGCCTGCATCCGCGACATGCCCAGGCTCAAACTGGACTGCAACTGAATCGGGGCAACGCCCTCCAGGCCGGCGCGGATCGCCTCTGCCATGTACGAACCACCCAGGAAGGCCAAGCCCACCACGGCACAGGTCTCGCTCTCCAGCACGATGCCCATCTTGGGCAGGCCGAAGTACAAGAAGAACAATTGCACCAGAAGGGGAGTGTTGCGCGAGAGCTCGATGTACACCCGCGCGATCTGGCTCAGCACGGGCACCTTGAAAAACCGCACCCCGGCCACCAGTGCGCCAACGATAAAGGCGAGCACAATGCCTTTGGCGGCAACCCTCACCGTGAGGACTGCCGCCGAAGCATAAACCGGGATGTTCTCGGTAACGACCGAAAAGTCCATGAGTTAGAGCTGGCCGCCCTCAACGACCAGGTCGTCCGCGGAAACCGCGTCGCCGTACACCGGCTTCAGGGTCTTCTCGTAGGCGTTGTGGAAGAAGTTCTCCTTGCCAAGATCGACCAGTTCGTTGTTCATCCATTCGCGCAGGTCGTCGTTACCCTTCGCCACCGCGCCCGCGATGGTGTCCGTCTCACCCAGCGTCGGGATCGTCGCGGAGAAGCCGTCGGTCTTCCCGGCCCATGCGAGAGCTTCCGTGTTGTCGGTGACCCAGGCGTCGCCGCGGCCGTCGAGAAGCGCGTTCGTCGCCTCGGTGTACTGCTCAAACTTGGTCAGCTTGATCTCCGGGTGGTTCTTCTCCAGGTACGCCTCCGCGGTCGTGCCCTTAACGACGATCACGTTCTTGCCCTCAAGCCCCTCCACGCTATCGATCGGCGCGTTGTCCGGGGTGACCGCACCCAACGACACCTTCATGTACGGGTTGGCGTAATCCACCTTCTCCTGGCGCTCCGGGGTCACCGTGAAGTTAGCCAGGATGATGTCGACCTTGTTCGTGTCCAGGAACTCCACGCGCGAGGCAGCCTCCACCGGCACATACTCGACGTTTACGCCCAGGTCCTCGCCCAAACGATTGCCGTACTCGATGTCATAACCGGCGAACTCGCCGTTCGAATCGACGTAGCCGAACGGGGACTTATCCGAGAACACGCCGATCTTCACCGAACCGGCCTCCTGGATCGTGGCCACGTCGCGGAAACCCGCTGCCGGCTCCGCGCCGTTCGTGGCGTCGGTATCGCCGGACTCCGCGGAGCAGGCGGTGAGGGTAATGGCGGCGAGGACCACGGCGGCGCTGGCTGCGAGGCCCTTGCGGGTGTTGCGGGACGGGAAGAGTGACATGACAGTGAGCTTTCTTTTGTAAAACTACGGCGGCGGATACCGCTTGGTTCAGTAAAAGTACACCAGTCTGTCTAGTTTTGTGAACTGGGGTGTTCGCTTTGTATTCATGCGGCGCGTTTCGGCTGCTAGAAGTCGTTACCAGGAATTCGTTGGTGCGGGGTTGAAGTGGCACGAACGACATCCCGGTAACGACATTTGCGAGGGAGGTACGGTGCAGCCGATTGGTCGGCATCGCTGCATGGCAGTCGAGTTTGGTCTGTACGCAGAGGCGCTAGTGGGTCATAATCGAAGCCGAAGGCTCGAATTGAGGAAGGAGGCGCAAATGGATCAGTTTTATACCTATGAACGCTTTGCACAATGGGTGCAATGTGAACTTGCTGCCGAAAATGATTCCTCTTTTGTGGTGCGTGTGCTGCAGCGTGTTGTGTCAGAGATCCGGGATATTAAAGATCACAAGGAGTTCATAGCGGCGCACCGTGAACCGGATACGACTGGAGATGCAGATTGGGATCGTGTCATTCGAGCTGCTGCTGAGATGACGTACTCCGAACGCTTCCCTGGGGAGAGCCCTGGATGGTCTGCTGAGATTTCCGAACCCCCTGAGGCCTGGTTCTATCCGACGAGTCGTCCTTCTCGGTTCGTTTTCAACCTTGAACGGACTCCGATCTCCTTCCGTAAAAGAAGTATCTGCTTGGGTGAGGGAAATCTACGAACGGCGAAGGATCACGATCGCCCGTGGATCTAACCTGAACGGCAGGGCCGTTCTGCTGCTAGATGTCGTTAGTGCGGCCTGGAAGGAAGCGCGCGGACCACGCGGGAGGGGAAGGGAAGAAAGGGCCCCACACCCCACCGCCTACCGCGGCTCGACGGGGTTGCCTTGCCAGACGGTGTTGGTGGGGACGGAGTCGCCACGCATGACCAGCGAGCCGGGGCCCACGGTGGCGCCGGCGCCGATAACGGAGCCCGGTAGGGAGACGGAGTGGGCGCCGAGGGTGGCAGATGCCTCGATGGTGACGGTGTCCAACGACATCACGCGGTCCTGGAACAGGTGCGTTTGCACGACGGTGCCCGGCCCGACGGTGGCGCCGGCGCCCACGGAACACAGGTCGGTTTCGGGGAACCAGTAGGACTCCACCCACGCGCCGGGCCCAATTTTCACGCCCAGGGCCCGTAGCGCGAGATTCATTTCGCCGGAGCCGGTGGCCCAGTTGAAGAACCAGGGTGCGGCGATGACTTCGATGAACTGGTCTTGCAGTTCGTTAAACCACACGAACCACGAGTACAGCGGGTGTTCGCCGGCGCGGTGTTTGCCCACGAGAACCCACTTCGCCACCACGGCGGAGGCCACCGCGACCACGCCGACGCCCATCCAGG
>NZ_KV827995.1:5714-15483 GCF_001836265.1 Corynebacterium sp. HMSC036E10
CCGCGACCACGCCGACGCCCATCCAGGTAAGTCCTCCGAGCAGGTATGTCCACCAGCCGATGCGCTCAAGCAACGTCACCACGCAAGCCGCGAACAGGGCCGCGAGCACCGCCTGGGTCATGGGCGCTAGAAGACGCATCGTCTCGACGACACCACGCCTCCGCACCAACCCCTTCGTCGGTTCGTACGTCGCTTCACCTGCGGCTTCGACTTCCACGCGGCGCATGCGCTCGGGCGGGGATCCCCACCAGTTCGAGTGCGCCTTGGACTTCTTCGGGCTCGCGGACAGCACCGCCACCAGGGAGTGTTTGGCCAGTTTGCGGCCCGGGGCGACCATGCCGGAGTTGCCCACGAACGACCGCTTACCCACGACCGCGTGGTCCGTCCGGATCCAACCTCCGCCGATTTCGTAGCCGCCGGCGAGGGTGTCGTCGGCAAGAAATGCGCCTTCGCGGACTTCGGTGAGTTTCGGCACCATGACCGCGGTGGACACTTCTGCGTGTTCGCCGATGTCGGCGCCGAGCAGGCGCAGCCAGACGGGGGTGGCGGCGCCGGCGTAGATGGGGAAGTAGCGGGTGCGGGCGTCGTCCATAAGCCGGGTGACGGTCCAGAGGCTCCAGCCGCGAAGCGACCGGACGGGGAACACGCCGGGTTGGACGCCAAGTTGCGCGAGGCGCACGCCGGCCCAGGTCAGGGCGAGGCCGAGGCCGATGTAGACCACGCCGCCGACAGGCGCGAAGACCAGCAGGCCCCACACGGAGCGGGTGTCAACCAATCGCGCCAGGCCGAGCGTCGCCGCCGCACCACCGAGCACCGCCAGCGCGGGCAGCACCGCGAGGACCAGGGAGGTCAGGCCGTACGCAAGCGCCCACATGGGGCGGCGCGGCGGGCGTTCGTTGGGGAAGCGGTGCTTGGAGCGCCCCTTCTTGCGGGCGGGCGAGCCGGCCCAGCGGGCGTGCTTCTTCACCGGTTTGTCACCGGTGACGGTGGAGCCCGCCTCCACGTGGGCGCCCTCGCGGACTTCGGTGCCGGGCATGAGGGTGGAGCGCGCGCCTACGCGGGCGTCGGGGCCGATGACCACGGTGCCGACGTGGAGTTCGTCGCCGTCGAGCCAATACCCGCCGAGGTCGACGCCGGGCTCGATGGCTGCGCCCTCGCCGATGGTGGCCAGACCGGTCACCGGCGCGAACGCGTGCATGTCCACGTCCTTGCCCACCGTGTTGCCCAGCAGTCGGGCGGTGACCTTGGCGGCGTTCGCGCTCGCGATGTTCATTGCGCCGGAGGCAGCCAGCCACCGCTCAGCGGTCCACAGCCGCAAATGCACAGCGCCGCCGCGCGGGTACACCCCAGGCTCGATCCGACCCCGGATCGCACGGGCCCCGAGCGCGCCGATGGGGATCCGGCCCAGCGGCGTGCACAGCACCGCAAACGCCACGGCCAGCCACGTCCAGGACAACTCAGTCAGACCCAGCACATTTGCGACGATCGCCACCCACGTCACCGCCGCCGACGCCTTCAGCGTCATCACCGGCACCATGAGCAGCGTCTGCGCCAGCCGGGTCGCGCCCGAGACCGGAGTCACAGAACGTTCGCGGGTGGAGGTTCGGGTGGTGCGGGTGAGGTCGTCGATAAGCGATGCAAGCGCTTCCAACCTGGGATGGTCGTAGAGGTCGCGCACCGCGATGGTGGGCACGCGCTCGCGCAGACGCGCGATGAGCGAGGCGGCAGCTAGCGACGACCCACCTAACTCAAAGAAATCCGCATCCTTGCCCGGCACGTCCAGGCCGAGCACCGCCACCCATGCTTCAGCGACCCACTGCTCGGTCGGCGTCATGCCGACCGCGTCCACGCTGGCGGGCAGCGGCCACGGCAGGGCTTTCTTGTCCACCTTGCCGGAGGTGCGGATCGGTAGTTCGTCCATCACGTGGATGCGCGGCACGAGCGCGGCTGGCATGACCTCGGCGAGGCGCTCGCGCATCTGCTGCACGTCCAACGAAACGCCGTCGTCGGGGGAGACATAGCCGACGAGCACCTTGTCACCTGCGGGCAGCGTTTGTACGGCGACGGCGGAGTTATACACGCCCTCGAGCGCGGCCACGTTGGCCTCCACTTCGCCGAGCTCGATGCGGCGCCCGCCGATTTTCACCTGGTCGTCGGCGCGGCCGATAAACGCCAGGCCATCCTCGGTGAGTCGCACGTGGTCGCCGGTGCGGTACGCGCGCTCCCAATCACCCATGGGGGCGTACTTCTCGGCGTCTTTCTCCGGGTCGAGGTAGCGCGCGAGGCCCACGCCGCCGATGATCAACTCACCTGCTTCTCCCTCGCCGTCGCTTGCGATGGCGAGGTCCCAACCGTCCAGCGGCCAACCGATAGTCACGGGCTTGCCGGGGAAGAGCCGGGTTGCGCTGGCCACCACGGTCGCCTCGGTGGGGCCGTAGGTGTTCCACATCTCGCGGCCGTCGGCAAGGCGGTCAGTCAGTTCCTGGGAGCAGGCCTCGCCGCCCACAATGAGCAGGCGAATGTTGTCCAGGGCCTCCTTCGGCCAAAGGCCAGCAAGCGTGGGCACGGTGGAGACGACCGTGATGTCGCGACGGATCAGCCACGGGCCCAAATCCTGACCCGAGCGCACCAGCGCGCGCGGGGCCGGCACCAAACACGCCCCGTGGCGCCAGGCCAGCCACATCTCCTCGCACGACGCGTCGAACGCCACCGACAGGCCCGCAAGCACGCGGTCGTCGGGCCCGAGCGGTTCGTCCTGGCAGAACAGGCGCGCCTCCGCATCCACGAAGGCGGCGGCCGAGCGGTGGGTCACCGCTACGCCTTTTGGTTTGCCGGTGGAGCCGGAGGTGAAGATGATCCAGCAGTCGTCGTCGGGGGTGACTGTCGCAAGCGCGCCAAGCTCGCCGCCCAACACGCCACCACCAACCGGCGCCTTCACCAACCGCAGGCCCGCGTCGGTCCAGATGGCGTCCACGTCCGCTTCGGTGAACACGGTTTCGGCGCGCTCGTCCGGGTCGTCCGCGTCGACGGGGACGTAGGCGCAGCCGGCGCGCATCGTCGACAAGATAGCGAGGTATAACTCGCGGGTGCCGGACGTCATCCGGATGCCGACGCGGCCCCGGTACGGCACACCCTGGGTGCGCATGGCGGTGGCGCGTTGGTCGATTTCTTCGACGAGTTCGGCGTACGTGATTACTTCGCCGTCGTCGATGGCCGCCGCGCCGGGGTGGGCTTCGGCGGAGGCGAAAAGGACATCAATAAGTGTCCGCTCCGGCGGGGCGAGGTGGCTGCGCAGGAGCGGATTGGGAAGGGGCTCGGCTTGAACCATGCGGATTAGGTTAGACCTATCCGGGGCGCATCGCTCGACTACACGGCGACTACACGGCTATTCCGTCTCGAGCGCTTGCGACAGCTTCTTCAGGTTCTTCAGCTGCTTCTGGGACGACGCTTCGAGTGCGCGCTCCTCGGCTGCAACCACGTCGTCGCCAAGTTTGGCCAGCGCCTTCGTGCCCTTCTTGGTCGCGGCGACGATCTGGCGGCGACGGTCTTTCGGGTCGCGGTCGCGGGTGACCCAGCCGAGTTTCTCCAGCGAGTCGATGAGCCGCACCATGTCGGAGGCGTCGATGATCAGCAGCTCGGACAGTTGGCGCTGCGACATTGGAGCGACGTCCACGCAGGACAGCACCCAGTACTCGCGCATGGTGGTGTCGTGCTTGGCCAGGGTGCGTTCGACTTCGTCCTTGGTGTGCCTGCGCACGCGTTCGATCTGGAAGTGGGGAGACTTCAGCAGAGCGGAGGGCAGTTCAGGAAGCGTCGACATACCCCCACCATACTTCCCTGCGGCGTCCCAATGGTTGGGACGGCCTAATTTTCGTGCGGCAAACCTTGTTCGACCCAGGCGGTGGTGCCGCCCGCGACGTTGTAAATGCCGTCCCAGCCGAGGGCTTGCTCGAGGTATTCGCCGGCCTGTGCGCTGCGGCCGCCGCCCTTGCAGATCAGGTAGATGTCCTGATCCGGGTCGATTTCGCTGTAGCGTGCCACGAATTCGGACAGCGGAATGTTCTTGGCGCCGGTTGCGCGGACGGCGGCGTATTCGTCGGCCTCGCGGACGTCGATAAGTTGCGCGCCTGCAGGGACTTCAGTGACTTGGACATTCTCCATGGCTCGTATGATAGCGCCCGTGACGTCCACTCCTCGCTGGGTTTATCATGTGCGCCGCATTGTCGCGCTGCTCATCGTTGTGTTCGTCGTGCGCATATTGCTTTTCGACGACACCACGCCTTCCCCCGAAACCCCCACCACGGAAGAGACGTCGTCGGAGGCGTCGGTTCGTCGAGAAGCAGCTGCGCAGATTCCAGCGGGACGGCCGGTGGAGATGGTTGTGCCGGTGTTGGGGATGCGCGCCGGGTTTGAGGCCGAGGATTGCCGGGTGGTCGATGGCGCGATCGATCCGAAGAGCCTGGATAAGGCGTGTGCGCTGACGGGGGAGGGGTACCCGTACGCGCTGCCTGGCACGGATGCGAAGGATCTTGTGGTCATCGCGGGTCACACGGGTGCGGGGGTGAGCGCGGTGTTTAACAAGCTTTACGACGGCACCACCGAGCACCACAACGTCGCCGTCGGCGACTACCTCTACGTGCGCACCGAAACCTCCGGGCAGGACTGGCTGGTGTATCGCGCGACCGACCTGCACGATCCTGACAAGAAGTCGCTTGCCTCCAACCCGGAGATCTGGGGTGACGGGCCGATGCCGGGCAGGCTGCTGACCATCAGTTGTGTGCAGCCGTCGAACCTGCTGGCCAACTCGGTGCGCAATGCGGTGGTGGGGTGGCAGCTCGAGGGCACCGCCACTGACGACGAGGTGGAAACCGTCTTCCAGCCACGTTGATTTCTGGTGCGTTGTCGCGCCCGTTTGTCAAATTGTGACAAAAGTTTCTCGTGTGACTGGTGTAAAAACTGTCAAGACACTGTAGACTTCAAGTTGAACTTTAGACTTTCTCAACTTCAGGAGACCACAATGAACCGCCTTCTCGCCGCAGCCGCCGCTGGCGCTCTCGCCCTGGCCGCCCTGCCGATGACAAACGCCAACGCGCAGGACCTGCCCAAGGAAACCAAGGACGCGCGCGGCGAAACCTACTTCCTCAACGAGGAAGGCACCCACTACGTGCCTGACGCGCAGGAGGCGCTCAAGCCGTTCGCGCAGCTCGACTCTGCACAGCAGGAGAAGGCAGTTGCAATTGTCGACGCCGCCGTGGCCGGCCTCATCGACACCGGCGTCATCCGCGACGCCCAGACTTCTGTGCAGGCACCGGCACCCGCTCCCGCTCCGGAGCTCTCTGAAGAGGAGAAGGCTGAGGCGCAGTCTGGCGGCGAGGCCACCCAGGCCGCGGCTGAGAAGCCGCTTGGCGCCGACAACGTCGACCCGGCCAACCCGGACCCGGTTGCCAACGGCTTGGTCAAGTTCCCGCCAGTGGCCACCCTGGACGGCGTGACCTACTTCCTGAACAAAAACGGTCACACCTTCGTCGCCGATGTCCTGCGCGTGAACTCGGATGTCACGCCGGAGGAGATTGCGTTGAGTGATGGGCTCGTCGCAAAGTTTGCTGGCGAAATCGCGCGCCAGGGTATCGAGGCCGCTCGCGCTGCCGGCGACCTGAACGTCGACGTCGCCCCGGCTGCCCCGTACGCCGCCGAGCGTGGCGGCGCTGAAACCGTTGACGCGGCCGCCGCTGACACTGCCGCGACCGCCCAGCGCGGCCTCGCCGCCGAGACCGGCTCCAACACCCTCGTGCGCGCACTATTCGCGCTGCTGCTCGCATCTGTGCTGGGTGCCGGCGTATACGCCTTCGCGCGCCGTCGTCTTATCTAGGACACCCGACTTGATTTACGGCTGAGAATGATGTTCTCTTAGTTCGTGAATTATAGACATCTGATCGCCGCCGCCTGTGCATCCGCTGTGATCGCAGGCGGTGTCGTAGCTCCTGCAACCGCCCACGCTCACGTCGACATCGACCCACTCAGCCGTGAGTGCAAGGAAGCCACCGCAGCTGCGAAGAGGGGCGCGCCGATCCCGCACATGGACCGCTTCGTGTTTAGCGACAACGAAAACGCCCTCGTCGAAAACACCCTGTACCTTTACGCGCCGGACCGACTGAAGCCGCACATCGACCGCGCCACCGCCGAATGGCGCAAGGCCACCAATGGCCTCGTGCGTTTCGAGTACGTGGACAAACCCGGCTACAAAGTCGTCACCGTCCAGGAGGCTAACCTCGGCGGCTCCGTAGGTCGCGTCACCGGCAACGTGCACAACATGAGGGTGCTGATTAACCCCGACACGATCCGTGGAGGACACGAACCGAGCATCACCATGACCCTCGCCCACGAGATCGGCCACGCCATGGGCCTTGCCCACTCGTGCGACGGTGCGCTGATGAAGGTGGGCAACAACCGCGGCAAGTCCGCGACTACCCCGCAGGCCCTGGACGCACAGGTGCTCATCCAGCACAACAACCTTAAGCAGTACGGCGGCCGCCGGCCGCAGCCGAGCACGACTGCTGCGCCTGCTCCTGCGCCGGTTGAGCCAACGACTTCTGAGCCCGCACCTGTGGTTCCTGAGCCGTCCACGCCTGAGCCGTCCACGCCTGAGGTCAGCACCGTCGTTACGACGGTCCCGGCCACAACGACCACCGAGGAACCGACCAGTGAGGAACCGACCACCGAGACGACGGGGATCGAAACTGTCGTGGTTGAGGAACCCACTTCTGCGGAGCCGACCCCCGAGGAGACCACCAAGGTGGCTCCCGTCGAGGAATTGCCGAAGCCGACCACCCTGCAGGAAGCGTTGGATGCGGTGAAGGAAGCGAAGGACCAGTACGTGGCTGCTGATGAGGCAGCTAGGGCAGCGCAGAAAAGGGGCGAAGGCATCGACGAAGCCGAGGCAGCTGCGGATGCTGCCTGGAGCGTCTTGCAGGCTGCCCAGAACAATCTTGAGGAGTTCAAGGCGCAGCACCCGGATGCCACGCTCGAGCCGGAACCGGAACCGCAGCCCACGTCTGAGGTAACCACCAAGCCAGAGGTGACGACGCCTCGTTCCACCACGACCGCGAAGGCAACCACGTCTGCGCCGACTACGACCTCTACGACCTCGCGGACATCGACCACGTCCCCGACACTGAGGCCCACGCCAACTACGCAGACCCAGGCGACGAAGGTCACCACGACCACGAAGTTGTCGGAGGTTGCACCGTCTACGACGACGCAGAAGGCAACCACGACCAAGCAGGCAACGTCGTCGAAGGAAACCACTGTGACCACGACCTCGCGTACGTCTGCTGTCACGCCGTCTACGACTCCGCGGTTCTCGACCAAGACGTCGACCACCAAGGCCACGCCGACCACTGTGACTCGGGCGACGAAGGTCACCACGACCTCGCGTCCGTCTGATGTTGCGCCGTCTTCGACGCCGCGGTTGTCGACCAAGACGTCGACCACCAAGGTAACGCCGACCACGAAGCCGTCGGAGGCTGCACCGACCACCACGGCAGCGGCTACTACGGTGGTGGAAATTCCGGAGGGGTCGGTCGTCGATAAGAGTACGAGCGCAACGACAACCATCACGGAATCGCTGGAGATCCCGGCAGGGAAGGAAGATGGCTCGGCGAAGTCCTCGAGCACCTCGCCGCTTGCGATCATCGTGCCGAGCATTCTGCTGGTGCTTACCGGCCTCGGCGCTGTTGGGTTTTACCTGTACAAGCACTACTTCTAAACCGAAAGGGTGTGCATTTTTTCGACCGATCGGTTGATGAATCCGGGTGGTTCCCAGGCCTACTGTCGTGAAGGTCGAAAGGAACCCCATGACTACAGTGCACACCCCAACCGCCACCACTGAACAACACCCCGGCCGGTGGAAGGCCCTCGCGGTCCTCGCCGCAGGGCTGGCGCTGATTGTCATGGACGGCACCATCGTTGGCGTCGCCCTGCCCACGATGATCACCGCCCTCGACCTCAGCCTCACCAACGCGCAGTGGGTCAACGCGATCTACAACGTCATCTTCGCGGCGTTGCTGCTCGGCTCCGGTCGCCTCGGTGATCGCGTCGGTCGCCGCACCACGTTCGCCGCAGGCGTTGCGCTGTTCATTGGTGGCTCGTTGCTTGCAGGCTTATCGACGACCGCAACCACCCTGATCACAGCCCGCGCCGTCCAAGGCGTCGGTGGTGCATTGGTGCTGCCGGCGACGTTGTCGTCGGTAAATTCGCTCTTCCACGGCAAGGACCGTGCCGCCGCGTTCGGTGTGTGGGGCGCCGTAATGAGCGGCACGGCGGCGCTCGGCCCGCTGCTCGGTGGGGTGCTCACACAGTACTTCTCCTGGCAGTGGATCTTTTGGGTAAACCTTCCGCTCGGCCTGCTGGTGCTGCTGGGGATTTTCGCCTGGGTGCCGCAAACTCACGGTAAACGCAACGTCCGGGGTGTCGACGTCGACGGCCTGCTCACCTCCGCCATCGGCTTCGGTCTTGTCGTGTTCGGGCTCATCGAGGCGACCACGCTCGGCTGGTGGGAGAAGAAAGAAACTCTGCGTCTTGGTTCCTGGTCCTGGCCGGAGAGTTGGACTGTCTCGCCTGTGCCGTTTGCCATCGGTATCGGCCTGATCTTCATTGCCCTGTTCGTGCGCTGGGAACTGCACCGCGCGCGCAACGGCCGCGATGCGCTTCTGGATCTCTCCCTGTTCAACGTCGGCACCTTCTCCTGGGGCAACCTCACCGCCGCCATGGTTGCCGTCGGCGAGTTCGCCCTCATGTTTGTCCTGCCGTTGTTCCTGGTCAACGCCGTGGGCCTTTCTACCGTGCGCACCGGCCTTGTCCTTGCCGCGATGGCGTTCGGCGCGTTCGTTTCCGGCGCCTCCGCCCGCCACCTGGCGGCTCGTCTCGGCGCGCCGGGTGTCGTCGTGCTTGGTCTTGCGCTTGAGGTGGTTGGTGTTGGGCTGTTGGCTGGGGTCGTCGCAACGCAAGGCTCCACCTGGTTCACCGTCGGTGCACTCGTGGTCTACGGCGTGGGGCTCGGCCTCGCCTCCGCGCAGTTGACCTCGACGGTGCTCGCCGGCATCCCCGAAGCGCAGTCGGGCGCGGGCTCGGCCACCCAGTCCACGGTGCGCCAACTCGGCTCCGCCATGGGCGCCGCGATCGCGGGATCCGCCCTGGCAGCGGCGATGGCGCGCACCATCCCGGCCTCGCTCGACGCCGTCGCCGGGGTGCCCGACAATGTGCTGTCCAAGCTGTCCGACGCCACCCAGGCGTCCGCGGGCTCGATGATCGGGCAACTTCGCGACGCCACCCCCTCCGACCCCTTCACCGCACCCCTCGGCGACGCCCGCAGTGTGGTTGTAGAGCAGTTGGCCAGCGGGTTCGCCGACGCCGCCGCCTGGTCGATCGGGTTCTCTGCGCTGTTCCTGCTGCTGGGCCTGCTCGGCTCGGTGATGGTGCTGCGACAGTCGAAGAAGGCGCCGACCGCAGTCTAGTTTTCGCTGATCGTCTAGCTCGCCGCTGTCATGTCTCATGACTTTTTGGACATGGAGTCCAGTTACTTATTGGACGTGATGTCTAGAGACTTTTTGGACACTGAACCGGTGAAATGGTCGGATGGCTATTTCATCGCACACACGCAGAAAGATCGCGGATTTCGATCCGGTCCGCGACGGAAAAACCATCAAGCAGTTTTGCAAGGATGAGCAGATCTCACGACAGACGTTTCATAACGTCAGGGATCGTATTGCTC
>NZ_KV827996.1:0-61678 GCF_001836265.1 Corynebacterium sp. HMSC036E10
GCGGATTGCCCCTACCAACTACACGGAAACGGCAGGTTGGCGCCGCAGTGGAAGGGATTAGGAACTTTCGTAATCGCGTGGCTCACCACGATTCGATTCTTGATACCGATGTCCCGTTTGAATGCGATCGAATATTTGCGGTGGCGAACTATGTTGATCCTGCGTTCGAGCATTTTCTTAAGGCAGTAGACCGCGTTGAGTCCCTGTACAACCGGCGCCCGACCGAACCAGCAGATACTTTGTTAGTTCCTGGAAAGAAGGAATGGGAGCTTTATAAAAAGACGTCTGTGTATGTCTGTAAATCAGGACGAACGTTTCGTCCTGTGCGTCATCTTGCGTTTTATGTTGACAGAAAGATTCAAACTGAGATTCCTGCGGTCAAGTATCGGCAGGACAATATCACCTGGAATTTGAACGAGGCGCGGCTCTTAAGGAAAGAGGCAAAAGACCGCAACAGGCCTGAACTGCGGAAAATCGCGCAAGCCATTGAAGAGCTATCTCAAAATGGATGGTGTGATGGCAGTGGGGTTGAAGGTCGGTATCAAGCGTTTGTGTTGACCTCAAAGGACGAAACGCAACCACTTGGAGCGCATCGGACTTTGCCAAGTGAAATTGAAAATACTGCGTCCGGTAAAGGCAGTGGTTGGGTGACTAAGCAGCGCTATTTGTACTTAGAGCGACTTATGCAGCAAGGTGCGGCCTACCTGGCGTAGATCCTGCGACAAGGTGAAAAAGAACCGCGCGGTAGTATTCCCCGCATGGAATCCACCAGCACACCCGCGCAGCGCTGGGGCTTCTTTGCTGTTGTATCTCTCGGCCTGCTCATGATCGGGCTGGATAATTCAATTTTGTACACGGCGTTGCCCGCGCTTGAACGTAGTCTCGGCGCAGGTCCCAGCGAGGGCCTGTGGATCATTAACGCCTACCCGCTCGCACTTGCGGGCCTTCTGCTTGGCACAGGCACGCTGGGGGACCGGGTGGGCCACCGCAAGATGTTCCTGATCGGTTTGGTGATTTTCGGTGTGGCGTCGCTGGGGGCGGCGTTCGCGCCGGGCACGGCTGAGATGATCGCGGCACGCGCGATGCTTGGCGTGGGCGCGGCGGTGATGATGCCGGCGACGTTGGCGTTGATCCGTCTGACGTTTTCCGACGAGCGCGAGCGCAACCTGGCCATCGGTATTTGGGGCGCGGTTGCCGTTGTTGGTGGTGCGCTGGGCCCGATGGTTGGTGGTCTGCTCCTGGAGTTCTTCTGGGTCGGTTCGGTGTTCCTCATCAACGTCCCGATTGTGCTGTTGGCGCTTGCGCTCACGATGTGGCTTGCTCCGCCGAATTTGCCGAATCCGAACAAGGCGTGGGATGTCATTTCTTCGCTGTATTCGCTGGTTGCGCTGTCGGGCCTGACGATGGCGATCAAGCAGGCTGCGAACACCCAAAGCGTCGCGCTGCTGGTCGGCTCGATCGTGGCGTGCGTGTTGGGCTCGTGGCTGTTTGTGCGGCGTCAGGCGCGCCTCGATGACCCGCTGCTCACCTTCGACATCTTCCGGTCCCGCATGTTCACCGGCGGCGTTGTTGCCGCGGCGGGTGGCATGTTCATCATGGCGGGCGCGGAATTGATGACGACGCAGAAGCTACAGCTTGTCGACGAATTTACGCCCCTGAAGGCCGGCACCACCGTCGTCGCCATGGCCGTGGCCGCCATTCCCGCGTCGACGCTCGGTGGCGCGTTTTTGCACAAGGTTGGCTTCATGCCGTTGATCGCTGGTGGTTTCGCGTTATCGGTGGTGGGGGCTGGTCTGCTGGTGGTGGGCGCGTCGTCGCATAGCGTGCTGTTCGAGGTTGTGTCGCTTGCGGTGTTAGGCTTTGCGGTGGGCTCGGTGATGAGTGTGTCGTCGATTGCGATCATTGGCGCGGCTCCGATGAACCGTTCCGGCATGGCGGCGGGTGTGGAGGAGGTCTCCTACGAGTTCGGCACCCTGACCACCGTCGCGCTGACCGGTTCGCTGCTCCAGCGGGGTCTGGATGGTGGCGCGACGTACACCGAGTCGTACGAGAATGTGCTGTTCGTGCTGGCCGTATCTGCGGTTGTGTTCGCGGCGGCCACGTGGTGGTGCTTCCGCGACAACCCGAAGTCGGGGTCGGTCAATGCCTGATATGAATCCGCGGGCGTGGCACCGCAAAGCCTCCAAGCCGGTGAGCATTTGGATGGGCGTGTTCATCATCGTGGGGCTTGTCCACCCGTTCATCCCTGAGGGATCGTGGCTGCTCATCCACATTTTTACGCTGGGCATTCTGACAAACTCGATCCTGTTGTGGTCGCAGACGCTCACTGAGCGCTTCCTGGGGCGCAAGCTTGACGACGCCACCCGCCCCGCCCAGCTCACCCGCACCTATCTGCTCAACGCCGGCGTCGTTGCCACGCTCGTTGGTCAGGTGGCGCTGTGGTACTGGCTGACCTGGGTCGGCGCGCTGGTCGTCGGCATTGTGGTGGCGTGGCATGCGGTGGTGTTGGCGGGGCAGGTGAGGGCGTCGCAACGAAGCAATGCGAGTGTGTACGGCTTCGTGGCCTCGGCGTGCTGTCTGCCGGTCGGTGCGCTGTTCGGCGCGGCGCTGTCGGCCGGACTGCCTGGTCAGTGGCACGGTGCGGTGCGCCAGGCGCACATGTTCATCAACGTTGGCGGCTTCGTCGGCTTTGCAGCCATGGGCGCGCTGAGCGTGCTGTTTCCCGCGATGTGGCGCACGCGCGCCGTGGGGAGGGTCGGTGTGGCACTGGTGCTCGCTGGCGCTGGCGTCACCGTGGCGGTCGCGGGTGCGCTGCTGCGGATGTCCGTGGTTACCGGCATCGGCACCATGGTGATCGTTGCGGGCTGGGCGTGGCTCTACCAGGGCTTTGTGGTTAACGCGCTGACGGTGCTTCGCGATCCCCGAGGTCGCATCACCTACCCAGCGCTATCGGCCCTGTTCGCGGTTGCGTGGCTGATTGGCGGGCTGACTTGGTACGCGGTGCGCCTGTTCGGCGGATCTACCGACATTCCAACGTTGCCGCTGCTGCTCGGGTTTGCAGCACAACTGCTCATCGGCGCGATGAGCTACCTCATGCCAACCATGATGGGCGGTGGGCCGGCAGCGGTGAAGGCCGGGCTCCGTGAACTCAACCGGGCTGCCTACGTGCGCGTCGGCCTGTTCAATGTGGCGCTGTTGGCATGGCTGGCGGTGAACAATTCCTACGCGCGGATTGTGCTGTCCTTCGTCGTATTTGGCGTGCTCGTGGCGTTCATTCCGCTGCTCGCACGGGCCGTGAAGGCGCAGGTGGCGTTGATTAAGGCGTCACGTCGACCCTAAAGAGCATCCCCATTGTTTTGTGCCCGGCGATGGTGCACCACCCGAGCGTGTCAACGTTGAACTCGCCGTAATAGGCGCTCGCGCTCTCGCCGGGGCTGAGTCGGCCCGAGTATCCCTCGCCAACTTTCAGGTCGTGTTCTTTGTCGCCGGAGTTTGTCAGGTTGACCACGAGTTTGGTGCCACGTGGAACCTCGACACGGTCGGGGATAAACCGCATGCCTTCGATGTCCACATCAACGTGGACGACGTCGTCGCCGGTGGGGATCTCACCTTGCGCAGGTGCGAGCAATGTCGCTGCCGTTGCGGTACCAGCGACGAGCGCAGTCACTGCGGACCAGGCGGCGAAGTGCGTTGTGCGTGCCACGGATCGGCTCCTTTGGTGTTCGTTGATGACGTTGAGATTGTATAATCCGAGAAAAACCAAGTTGGACTACAACTCAGCAACACATATAATTTTGGCGGACTTGATACACCCCTCAGGAGAACGCGCATGGAACGTAGGTATGCTCCGCGGCCAGCTGGTGAGCTGATAACCGCCGTCCACCGCCTGAGCGCGAAACAAGTCGAGGTTTTCCAAGAGGTGCAGTCCCACGCCGAAGGCATCCAGGTTGCTGAAATTGGCGAAGCACTGGGCATGCATCCCAACACTGTGCGCGGGCACCTCGACGAGCTCATGGCCGCCGGGGTGATCAGTCGCAGGGTTGCCACTGGTTCTGGCAGGGGGCGCCCGTCGCATATTTACACCGCACGCGTTGCGCCTACGAGCCGGGCATCGGGTGCGATTGTGTCGCTCGTGGAGGTGCTGGCCAGCCAACTGTCTGCCGACGACACCGATGCCGCCAAGGCACTTGGCCGCGAGTGGGCAGACCGTGTGAACGAAGGTCGCGACAACGGCGCAGATGAGGTGGACCTGGCCACGGCTGAACGACAAATCGCGGAACTGCTGCGCGAGCTGGGCTTTGACCCGCTGCAGCGTCCAGATGCGACCACCCGGAAAGTGCGCGAACTTAGCCTCAATGCCTGCCCGTTTGTCACCGAGAGCAACAAACGTCCGGCTCCGGTAATTTGTGCGCTGCACGAGGGGTTTCTGGACGGGAGGCTTGGCGGCGTCAAGGTGCAACTGCGCCCCCACGACAGGCCGGGGGAGTGCGGTGCCCGGCTGACCAAGCGTGCTTAGGACACGAGCCAGTCATTCGGACTGAACAGCTCGTAGAAGACGTTCGCTGGCGCCTTGTCTTCCGGGAGGGCGGCAAGGTCGTCGCGTAGCGACTGCAAGAAGCCGGTCCCGCCACAGAGGTAGACGTCGGCGCCTGCGACATCGATGTTGTGGATGTCGATGCGCTCACCGCTGTCGCGGAAGAACGGGTGGATCGAGCCGTCGTTGAGCGCGGCCACCAGGTCGCGGCTTTCCTGCGCTTGCGCCCAAGTGGCTTCCGACGAGTCTGAGTGCACGTAGGTCACCCGACGCGGATCGTCGTGCTTGACCAGGTGCGTGAGGATACCAGTCAGCGGCGTCGAACCAATGCCGGAGGAGATGAGCACAATCGGGTTCTCGCCCGGGCGCAGCACGAGATCGCCGGCGGCGAGAGTGGCATCGACGGTGTCGCCGACTGCGACGCGCTCCTGCAGGTACGACGACACTTCGCCGTCTTTCTGCACCGCGATGCGGTAGTGCGATGCGTCGCCATCGATGATCGAGTACTGACGCAGCTGGCGGGCGCCGTCGTCGAGCTTCACGCCGATCGACGTGTACTGCCCAGGCTTCGGCGCGGAGAAATCCCCCTCAACGGTGAACGCAGTGACCGTTTCGCTCAGGGCCTCCTTGGCGGTCACCGTGCCGCGGCGGAACACATCGCCATCCGCCACACCGTCAGAGGCGTAGAGCTCCTTTTCGTGCTTGATCAGTACGTCCGCCATCAGCCAGTAGACCGCGTCCCAGGCCTCGGCCACCTCGGGTGTGACGGCCTCACCGAGCGTTTCGGCGATCGCGGCCATCAAGTTGTCGTGCACGATCTGGTACTGGTCCTCCGTGATGCCGAGGGAGACGTGCTTGTGCGCGATGCGGTCGAGCATCATCACGGGGTCGGGCTGGGAGTCGTCGACAAGATGCGCCGCGAACTTCACCACCGACGCGGCCAGCGCCTTCTGCTGTGCGTTCTGCTTCTGGTTGCCGCGGTTGAACAGGTCGGAGATGAGCTCCGGGTGCGCCGCGAACATCTTGGAGTAGAAGGTGGTCGCGATGGTCTGCATGTTGTCGGCGACCGGTGCGAGCGTGGCCTTCACAGTCTCAGCGTGCGCATCCGAGAGATACTTGCGTTTCGAGTCGGGGAACGTGTCAACGTACATCAGGGCCTCCTTGAAGTCGCGGATCGAATAAACACGATTATAGCCGTTTTAAAACAGGTCGCGTGTTGCGGAGTCGATGTCTTGGATGAGGAAACAGTTTGAATACGGCAGGTCCTCCGCCTCCCCGAACGTGTCTAAAAAGTCCACAGCGAAGTGGTTCAACAGCGGAGCCTGGTTCTGTTGTTGCCGCCCGCGTAGCACCACCCGGGCAAATCCGATGTCTTGCTCCCTAAACGACTCGAATAGCGCGTCTTTCAACGCGTCCGCCTCCGGTGTGTTGCTGGTGGGGAAACAGACACGAAAGTCACGCGGGATCCAGTGGTAGATGGCATTTGCGTACTCGAAAATCAGGTCGGGATCGGTGGTGGACGTGAGTTCGTCGTAAAGCAAACGCGCGGGTGCCGCGGAAGGGTTACGGGCCACAACGTGATGTAGCGATTCGCCGACCGCAGCAACGAGCGGGCCCGCAGCGGGGGATTCGACCAGTAGGCCCGTACACTCCTGGGCGCGGGCGCACGACAAGTAGTACTCGACCGCGCTCGTGCCGCAGCCCACCAGGCTGTCCAGGTAGTCGTCGATGCCGACGCGCACATCGCGCAGGATCTCGTGTGGCAGCTCCGTGCCGTCGTCGTCCACGTCCACCCGCAGAGATACTCTTCCGAGGGGAAATGCGCGGTCGATAAAGACCAGTGGGACGGTCTCCTCCGGGACCATGTCCAGTGAAAACACCTGGCGTCCTTCGCGGACGAATTCGTCTGCGGTGAGTGAGCCGATACGCACGCTAAACGTGTCGGGGTCGGGCAGGCGCATGATGTCGAAGTCGGCGGGGGACTGGGTGTCGTCGACAATCGCGTACTCGGTCACTCCTGGGATCGGCCGCGTCAACGGCTGAGGCATCACCGCGCGGAGCTCGTCCCAGGCGCCGTCCATCGCGTCTTCGATATCGAACTCACCCGCAAGCTGCGTTGCGTACCGGGCGAGAGAGTGGGCGTAGACAAACCGGGGTTCGACCCGTTCCAACTGCTCCATCGCCTGCCGCAGCGCGTCGAGGTAGAAAAACTGATCGGAGACGTGCATGTCGGCTGCGTCTCCCGCCAGGTCAAAGCACTGCCGCGCATACGCGAGCGTCGCGTAGTCCATGGGAGTTTTAAAACCACGGGTCGGGCGTGGTTTCCAGACCGCGAAGAAGTCGTCCATAAAAGCCTGCACGTTGTGCAGATCGCGGTCGTTCAGATCGCCCCAGATCTTCCACGTAACTTCAAGGCCGTGTGGGCGGGCGGTGCCACTGTAATCGCTCATGAGGTGAATCTAACCACCGCGCACGACACGAGGCGAACAGGTGTTCGAACATGTTCGAATGTGTCGTGCTCGGGCCTACACTTGCCACCATGCCTTCGCCAGTGACTGAATACCTGCAGGACATCGTCGAATCCGTGCGCGACCACGACTCCGGCCACCGCGCCGACTACATCGACGTGCTCAAACACGCTGACCCCGACAAGCTCGGCCTCGCACTCTGCACTGCGGACGGACAGCTCTACGCGGTCGGGGACTGCGACTACAAGTTCTCCATCCAGTCCATCTCCAAACCGTTCGTCTACGCGCTGGCGCTGGACATGTACGGTCCCGATGAGGTCCACGCCCACGTCGGCGTTGAGCCCTCCGGTGAGGCATTCAACGCGCTTTCGCTTGACGACGAAGGCCGCCCCGCCAACCCACTTATCAACGCCGGCGCCATCACCGTCAACCAACTTATCGGCGGCCCCGACATCCCCGTGGAGCAGCGCAGCGAGAAACTCCGCGCCTACTTCTCCCGCCTTGCCGGCCGCGAACTGAGCATTGATCAGCGGGTATTCGAATCCGAGAAGGCAACCGCCGACCGCAACAAGGCGTTCGCCCACATGCTGCGCGAAGCGGGCACGATTAGCGACGATGCCCACGAGGCCGTCGCCTCTTATATCGCCCAATGCGCCATTCTGGCCACCGTGAAAGACCTCGCCGTCATGGCTGCCACCCTTGCCAACGCTGGCATCCAGCCGGTCACCGGTGAGCGCATCGTCTCGGCGGAAGCAGCTCGCCTCGCCCAGGCAGTCATGGTCTCCGCAGGCATGTACGACGCCTCCGGGCGCTGGATGGTCAACGTCGGCATCCCTGCGAAGTCAGGCGTGGCCGGCGGTTTGATCGGGACGTTGCCAGGCCAGTTAGGTATTGCGTCGCTAAGCCCGCGCCTGGATAAACAGGGCAACTCCGTGCGCGGCGTGAAAATCTTCCGAGAACTGTCCAGCTCCATGGGGCTGAACCTGCTGTCGTCGAACTTCTACTTCGCGCCGGGCATCCGTCGCATTGAACGCCGCGACGACGCCGAAATCGTCGAACTGCAAGGCATGATCACGTTCACCTCCGCCGAAAGGATCCTGCGTGGTCTTTCCGAGCGCCGTCTGACCAGCACAAACCTCATCCTTGACGTCTCTGGCGTGACCGCATTTAACAAGGCCGGCCGCGACCTGATCAAAGACGGCCTCATGCAGTACCGGGACGAGGGCTACAACATCTCCATCTACGACCCGGACCACACGCTGTCGGACTACGAGTTTGCCGACGGCACCACAGCCCAAGCCATCCGCGACTTCACCGCATCTTTCTCCGTCCCCGCCACGCGCGAAGAGGTCTACCAAGCGATCACCAAACCCAAAACCTGGTGGGATGAACGCGTCGAAGGCGACGCCGCCGAACAAGGCTCCGAGTTCCACTACTCCGACGACGACCGCTACGTCGGCTTCTCCGTCAAGGAAGCCGACGACGGCAAACGCATCGTCTGGGACGTCGAACCAACCGACAACCCCAAGGAAGACCACGAGTGGGACGACACCTCCCTCATCTTTGACATCGAAGAGGACGAATCCGGCAAAACCAAGGTCAACTTCACCCACCGCGGCATGCGGCCCCACGACAGCGGCTACGAAGAAATTGCCAAGGAGTGGCGCGAGCGCATCGCCAAGGGCCTGCAGCCGCTCATTCGGCGCAGGGAGGAAAATTCGACCGATTCATGACGGAAAAAACGACCGATTCACGACGGAAAATTGGTATGGTTCGTGTCTATGGGATACCTGCAACGGGCCGTAGACACCCAACTTGACCAGCTCCTTCCGTATGCGTCTGCTATTGCGGTTGAGGGGCCGAAAGGTGTCGGCAAAACCGAAACTGCGCGCCGGCGAGCGCCGACGGTGCTCAAGCTCGACACGGATGAGGGTGCCGGAGTTCTCGCCTCCGATCCGGCGTTCACCGCAAGCCCTGATGGCACGATCTTGATCGATGAATGGCAGCGCCACCCCGAGTCCTGGGATTACGTCAGGCGGGCGGTGGATAATGGTGCTCCCGCCGGGCGTTTTCTCCTGACCGGCTCAGCCACTCCCGTAGCCGGGACTGATACTCACAGCGGAGCAGGGCGCATCTTGTCAATGCGAATGAGACCGTTGGCGTTGTTTGAACGGCGTGGCTGGGAGTCGTCGATAAGCATGCGCGAACTTTTTCAAGGTGACGCAACCATCGCAGGCGAGACCGACAAAACCCTGAAAGACTACATTGACGCGATAGCGTCCGGCGGCTTCCCGGGCTTCTATGAAGCGCCACCGGTACTCCGCAACCAGCAGCTGGACTCCTATCTCACCCGTGTGGTGGATCGCGACCTCCCTGAGCAGGGCTACACCGCGCGCAACCCAACAGCGTTGATGAACTGGCTAGCGGCGTACGCAGCAGCCAGCTCCACGACGACGAGCTACCAGGAGATTCTCGACGCAGCCACGCCCGGACAAACCAACAAACCCGCTAAATCCACGACGATGGTGTACAGAGAAAAACTCGCCGAGTTGTGGATGCTGGACCCCGTGCCAGCTTGGGATATGCGACGCTCCCCGTTCGCTGGCCTCGCGAAAGCACCGAAACACCAGCTTGCGGACCCAGCGTTTGTCCTGCGTCTGCTGGAGATTCCAGCTGCGAAACTCACGGGGCGGTTTAACTATCTGCTCGGACCACTGTTCGAGTCGCTCGCCACCCTCACCGTGCGGGTAGCGGCGCAAGCATCCTTCGGTACCGTCGGCCACTTCCGCACGGTCAAAGGGGATCGAGAGGTCGACCTCATTGCGCAGGACCAAGACGGTGCGATCGTGGCATTGGAGGTCAAACTGGCCGCCAACGTGGGTGACGACGACGTCAAGCACCTGCTTTGGTTGCGCGAGAAACTCCCGGACGATGTTGTGGACGCGGTGATCCTCACCACCGGCACCCGCGCCTACCGCCGCCCCGACGGAATCGCGGTCGTACCGCTGGCGCTGCTCGGTGCGTAGGCTCGGGCACATGTTGGATCGCACAATCTGGTGGCACGTCTACCCGCTCGCCGCGCTCGGCGCGCCGATCCGCGACACTAAAGATGCCGCACACCGCCTACGCGGACTCGAGGCGTGGCTGGACTACCTGGTCGAACTCGGCTGCAATGGCCTGCTGCTCGGTCCCATTTTCGAGTCGGTCACCCATGGCTACGACACCCTCGACCACCTGCGCATTGACGCAAGGCTTGGCGACGACACCGACATCGACTGGCTTATCAACGCCTGCGCAACCCGTGGCATCAACATAATGCTCGACGGGGTCTTTAACCACGTGGCCCGCACCCACCCTTGGGTTGAGCAAGGTCTTGCCGGCGACACGGACTGGGAGGGTCACAACGAACTGGCCACACTCCACCACGACGAGCGAGAGATCCGGGATGCGGTCGTCGACATCATGTGCCACTGGCTGCGCCGCGGCATCGCGGGGTGGCGCCTCGACGTCGCCTACGCCGTCCCGTCCGAATTCTGGCGCGACGTGCTCTCCCGCGTTCGCGAGGAGTTCCCTGACGCAATGTTCCTCGGGGAGGTCATCCACGGCGACTACGCAGAGATCGCCGCGGCCGGCACGCTCGACGCAGTCACCCAGTATGAACTGTGGAAAGCCACCTGGTCATCGCTTGCCGACGCCAACTTTTGGGAACTCGCCCATGCCCTCGAACGCCACCCCGCCGACCTGTTGACCAACACGTTCATCGGCAACCACGATGTGGACAGGATCGCCTCCACAGTCGGATCCGACAAACTGATCCTCGCCGCCGCGATTCTCATGACCGTGCCCGGCATGCCGTCGATCTACTACGGCGATGAACAAGGCTTCACCGGCACCCGCGGCGAGGGCTGGTCTGCCGACGACGCCGTCCGCCCCGCCCTGCCAACCACCCCGGCCGAACTCTCGCCACTGGGTGGGTGGATTTTTACGGAGTATCAGAAGCTGATTGGGGTGCGTCGCCGCAACGCATGGCTCACACGCGCACGCGTTGAGGTGCTGGATAAAACCAACGAAACGATCTCGTTTACCTGCACCGACGGCGAACACACCCTCCAGACCGACCTGTGGCTTGACCCCACGCCCGGCGTGCGAATCCACGCCGACGGCAACGAGCTTTACAGCTGGATGTTGAAGTAAGCCAGGATTTGCGCCAACGCGTCCTGCAGCATCTTCAGCAGGTCCGGCAACTGCAGCGTGGTCACGCCCGCGACCGGCACATCAACCGACGGCACGCCAGCCGGGGTGAGGTTGATGCGCTCCGGGAACTGTGGCTGAATCTTCGGCTGCTGCTTTGGCTGCGGGGCTGGTTGCTGGGCAGGTGCTGGCTGCTGCGCGGGCGCGTTCTGCTTCGGCGCAGCGTTGTTGGCGTTGTTGGCGTTGTTGGAGTTGGTGTTGTTGCCGCCGGTGGTGCCTTTGAGGCCGCAGCGGTTGGCGGCTTCGTCGACACGCGAAAGCGCATCCAGGATCTGCGGGCCGCGACGGTCGAACATCGCGATCGTGCGCGCCTGGCGGACTTTTTGCTGGTAGTCGGCGTCGTTGGTCCAGTAGCGGGAGGCCTGGTCGCACGAGATTGGACCGGACGGCAGCTTCGCCAGGGTGTCGTCGATGGCGTCAGCCTGGGCGGTCGGCGCGGCGGCGATCGTGCCGGCCAGCGCCGCGGTCATAGCGAGAGTACGAAACTTCATGCGGGACAGTATGTCACGGATGGGGCAGATGTGACAGGTGGTGCGAGCCTTGGAAGGGCGTGAAACCTTCATATGCAGGGCTCGATATGCGTAAGTCCAGGTAGGAGGGTTTTCGAGAAATTGTGGCCGAAATTCGGAAAACGCGGTGACCAGCGGTTACGCATATCGAGCCCTGCATATGAACCGAAATGGCGGAACTACGCCCCGACGAAGCGGCGGATCAGGGAACGGTACGCCCGGACCGTGAGGTCGACGTCTTCGAGGGAGACGGATTCGTCGTGGCTGTGGAGCTCACCTAGAACAGACCCCAGCGTTTCGCCGCGCCCGTGGAGGGCGAATCCGTAGCCGACACCACCTTTACGACGAGCAAAGCGCAGGTCGGATCCACCCGCCGCGATCGTCGGGACGACGGGGACGTCGGGGAAGAATTCGTGGAAGGTGTCCACGATGGCGTCGTAAAGCGGGCCCGAGGTGGGGGAGACGGTGCCGGGTTCGGTGATGAGGTGGGTGATCTCCACCTCGTCGGCAAGGTCGCCGAGCGCTTCCCGCAGCAGATCGTCGATCTCTTCTTGCGTTTGGCCAGGCAAGGGCCGGATGTCGAGCTCCATCCAAGCGACGGACGGCAACACGTTGATCGCCTCGCCGGCACGCAGCACGGTGGGGGAGATGGTGAGGTGGCTCATGGCGTGGGAGTAGCTCTGCAGCTGACCGAACGCTTCGTAGCCTTCGCCCCGAAGCAACGCCTTTTCGGTGTCGGGGTCGAATTTCCAGGCGCGGACGTAGCCCTCCCAGATGTCGTCGCTACGCACTTCGGGCGTGATGGTGGCGATGCGGCGCGCGACCTCACCGATCTTGGTTACCGCCATGTCGCGGCCGAACGGCGCGGAGCCGTGGCCGGCGTCGCCATGCACCGTCAAACGCCGCTGAGCTGCGCCCTTCTCGCCGACGACGACCACGAGCGCGTCGGAGCCGTCGGACACAGGCAGGTGGGAGCCGCCCTCCTCGGACAGGCAGTTCGCCCAAGGGAACGACGCGTTCTCCGAAAGCCACGCCGCGCCGAGGCCGCCACGGGCCTCCTCGTCGGCGCATCCCACAAAGGTCAGGGTGCCTTTCGGGCGCACACCGGACAGGGCAACGTCGCGCACAGCCGCCGCCATCGCTGCGGTGATGTAGAGCATGTCGGTGGCGCCGCGCCCGTACATGCGGCCGTTTTTGATCTCACCCCCGAACGGGTCAACTGTCCATTTATCCTCGTCGACGGGCACGACATCGGTGTGGCCCAAAAGGGTGAGTGGCTCAGCGTTGGGGTCGGTGCCTTCGATGGAAAACGCTACGGAAACTCGACCCGGATGGGGTTCGAAGCGTTCTACGTCTACACGGGTATCCCCGAAGAATTCCTGCAGCGTGCGGGCGTTTCTTTCCTCGTGTCCAGAATCTGCCGTTAGGTTGTTGACGCATCCATTTCTAATAAGGGCATGTAACAGTTCCAGGGTGTCATCGGTTAGGCTCATACCACATAACACTAATGTCGGAAATCTTTTGGAGACATGGGATGACTGAAACTACCCTCCCGGGCCGCCGCTCGGACAGCCAAGACCCGCGCGCGCTGCGCACTCGCAAGGCGCTAATCGACGCCACCATGCGCCTCCTCAACGACTACGAAGTCGCTGAGCTCAACGTCTCGCAAATCGTGAAAGAAGCAGGCGTGAGCCGTCAGGTGTTTTACCAGCACTTTGAGGACCGCGACGCCCTCGTGCTCGCCACCGCAGCGCAGTGGGTCTTGGCGGCCTACGGCAGTTTCGCGGAACGATTCAGCATTGACAAGAACTTTGAAGCGTCGGTCACTGCACTGGCACAGGCGACCGCTGGTCACTACACCGCCGCCACGCGCATCATCGACTCGCCGATCCACAGCCTCCTGGATAACCAGGTCTACGAGGTCATGCTGCCCACCATGCGCGAACAACTCCTGCCCCGCGCCGCCCGTTGGGAAAACGCGGACATGAAGCTTGTCGACGATATGGCCCGGTTCTACATCGCAGGCATGCAGCAACTCATTGAGCAGTGCATCCGCGAAGGCGTTCCCGCAGAGGAGTTTGGTCGCCGCGCCGAAGCCGTGCGCCGCGTGCTCATTCGTGAGTAGCCTGGCGGGGTATGAACCAGGTACGTGAGGTCGTCGAAAAGCTAAAAGCCCTGTACAACGCGTCGTGCGACATTGCACGCGCCGGGGACTTCGAACGCTACGGGGAAGTGCGCTACCCCAAACTCACCGTTGACGTGCTCGAATGGCGCCCCATCGACCGCTCCAAAACCTTCGGCTACGTCGACAAAGCCGGCACCTCCTCCGCCGTCCTCTCCCGCCCCGACCTGCTCGAGGACTACCTCATCGCCCAACTCGAGGCGCTGACCTCGAACTATCCGTGCTCCATGCGTGTGGAGTACTCCGATATCGTCATCCCGCCCGCCTACATCAAGGGCACACCGCCTATCGACGAAACACGCAACCTGCCCCGACCCGCCCTCGACGACGTCCACGACGCCATTGTCGACGGCCACTGGGACGCCTTCCACGGTCCGGAAAAACCCCTGTTCCACTTCGGCCCGCAACGCTTCGACCTCGCCATCGCGCGACTCGAGCACTACACCGGCATCGACGTAGACACCCTGCAGCGCTACATCCTGTTCACCAACTACGCCATGCACGTCACCGAATTCGTGCGCTTCGGCCTGCGTGAACTTTCCGACCCCGACTCGCGCTACACCCGCCTCGTCCTCCCCTCCGGCGAAACAGTTTCCGACACCGTCGCGCTCGAAGACCTGGAGCTGGGGTCGAAGTTCCAGATGCCGCGCTACGACCTGATCACCGAAAACGGCGACGGCATCACCATGATCAACATCGGCGTCGGCCCCTCCAACGCCAAAACCATCACCGACTCGCTGGCCGTTCTGCGTCCGGAAGCGTGGATCATGATCGGCCACTGCGCCGGCCTGGACGCCCGCATGCGCATCGGCGACCTCATCCTCGGCAACGCCTACGAACGCCACGACCACGTTCTCGACGACTACCTGCGCCGCGAACTGCCCATCCCCGCCGTCCCCGAAGTGCAACGCACCCTGGAAAAGGCCGTGACCAAGGTGTACGGCGACGACACGTCGTTGATGCGCACCGGCACCGTCCTGTCCACCGGCGACCGGAACTGGGAGTGGAAAGACCCGCAGGACCTGTGGGAATGGCTCCGGGGATCCACCGCCGCAGCCGTAGACATGGAGTCCTGCACCATCGCCGCCAACGGCTACCGCTACCGCGTCCCCTACGGCACCCTGCTCGCGGTGTCCGACCTGCCGTTGCACGCTGTGCCGAAACTGCCCGCCGGCGCCCAGGCGTTCTACTCCAACTCGAAGGAAGCCCACGTCATGTGTGCCGTGCGTGCGATGGAGAAGCTTGCCCGGCGCCCCGAACGCCTGCGCACCCGGAAGTTGCGCCGCACGATCGGTGAGGTCCCGTTCCGGTAGGCCCTTCGCGCTTCATATGCAGGGCTCGATATGCGTAACCCCTGGTCACGGCGTTTTGCGGAAAATTGGCCAAAATTTCTGAAAACGCGCCGACCTGCACTTACGCATATCGAGCCCTGCATATGAACAAAACCCCGCACACCTAACGGCCAAGTTCGAGGCGCGCCCGCACCGCTCCGACGAACTCCTCGGGGTGCTCCTCCAGGTAGCGCGGCGCGTACCGGAGCAGGGGATGGCCGGCGTTGCCGAGGCGGTCGGCGCGCGTTTTCTCGTCGAGAAGTGCCTTGTGCGCAGGGCCGAAGGTGGTGTCGTCGTACTTCACGCGCCCATCGATCTCAACTCCCAACCAGCCGTTAATCAGCAGGTCAACGCGGTACCTCCACCGGGTGAGTGTGACGTTGGCGCGGACGTCGGTGATGCCGGCTTCGATGAGCAGGGCGCGCGCGTAGGCCTCGGGTGCGGATTCGGACAGGGTCGACGCGTGCCTCGCCGCCATGCGGGCGGCGGGTTTGCCTGGGAAGCGCGGCTCAGTTTCGACGAGGTGCTGAAGCTGGGCCGGTGTGAAGCCACCGCGTTGGACGAGCCAGTCTGCGGCGACGAGTGCGTGGGTGAAGCCGTCGAGGCGGGCAATGTCTAGAAAGGTTTGCAATGGTGACGTAGTGGACATGGCTTCCCCGCGGCGGATCCGGGAGGCGGGGAGTGTGCGTTGCACGTAGCGCACGCCGGCGGGCCATGTTGAGCGCCGCGGCACCGACGGCAACACCAGCGCGACCTGGTCTAGCGGCGTGTTCACGACCCACATGTCGTTGAGGTACGCGGAGGCGCGACCGGTGATCACGGCGGCGTGGACGGCAAGGCCCGCGCAGTAGGCCCGGGCCCAGTGCTGCTGGTGGACCTTCAAGGCGTCGTACGAGCGGCGCGCCAGCGCGTGTGACGTGGATAGGCGAAGTAGGTCGCTGCTGAGATATGTCTGCCCCCGGACGTCGACAAGGTTGGTTCTGATTTCGGTTTTCCATTCCCCCATGCGGGAAATCCTAGGTGGTTTGTACACTGCCTGGCGATGGAAACTTTCTTCGACGACCCCGCGATTGCGATGGCGCATCGGTCCGCTGTGCGTTCGATTGAGCGGGTGGTCAAGGAAACGGCAACGCCGACCCCGAACGCACAGCAACGCGTCATAGAACAGTTAAGGAACCCAAAAACGCTGGTCATCACGGGCGCGGGTGTGTCGACGGATTCGGGCATTCCCGACTATCGCTCCGAAACCGGCCGTTTGACCAAGGGCCGTCCGATGACGTTTCAGGAGTTCGCGCATTCGCCGCGTCAGGTGCGTCGGTATTGGGCGCGTGCGTTCGTCGGTATGCAGTTCATGCGGGCGGCGCGGCCAAACCGGACGCATTTTGCGCTTGCGGAGCTCGAGCAAGCCGGCCTGATTCGTGGCATTGTCACGCAAAACGTCGATGGACTGCACACACAGGCGGGCTCGCGAAACGTGATTGCGTTGCATGGCGATATGGAGCATGTGGTGTGCCTGGACTGCAATGTGTTGCATGAGCGATCGCTTATCGACGACCTCCTCACCGCCGCCAACCCCAACTACTTCAATTCTGTCGAGGTGGTCGGGACGATGATCAACCCGGACGGCGACGTGGAACTGCGCCAAGAGGACGTGGAGCGCTTCCGCATGATCACGTGCCCGAACTGTGGCTCGGAGCGCTTGAAGCCTAGCGTGGTCTACTTCGGCGAGAACGTGCCCAAGGCCACGCGAACACAGGCCGATCAGTGGCTGGCGGAGTCGACGGGTGTGGTTGCGATTGGCACGTCGCTTGCGGTGATGAGCGGCTACAAGTTCATTCTGGATGCGAAGAAGCAGGGCAAACCTACCGCCGTGATCAACGGCGGGCCGGGGCGTGCGGATACAAAGGTGGGCACGCTGTGGCGCACCGACGTCGCTGACGCCATGGATGCGATCCTGGACGGGCTCGACTTGTGATTCTCCTGCTCATTGTTGTTGCAGTAGCGGTTTATCGTTACGTCACTACGCCGTTGGAGACTGCGTTTTCCACCGCCTACCCAAGTGATCTCCACGTCTACGTGCTGGGCGGGCAGCAGGTGAAGGACCACCTGCCGCTCTATGCGCACGACCTGTTGCCGGGCTTGCCGTTTACGTATCCGCCGTTTGCGGGCGTGGTGTTTTCGTGGCTGCCAACCGAGGAGTGGTTCGGCGTCGCCTGGAAGTTGGCCAGTGTGGTGGTGTTGGCCGGGGTGGTGTGGGGGTCGTCGATAAGCAAGAAGCACGTGGTGCCGCTGGTGGCCTTTTTCGTGCTGTGCACGGAGCCGGTGCAGGGCACGCTGTACTTCGGGCAGGTGAACCTGCTGCTCATGGGGCTGGTGTGCCTGGATTTCCTGCCGAAGAACAGGTTGCCGGGCATCGGGACGGGCCTGGCTGCGGGGATCAAGCTCACGCCCGCGTTTTTCATCGTGTTGTTGATCTATCAGCGCAGGTGGGGCTCGGCATTCGTTGCCGCGTTCACGTTCGTGTGCACTGCGGCGAGCGGGATGAATGTGGTGGACGCGCCGAACTTTTGGACGCGCGCGATCTTCAGCACGCAACGGATTGGGGTGGACGAGAATCCGGGGGCGCAGTCCATACGCCAAGTGCTGGCCCGCGCCGGGATGGATTCGACGCTGCTGTGGCTCACGCTGTGTGCCGCCGTGACCATCCTTGCGCTTCTTGCTTGTCGACGAGCCCCCGCACCCCTCGCCGTCTCCTTCATCGGCCTGACCGCGTGCCTGGTTAGTCCGTTTTCCTGGTACCACCACTGGGTATGGATCGTGCCGCTTGGCGTGTTCGTCTTCGAGCGCTACGGTTCGGTGGCGCTCATGGTGCTGATGGCCCCGTACGCTTCGGTAGTGCTCTGGCCTGGCGCCCCGCAGTTCCTTTACATTGCCGTGCCAGTGCTCTTTATGGCGTGGTACACGCTACCCTCGGGTTATGCGCATCCGTTTATACGCCGCAGCGACCGCGGCAGCCACAGCACTCGTCCTCGCCCCCGCAGCCTCCGCCGACCCGGCCCCCGTTACCGACGTGGAACTCAACCAGCCCGCCGACCAGGTCATCGCGCTTGAGACGAAGTTCAACCTGACCAACGATGCGGAAACCGGCATCAGTGAACTGCGCAAGCTCCGCGGCGACATGTGGGACCAGAACGTGCCATACGACGGAAAAACGCTCCGCACGGTCGCTGCAGAACAGGGCCTGGATACCCGCGAGAAGTACGTCAACGCGGTGCAACTGGACACCGGCTACAACCTGATCGCACTGCAGCGTGCGGTGGAGGCGGCGAAGAAGTTCGCGCACGTCCGCCCGTTCAACGCAACGTGTACGGACAACTGCGGCCCGGAGGACACCGCCACCATCGGCGGCAAAGGAGGCTGGGGCGCGAACCTGCACAGCACGGCTAACATGAGCCGCGCCATGCAGGGGTGGGGCTATGGCGAGCTGGCGGACCTGAAGCGTCTGAACGGCAAGTGGTCCGACGACAAGAACAGCATGACCGGCCACCTGCACACGTTCCTGAACCCCACCGTGACTCGTGTCGGTTTCGCCGGTGCGGTCACCGCTGAGGGCGAGGCATCGGCTGCGGTGGTGGGATACAAGCCGACCGACGTGGAATCCATGCCGCAGGGATCCCAGAAGGTGGTTCTGCACCGTCCGGCGGATGGCAACGAAACCCCGAACACCACGCCGAAGAAGTTGGTCTTCGCGGGTGTCGGCGATAAGTCGCCGGACGACGTGCGTCGGACCGTGGGCATTGTGTTGACGGTGCTATCGATCCTGGCCGCGATTGTGAAGTTCATCGAGCCGTACCTGCGCCCGATCGCCGATAAGTTTATGGGGCGATAGCCTCGGCGACTTGGTCGAGGGCATCCATGGTGTCCTCGTAGCTGCCGTCGGCGCTGCGCGCGCCGATGGCTACCCCAACGTGTTTGATCCAGCCGAGTTGGCGGGTGTGCCAGGAGCCGTCTTCCTCCACGTCTGACCAGCCGCCTTTGAACGGAACCCCCAACTGGCCGAGCCCGTAGGCCTGGTCTTCGGTGATGTTGCGCATGTCCGCCAGGACGGGTTGGGATTGGTCGCGGGTGCTTAAGTAGTGGGCGTATTTCGCCTGGTCGGCGAACGTCCAGCTGGTGGTGCCAAACGCGCCGCGCACGTTGACGTGCGGCCCGGCTTTTTCGATTTCCTCGCCGACGAGTTTGGCGGCTTCGAGGTCGTCGCCCATGCAGTCCCATAGGGCGCGGGCGGAGTCGTTGTCGGACCATTCGATGGAGGCCTGGGTGAAGTCCGCGATGGTGGCGTGGTCGTATTCGCAGTGCCGTTCGGCGGCGCGTGCGATGGGGATTTTGATGGTGGACCAGGCCGGCAGGGTGTCCAGGGAGCCGGCTTGGGTGAGGGTGGTGCCGTCGTAAAGAGCGACGCCCACCTCGGTGTTTGTCGCCTCCTCAATCTTTGCGACGACCCCCTCAAGGCCCTCATACTGCTCCTGCGTCTGCGTCGGTACTGCCTCGGTCTGCAACGGCTCAACCGGAACTTCTGTGGAACAGCCGGCCAGCAGTAGCACGGCAACCCAGGCGACCTTGCGCATTACGCCCCCGCAACCGCCAGGGGCTCGCGAAGCACGTAATCCAACGCCACGGCGCGGGCGATGTCGCGCACCACATCCTTGTGGCTAGGGATCAGGCGCAGATCGATAGGGCCGGAGGTATGTTCGCGGACGGTGCGGGCGAAGGGGGCGGAGGCGAGGGGGTCGTCGATAAACGCACTGCCAGCAACAACCACGGTGTTGGGGCAGTGGTCGGAGCACAGCCCAGCCACGAGCGTGCCAAGGCCGCGGGCGCGGTTGTCGAGCGCGGAACGGGTTGCCTCCCCGGCGTCCTCCACCGCCTGGCGCAGGGTGCGGATCGTGGGCACATCGATGGCGTCCAGCAGGCCCTGGGTGGTCAGCTCGCCCTGCTCGACCTCGATGGGGTTGACCCCTTCGGGGCTGGAGATGGCGCAGGCGAGGGAGTCGTCGGCAAACAGCGCCATCACCGACGGGGTGTCCAGGTCCGCGGTGGATTGCATCTCAGAGCCGACAATCGCGCTGGAAATCGAGGTGACCTGCACCGGCACGGAGAACTGCTCGCGCATCTGATCGCCGATGTTCACCCCGTCCCAGCCGAGGTTGGGGGCGTAGACGTCGCCGCTGCCGCGCACCGTGCCGGATGTGGTCACGCCCACGGTGGCGAGCGGGCGGCCGACGCTGGTGGTCAGTTTGTTCAGGCCGGCCATGATGTGCTGGATGAAGTCGTCCTCGCTCATACGCGAGACCGGCAGGTCCACGTCCACGCTGCGCAGGGTGCGGCCCTTGAGGTCGAACAGGGCGATGTAGGTGGAGTCGGTGCCCACGGACACACCCGCGTGCGTTTCGGTGGTTTCGGCGAGTTCGAGGGGGATGGTGGGCCGTCCGCGGCCTTGGGATTGGGTGAGGTCGTTGCGTTCGGTGACGTATCCGGCGTCGACAAGCGCCGCGATTGCGCGGGTGACAGTGGGCTGAGACAGGCCGGTCGCGCGGACGAGCTCGCTGCGGGAGGTGAGTTCCTGCAGGCGAATGAGGTGCAGGCATTTCGCCGCGGGAGTACGAGGACGAGAAAACGAAGCCCAAGCCATAATGAATATATTTACTGGATGGTGCGACGAATTGTCCATTTGGCCAGCTCCTATACAATCGCCCAGCATGAGCCAACCCATGCGCGAGCCGTCGCTTCTCGACGCCACCTGCGAGGATTTCGTTTACGACCTCGCAGCCATCTCTCCCACGCTGGCAACCCAAATTGGCATCGATGGCCACGACGGCGAATTGCAGGACTTTTCTCCCGAGTACTGGGACCGGGTCGCAGACCGCATGCGCGACCTCATCGCCGACGTTGACGCGTTGAACGACTCCACCGATGACTCCGACGACGAAGACGACTTCGACGACGTAGACAACCTCACAGCCGCCATCCTGCGCGACCGCCTGTGCATGAAGCTCGAGCTTCACCACCGCGGCGAGCTCCTGCGCCAGCTCAACAACATTGCCTCACCGATTCAGGAGATCCGCGACTCGTTCGCGCTGATGCCGCGCGTGACGGAGCAGGACTTCGACGCCATCGCCGCCCGCATGTCGCGCATCCCGGCAGCGCTCGCCGGCTACCGCGAATCCCTGGCAGAGGCTGCCTCTGCCGGCGATGTGGCATCCCACCGCCAGATCGACGCCGTGATCAACCAGTGCGAGGCGCTGGGCGAAAGCGACTCCCAACTCGACGAACTGGGCCTCCCGCCGGAGTCCAAGATCGTCGAAGAGGCGAAGGCCGCGTTCACACAGATGGCCGACTGGCTCTCCACCGAACTCGGACCCAAGTCCCCCCACGACGACGCCGTGGGCCGCGAGCGCTACGAACTGTTCGCCGAACTTTTCCACGGCCGCAACGTGGACCTCGACGAGGGTTACGCCTGGGCGCAGGAGGAACTGAAGCGCACCGTCGATAAGCAGAAGCAGATCGCGCGCAAGCTTTACGACGACGACTCCGTCGCCGCCGCATACCGCCACCTGAACCAGGACGAGCGCTACACCATCCACGGCACCGACAACCTCCTCGCCTGGATGAACAGCGTCAACGAAGACGTGGCCAAGGTGTTCCCGATCCCCGAGGGCATGCCCCCGGTGGAGTGCGCCATCGACCGCGCCGGCTCCGGCGGTATCTTCTACACCCCGCCAAGCGACGACATGATCCGCCCCGGCACCATGTGGTGGTCCGTCCCAGAAGGCCAGGAGACGTTCCACACCTGGCAGGAGTTGACCACCGTGTTCCACGAGGGCATCCCGGGCCACCACCTGCAGCACGCCTACGCCCTGCTCAACCGCGGTGAACTGAACATTTGGCGACGCTCCGTCTGCTGGAACTCCGCCCACGGCGAAGGTTGGGCGCTCTACGCCGAGCACCTCATGGATGGCTACCGCGAAGACCTCGGCTACCGCATGGGCCTACTCGACTCCATGCGTCTGCGCCTCGCGCGCGTGATGGTGGACATCGGCGTACACCTGAAGAAGACCACCCCGGAAGGCACCGGCGTGTGGGACGCCCAGTACGCCAAGGCCTTCCTGCGCGACAACACCGCCATGGCGGAAGCCAACCTGGCCTTCGAGCTGGACCGTTACATGGGCTGGCCGGGCCAAGCCCCGTCGTATGCCCTGGGTTTCAAGGACTGGATCGACCTGCGCGACCAGGCCCTCAGCCGCGGCATGACCCAGGACGAGTTCCACACGAAGGCGCTGAGCCTGGGCTCAATGCCGATGGATATCCTGGCCCACGCGATCCTGCACTAGTCGTCTCGCTCGATTCGTTTCAGGATTCGGGGGACGAACCCGGCGAAGATCAACACGCAGATCAGCCGGATGAGCTGCAGTGCCACCACGGCGGGTCCGGCTCCACCCTCGGCGGACAGTGCCAGCGCGGTCTCGAGCGCGCCGGGTGTGGTGGCGAGGTAGCCCTCGTAGAGGGTCAGACCCAGCCACTTGGCTACGACCCACCCGATGCCCGCACAGAACACCATGAGGCCGACGATGTAGGCCATCGTCGCCGGCAGCAGTTTGGAAAACGCCTTCAACGCCGGCACGGACAGGCCGCCGCCGCACATCCAGCCAAGCGCCAGGAATGCCGTAATGCTCAGTGGTTCCGGGGGAACAATGGTGAAGTCCGCGAACGACCCAACCAGTACCGTGACCAGCATCGGCCCGAAAATGGACGGGTTGGGCAGCCGCACCAATTTGCCGAGTGGAATCCCCACCACAATCAGTGCTGGGACCAGCAGCCACATCCACCAGTAGGGTTTGAGGTGCATGACTTCGCCGGCGGCTGGTGCGTCCAAAAATGACACCACCACCGGCAGTGTTATCGACACCGTCAGCAACCGCAGGTACTGGCTCAGGCTGACGTAGCGCATGTCCGCCCCTAGGTCTCGCGCGAGCGCCGGCATCAGCGACGCCCCACCAGGCAGCAGCGACAGCACACCCGTCTTCCTGGAAACGCCATGGTTCGCCAACACCAAACCACCGAAGAACGCCACTGCAATCACCAACACCGCCGCGATGAGGCCAGGGACCAAGAACGGCAGCAAATCACCTGGTGGAATACCTACCAGCGGCAGCGCCGCCACCACGCCGATCACACCGCGGGCGAGGGTGAACAGGTGCTCGTTGATCCGCAGGTCACGCTCAGTGACAATCGCGACCGTTCCAGCACCAACGATCCCGGCGAGAATCCATGCGGCCGGCACGTGCAGGTAGGTGAACACGAGACCGCACAGCACCGACAGCGGAGCAGCGACGATCCAACGGTTCATGTGGTGCATAGTAGTCGTATGCTCGCCTTCCTTATCGCAGCCTCAGCGTTCGCCGGTTGGATCGATGCGGTGATCGGCGGCGGCGGCCTCGTGCTCATCCCGATACTCATGGCGACGACCGGCATGCCCGCCGCATCCGTGCTCGCCACCAACAAGGTTGCGGCGATCAGCGGCACCGCCTCGGCCGCAGTTTCGCTCGTTCGCCGCGTCGGGGTGCCCAAGTTCACGTGGATTTATGCCCTCATCGCAGGCATCGCCGCCGCGCTTGGAGCAACTGCAGTTTCGCTTATCGACGACTCCATCGCCAACCCGATCATCATCACCCTCCTAATCGCCGTCGGCATCTTCGTGGTGGTCAAACCGACGTTTGGGACGACCGGGGAGAGAAGGGTGTCGTCGATAAGAATTGCGCTGGGATTCGCAGCAGCGGCGCTGATCGGCGCCTACGACGGCATCTTCGGCCCGGGCACCGGCATGTTTTTGATCATGGCGTTCACCGCCATTTTCACGCAGCAGTTTCTCCAGTCGGCGGCGATGGCCAAAGTGGTCAACACCGCCACGAACCTCGGCGCGCTGATTGTCTTTGGCGTGGGTGGCTACATCGATTGGAAACTGGCGCTGATCTTGGCGGTGGCCAACGTGATCGGCGCGCAGATCGGCACGAGAACGGTGCTCAAGGGCGGCTCCAAACTGGTGCGCGTCGCCCTGCTCATCCTCGTGGTGGTGCTGTGCGTGAAACTACTCAAGGACCAGGGAGCCATTGGCTAGGCCATAAATGGCCGCAACCGCGCCGACCAGCACCAACGCCACAACGAACCACTCAAAGGTGTTGAAGGAACGCTCGTTGTTGGCGCGCCGGGTAGCCACGTACGGCACCATGCCCGGCACCACCGCCAGCGCGCCCAACAGCACGTATACCGGGTCCGCCGCGTAAATCAGCCATAGCGAGTACACCGAACCGATCAACCCCACCACCAAGTGAACGTGGTTATCGCGCGCGATAAGCACCAGGTAGATGGAGGAGAAGATGTAGGGCAGCAGGTACATGATCGTGGCCAACTGCACCATGCCGTTGTACGACGCCGCCGAGACGAAGAACACGACCACGAACAGCTGGATCACGATGGTGGACAGAACCTGGGCGTTCTTGGTCGTCGCCAATCGCTTGGGCAACAACCCATCGCGGGCCATCATCACAATCGGCTCGGCGCACAGCATCTGCCACGACACGTACGCACCCAGCACCGACAAGCACAGACCGATAGAGACCAGCGCGCCACCCCACGGGCCGACAACTGCCTCAAGCACGGCGCCCATCGAGTTGTCCGGCAGCGCCGCCAACTCTTCCTGGCTGAGCACACCGTAGGACAGGGTGGACACCGCCACGAGCAGGGCCAACACCGACAGGAAGCCGATGATGGTCGCACGGCCCACATCGCTGCGGCGGCGAGCCTGCTTGGAGTACACCGACGCGCCCTCGATACCGATGAACACCCACACCGTGTACAGCATGATGCCCTTCAACTGAGCGCTAAACGGTGCGCTGTTGGCGTTGCCCCAGAAGTCGGTGGTGAAGCGGTCCCACGAGAACCCCAGGAACGCCACCAACACAATGAACGCCAGGATGGGTACGAGTTTTGCCACGGTGGTGACCACGTTCATCACCGCCGCCTGCTTCAGGCCGCGCGTCAGCCCCCACAGGATCAGCCAGCTCATTGCGGACACCGCGATTGCCAACACCCAGCGGTTCTGCAGCACCGGCACATAGTGGCTCAGTGTGCCGAAGAACAAGGTGGCATACCCAACCTGGGCCATCACCGAGCCGAGCCAGTAGCCCCAACCTGCGGTAAATCCGATGAAGTCACCCAAGCCGGCGCGCACGTAGGCGTACACGCCGGAGTCCAGGTGGGGTTTCCTCACCGCCAGGATCTGGAACACGAAAGCAATGGACAACATGCCGACGCCGGCAATTGCCCAACCAACAAGCATCGCTCCGGGGCTCGCGACCGAGCCGATGTTTTGGGGGAGCGCGAAAATGCCGGAACCAATGGTCGATCCGATGATGAGGGAGACCAGCGTCCAGACCGAAACGGTGCGCTTTGTCATGGCGACTAACACTACCCCAGGGGTTGTCTACTACAATCATCAATCGATACAGAACGTTTAAAGCATAAACAACTGAGGGAGGCGGCAAATGCGCAAGAAAATTGCGGCAATGACATGTGCCATTGCACTGTCGTTGGCAACCGTTTCCCCAGCATATGCCGATGACGGATACAAACAAACAGCAGTCGTGCCGGGCCTGACCGCCACCATCGAGGCACCCCTGCCCATCGGCGAAGCCTGGTACGAAGCCGAGGACCTACCGCGTTGGGCAACCTTGAACCCCGACGGTTCCATCCACCTCACGCCGGGGGAGGGGGTTACCCCCGGCGTGTACGAGTGGCCCGTCCGCGCAGTGCTTGCCGACGAGACCGAGCGAGTCTTCCCCGTCCGCGTCACCATCAGCAAGGACGCTTCGACCGACCTCAACCAGGAAGGCGCGATCCTCGACGCACTCGTCGAATACGCCCCCGAGGTCTCCCCGAAGTGCTCCGCCACCGCCATCGGCGTCGGCCTGCCACTGCTCGTGCTACTGCCGCTTGGGTTCGCCTCCCAGATGAGCCTGCCGCTGGCCGCGCGTCAGAACGACCTCAACCTGGTCGTCGAGAACGCCCTGAGCGTCGATCTGAAACTTCGGGACCTCAACTCCCGCGACGTTGACCTCGGCATCGCCGCCATCCTCGCCGTCGCAGGCCTCGCTGGCGCAGGCGCGATTATTTCCCAGTGTGTGAAGTAGGGTCCTCCGGCCACGCGTGCTTGGGGTAGCGGCCCCGCATCTCCTTGCGCACCTGCTGGTACGGCCCCGCCCAAAAACTGTCCAGGTCATCCGTCACCGCAAGCGGCCTACCCGCAGGCGACAGCAGGTGGTACAGCACCTTCACGCCCGCGACTGTTTGGCCGTGTTTGCCAAACATGTGCTGCAGTTTCACCCGCTTCACCGGCCTGCCAGACGCATACTCAAACTCCTTCGGCGCCACCTGGTCCAACTCCGCGACCTGCTTCCAATCCAGTTGCCGCAACATCGCCGTCCGCATATCGCAATTGCCTATCGACGACCCCCTCGCCACCTCGGAAACCTCAACCGAATAGTCCCCTTCGCTCACATCCGGCCACCCAAGGGTGGCGTGCAGGAAGTCCAGCCGTTCCTTCAGGTGCTGCTCCTTGTCGGTGAGCGGGAAGTCCTCAAACCGCAGGTGGGTGAGCGCTTCCGCCGCCTCGTCGGGAGTCAGTTTGATCGGGGTGGAGGAGAGCTCAATCGCACCGACGGAGGTGACGAGCCGGCCGCGTACCTTGTCGTCGACAAGCATTGCTTTCTTGGTTTCGGTCACCCTGTCCTGCGGAAACGCGATCGGTTCGGCATCTCGGATGATCACCTGTGTCGGTGTGCGCTGGATCTCCGCCGCCGCGATCCACTCACTATGCGAGTTGAACTTCGCGCGCGTCCCCGACGCCAACAGGTACTCGCCCTCGCCGACCTTCTTCGCAATCCATTGCGGAAACGCCGCCGCAATCACCTCGCCGGGGTCCGCCGGGCCTTTGTCGTCGACAAGCCTGCGCAGCCGCTTCGCATCCACCTCACCAGCAAGCCGCGCGATCGTGCCCGCCGCCTGCGAACCGAACGTCAACAGTGCCGCGCCCAGCCGCGGATCCAGCGGGAAACTGGCCAACCTTTTGCCAAAATCGGTGATTTTTCCGTTGCTTAGCGCCCCAATCGCCTCCAGATTCTGCTCCGCCTCCGTGAGGTCCTTCGGCTGATCCAACAGTGGCAGGTCCGGCGACGCCCACGCCTTCATAGTCAGCAGCGCACCCGTCAGATCCGCGGTGAGGATCTCGGGTGTGATGTCCGCCTGGAAGTTGGCGTAATCGTCGCGCGAAAACACCCGCACAACCTCGCCCGGACCGAGCCTGGCCGCACGGCCAGCACGCTGATCCGCACTCGTCTTCGCCTCCGACACCGTGACCAGGCCCGTCATGCCCCTGTTATCTCTCTTGGGCACCCTGGACAGGCCTGCGTCCACCACCTTGCGCACGCCCGGCACAGTTATCGACGACTCCGCCACCGACGTCGCCACAACCACCCTCGCTGGCCCGTTCAGCGCCTCATCCTGCTCCTTGCTGCTCTGCCTCCCGTGCAGCGGAACCGCATCGTCCAAGAACCCGCAGACCAAATCCACCTCGCGCACACCCGGCACAAATACCAAGGTCCGCTCCGTGCCGTGCGTCTGTTGCGCCACGTGTTTGTAGAACTCGCGCGTTCCCCGGATCCTGTCCGGGTGGGGCGCATACGTGATGTCCAGTGGGTGCGTCACCGCCTCCGTGGACAGGACCTGCGCGCCCATATGGTCGGCAAACTTCTGTGCGTCCAGGGTGGCGGACATGGCGGTGAGGTAGAGGTCGTCGCGAAGCAGCGCGACCTCCATACACATCGCCAACACCAAATCCGTGTCCAGTTGGCGCTCGTGCACCTCGTCGATCACCACCGCACCGACCCCCTCCAAGCCGGGGTCCTTGAGCAGGCGATTCAACAACACCCCGGGGGTTACGAACTCCACCTCGGAGCCATCCTTGTGCTCTCCGCGGATGGAGTAGCCGACTTTGGTGCCGAGAGGCGTGCCGTCGAGAAACGCAAGCCTCCTCGCCGCCGACCGCACCGCCACCCTCCTTGGCGCCGTGACCAGCGTCTTTCCTGCAATGTTTGCGATCGCCGGCGGGATCAACGTCGTCTTGCCCGTACCCGGTGGCGCTTCCACCACAAGGGGACCGCGATGGGGGATCTTGTCCACGACTTGCGACACCGGAAGGTCGCGGCCGATTTTCGCCAGGTCGAACATGGCAATCCAGGGTAGCGTGTGGGGCATGAGACGCCTCTTCGCAGCGATCGTCCCACCCGACGAAGTCCGCGAACACCTCATCACCGCCCTGCGCCCCATCCGGGACTTCTCCGGCACTGAACTGCGCTGGTCTGACCCGGACAATTGGCACATCACGCTGGCGTTTTACGGCAACCAACCCAACGACGCCGACCTGGTCACCGATCACCTTTCCCAAGCGACTGCCTTCACTCGGCCCCTCCGCTTGCATCTTCGCGGCGCCGGCTGCTTCGAACGCCGCACCATGTGGATCGGCGTCGGCGGCGACAAAGCACCTCTGAAAGACCTCATGGCGGACTGCCAACTCGACCCAGATGCCCACCGCCGCCAACGTGCGCATCTCACCGTCGCCCGCACCGGCACGCGAACTCGGGACCCATTGCTTCTCGACGACCACGCCCACGCCCTCGCCATCTACACCGGCCCCGAATTCGCCGTCGACGAAGTGCTCCTGCTCGAGTCCCACCTGGGCAAGGGGAGAAGTGGCGGCCCGAAATACGACGTGGTGGACAGGTTCTACCTGCGGTGATCTACGTGGCCAGCCCAAAGTTGTCCCCATCGATATCAAGCACCAGGTTTTTAAGGTCATCAAATCTGAATCTGTGAGCGAAGTAAGGCAGATCAATCTTTGGTTGTTCGTGGAACGGGTTTTCCTCTGGGTAGTAGTCTTCCGGGTCCGGGAACGGCGGTTCCTCGTCGTCCGGTTCTGGAGGGAGTGGCTCTTCCCACGGCATTTCGGGTGCGAATGGGAATTCCATGTTGTATTCCTGCTCGAGTTCTTCGATCGCGGTGGTGGCTGCTTCTTCGTCGAGGGTGTCGTCGAAAATGTCCAGGATTCGGTGGCCTTTGGCGTAGAACTCGGCGGCCCGGGCACGGTTTTTACGTACGTTGGCCAGGCTGGACTTCCACCGCGGGTTCGTCGGAGTGACTTGCTCGTGGAGGAGGCCTTCCGGCGTGCAGATTTCGTATGTTCCGTCCTCGAAAAGCCAGACGATATCACCGGTGACCGGATCGGGAATGTAGAACCCGCGACGATCCGTTTTCAGATTGTGGTGGTGCTGGCATAGTGCAAACAGGTTCTCCACTGCGGTTTCGCCACCTTCGCCGTAAGGGATGCGGTGGTCGAGCTGGCACTGCTGAGCGGCGCGGTTACAGCCAGGGTAAATGCAGGTGCCGTCACGGGCGATGACAGCGTGACGCATCGCCTCGTTCGGGGCGTAGCCACCTAGTTTCTGTACGGCTGCTGCGTCGAGGTCGCGTTCGACGTGGTCGGTGGACGCCAACCAGTCTTCGAAGGCTGCGGTGGTTTCAGCATCGGTCCAACCCAAACCTGGCAGAAAAACCGGGTCGCCTTCCTCGTGGTCTTTCGGGCTGTACACGTTGAGCACCGGTGTGACGGATGTGCCGGCGATTTCACCACACAGCAACTTCAAAGCGGCTTCGGGCATGCTGATGCCATGTTCGCGGGCGACAGCCTTCACACTTGCGCCGACGCGACCTGCGGCGATTGGGTTGGTGAATATCTCTATCGACGCGCGGTCCTCTCCACCGAATGAGAAGCAGTCGATCCGGAACGTGTCGCTAGTGTCCTTTTCGCGTTCATCGCGCTTCTTTGCGTTGTACCCGCGCGACTTGTCCAGGCGTTTAATTGCAGCGCGGATGCGGTCGGTGACCGTCTTGCGTTGCGGAACCTGCTGGTTGTTGCGCTTGGGGGTGAAGGTGTCAACCAGGATCTCGTCGATAAGCGCGAGTGCTTCCTCGTCTGGATCTGGGCCGAGCTCCTCGATCGCGGTATATGTAGCGGTCAGGTGGCCGATGTCCATCACCCGTGTGTTGCTCTGTAGCGCGCGAAGCCGTGGAAGTTCTTGTAGGACTGCATGTCCGAGGATCGCGTTCTTTACAAACCCCTTGTTCCAACTGGTGGCCGATTGCACCTTCTCAACAGTGAGGTCGAAATCATCCACCTCGAGGCCCGGATATGCGTACTCGCCGAACATTGTCCAGTAAATATCGCGAATCATTTGAGCGTTTCGGCTGTCTGGATCATCTGGTCGCTGACTGCGGAAAATTTTCGGTGGTGCGGTTGCCGTTGTCATGGTCCCCCCTTTCGTCTATGGTGCTATAGTATCGAACAAACAAGCGATACGCAAGGGGGTATAACGGAACAATGAAGAATAAAGAGTTCAGGTGTTCGAACATCCTGGGTGGCTATTTTGAAGATCATATAAAACGGCCACGACACGGTATGTTGGGCAGATGCTTTTCGACGCCACCGTGATCCCACGCGAACCCAACCGCGTCATGTCTGGGGTGGTGCATTTACCTGCGTTTTTCACCTCTGATGAGCGGCGGGAAATTATCGAACAAGCGAGCGAATTAGTGAGGTCGGTTGCCGGCACGCCGGTGGCGATGCGCCAACCACGGGTAGGCAAAGGGAAGATGGATGCGTGGATGCTGTCGTTCGGCTGGTTCTGGGCGAATTCTTTAACCACTGATCTATTTCCCACCACTCCCTGGGGCGCCAACGGCGACAGCGTCAAGTTGTTTTTGAGCCGAAAAGATTAAGGCGCTCCAAAAAGGAGTGCAACCTTTGGAACCACTGTGGATACTAAAGTTCCAGAAGTGATCTGAACTATTGCCCTTTCTGCAGGTAGGCGGTTAGTTTCAAAAGTGTCTCCAATCCAGTCCACCACTAGAGAGGTACTATGTTTTTTCACCGTAATCGTGTCCTCGCAGGGGCAGTCACGCTGACCATTGCATGCTCGGTCGCGTCAGTGTCAGCCGCGTACGCTACTCCGTCACCCACCGACGCCCCCTCTATCAGCACTCAAAAAAGCAATGGTAAAGGGATTTCCACGAAGCATGCAGCGGGCACCAGCACTGAATTTGACCCTGCATTTGCCGAACAGGCACAGCAAATGGAAGCCGACCTGAAAACCATCATGTCTATTCCAGATGAAGTCCTCCTTCAAGGCGATGCTGCTACTCAAACATGGGTCCAGCAAAACCTTGTGACAGGGACACCGGGGGTAACTACTTACGCCAGTGTTCTTGGGTGTACTGGGGCAATTACGGGGATGATCGCAGGTAATTTGGTTGGAGCCGCCAAACTTCTCAAGATAAAGCGCTATATCAAAGAACTTGGAGGAGTGGCGGAAGCCGTTCGCGTCATGTGGGGGGCGAGCTTCAGCTACGAGAAGCTGCAAGCTCTCGGTGGAGCTGTCGGTGCACTCGCGGCGGAGCTCGTAGGAATCGCTGGCGTGCAGGAAAAGTGCTTCGACTAGCGCACGCATGTAGCAATAGTTGCACAAGAGGAAGATATGCTCGAAAAACTAGAGTACATAGGGTCTTGTTTGTCAATTGGGGCGGCAGTAGTGGCCATCGTTACGGGGCAGTTCGTCTTAGCGCTTGTTCTCGCAATCATCGGAGTGTGGGGACTAAAGCCAAACAGAAACCTCTCGAAGGCCCAAGAAATCGATTCGAGCCTACCCATCCCCTCAGCGTCTGCAATCAAGCAGTTCCGACAAGACAATCCGGACTTCTCGCTCACTGAATCAATTGTTGAGCTGCAGAAACGAGATGCTAAAAATGGAAAATGCGACCCTATCTAGTTTGCTTATCTTGGGAAAGTTTTACCCCGAAGCTGGCAAATTCCCTGGTTCGGGTACTGCTGGTCGTTGTCCCCCTTTTTGTTGAGGCTCTGGGATGGTGCCAAACAGATAAAACATGGACAGCGCCCCAAGCAAAAATAGAAATCAAGGCAAATGCCTAGGAACAAAACTCGGGGCACTTCAGAGTGGAAAGGTACTTTGGGTCGCGGAACAAAGCCTAAAGGTGCTCTAGTTTGAAGTGCTATCGCCTCGCTTTTCGATTGGATATCGGGGGTTCTGATCGGCCGGTTCTGGCATCGCTTTTGATTCAACGTCGATAAGTTGATAGTTGAAAATTCGATTGCTGGGTGGCGGGACGAACCGTAACTTTCATGCTTCACTGTTCTTCTATGGTTTCCATCGATGCAACTCTGGGTGCTTAATGTGTTTATTAAGGCGTTTCATTCTGGCCGCGTAGTAATAGCGCTGGTGTTGTGCTTGCTGGCTCTTACTCTGTGGGGCTTGCGCGTTTCGGTAGTCGCTCCTGTCGACATTGGCACTGGGGTGCTTTTCTTCTTGCTAGCAGCTACATTGCCTCTGGCGGCATATCGGCCTACTGTCGCCGCTCTGGGGCATCTTGCGCTGTTTGCGGTCGCAAGCTTTTCCGCTCGTTCTCCAGATTTGGTGACGTTGACGTCCGTTCTGATGGTTACTGTAGTTACTGCGCAACGCAGGTATAAGACTGGAGTAGTCCTTGCAGTTTTTACGACACTACTTGGGTTTTACTCCCCGGATAAAAAGTCGTTTAGTGTGGATTCGCAGTCTGTGACCATCTTTAGTCTCATGATGGTTTGCGCATTTGCCGTTGGGTGGTTTATCAACACGGTGAATACAAAAGAAAGGCAACGCCATCTCCAGATACGCCAACGTAAGGCAGAAGTAGCTGGGCTTCTCCATGACACGGTAGCTGCTGATCTAACTGCGCTGATAGTTAGGCTTGAAGCATTGGCGATCTCCACGCCGGAGATAGAGCAAGCTCTACAGAAGTGTGCTACCACAGCGCGTAAGTCAATAGGCGGTATTCGCGCGTTAGTGGACGAGCTCAATGCCCAGGCGATCAATCATCAGCAAGCGACTGTGCCAGCGCTAACCACGACACTGATACAAACTAATCGCGCGCTTCAGGAGGCCGGATTTCATGTTGAATCCACCGCGAATGTCAGCGTGGATCCCGGCACTGAGTCTATCGACAAGGCGCTCAGTCGATGTTTGTCTGAGGCCAGTGCCAATATCATCAAGTATGCCGTACCTGATTCCATGGTGAGAATGACTGCAACTGCAGATGCCAAACAAATCATTGTGACTCTCGCTAACACTTATAGACCGGGGCGTGGGCGAGCTGGTTCCAGCCATTTTGGTTTAGTATCTATGCAGCGAACGATTGCCGCCGTAGGCGGAAGCATGACACTGGATAGCGCTGATGCCCGTTGGTCGATTACTTTCCATGTCCCCGTCTGAAAGGTTTCGTCGTAAATATGAATTCCGTGATCTCTCTTATGCTTACCGTTAGCCTTGTGGCAGGATCCCCCGTAACAGTCGAGGTACCTCCCGCTGAGAGGAAACCGGTGACTCATACATACCAGATTATTAAGGACTGGCTGGGGTGCAGTAAAGGTCAAACCCATCCTTGGTGTAGTAAATGAGCGCCAGGATCCTCCTTGTTGATGATGATCCCGTAATCCGGGAATCCTTTCCGCTTTACTTCTCTAAAACCCCAGACCTAGAGGTTGTCGCCACCGCCGCGAACGGGCGCTGCGCGCTGACATGGCTCGATAGTCATACCTGTGACGTTGTGTTGTCCGATGTCCGCATGCCCGATATGGATGGAGTCGAATTACTGAAACAGACGAACAGTTTCGATGAACCACCTGTTTTTGTTGTGATGACAGCTTACGACACTGACGACACGATGATTACTTCTCTTGCGCGTGGGGCGTCCGGGTACGTCATTAAAGGACAACCTCCGCAGGTAATTATTCAGGCACTCAGAGATGCGCTTAACGGAGGGACCAGTCTCTCACCCCAATGCGTGAAACGGCTGGTAGCTCAATCCCCGTGGGGACGGTTTGTCGAACGAATGGCACACGCTTCATTAACCGATAATGAGGAAGCTGTCATGGAATTGTTGCGCCGAGGAAACAGCAATAGACAAATAGCAAAAGAGTTATTTTATTCTGAATCCTATATAAAGAAAATAGTGTCTTCTCTTCTGAAAAAAATGGACTGTAGCTCTAGGGCGGAACTTATAGCTCTCCTGAACTGAGCTAATTGTTTCGGCGGAGTACTTTCGCTGTCTGGAAAAAGGCTCTTGGCGTCAGCTAGAAGTCACGAAGAAGACGACCACTACAGCCACGAAGCCTGTGCAGTCCGCATTCTGCCAATCCGCAAGCCGCGGCTACGTCAAGAAAGTGACAGTCGAGGTAGATCATGTAAAAGTCGTCTTCAACGTGGCCTTCGTACGCGTACATGCGGAACATTCCCCAGTAGATGTCGCGGATCGCTTGGGCGGCGCTTGCGTGCGGGTCGTTAGTGCTTTGGTTGCGAAACATCGGTTCGATTGCCGTGGTCATGGCCCCCTTTGCAGGGTCGTCAATAGCAATATCGAACACACGAACGAGCGGCAGGGGATTAACCAGCAGAAATAAAAAGTAATACGGTTGCCTATTCGAACACTTTGGGTTATTGTGTGAAAATCATATAAAACGACCGCGACACGCAAGGTGGAGCAGATGCTTTTCGACGCCACCGTGATCCCACGCGAACCCAACCGCGTCATGTCTGGGGTGGTGCATTTACCTGCGTTTTTCACCTCTGATGAGCGGCGGGAAATTATCGAACAAGCGAGCGAATTAGTGAGGTCGGTTGCCGGCACGCCGGTGGCGATGCGCCAACCACGGGTAGGCAAAGGGCAGATGGATGCGTGGATGCTGTCGCTCGGGTGGTTTTGGGCGACGAATCCGTACCGCATGCTGCAGGAAGTTGATGGATACCCGGTACCGCCGGTGCCGGAGAATTTCCAGCGGATCGCAGGGGAGGTGATGGATCGGGCACGTGAGATCGATCCGCGGGTTGGTGAGACTCCACGTGTGGAAACGGCGTTAGTGAATTTCTACCCGCCGGGCAAAGGAATGGGCATGCACGTCGATGCGGAGGAAGAATCTGAGAACGCGGTGGTCAGCCTGTCGTTCGGTCAGGACTGTGTGTTTCGCATCGAGGGGCACGATATTCTCCTGATGTCCGGGGATGCCCTCGTGTTCGGTGGCCCAGCCCGCCGCGCGAGACACGGCGTGCTGGGGGCAAAGAAGGGGACGTCGACGCTGCTAGAAGGAAGACTCAACATCACTATGCGACAGATGGAGAAGTGATGATCGCACTGCTTGGAGTCTGGTTCGCGGCAATCGTCAGCCCAGGTCCGGACCTGTTTCAGATCATCCGGGTTGGCGCGAAGAATCGACGGGATGGCATCCTGTGCGCGCTCGGCATCATGCTGGGCAACACGGTGTGGATCGTCGCGTCGCTGGCGGGTCTGAGTGCGTTGATTCAAGCGTTCCCGGAGATCCTGTCGGTGCTGCAGATCGTCGGTGGCGCCTACTTGTTGTGGATGGGCATAGGCGCGATTCGGGCGAGCGACCCGGAGTTGCCGGAAGCGCAGCAGGTGAGCAGACCGTTCCTCACCGGTGTGGCGACGAACCTGTCCAACCCGAAGGCCGTCCTGTTCTTCGGAGCGATCTTCGCCCAGTTCGCGCACGTGGGTTGGTGGGCGGTGCCGCTGCTGGTTGTCACGGGCATCATCTGGTTCGTCGGGTTCGCACTGGCAGTCCGTGCGATGGCGTCCAAGATTGAGCGTTACGGCAGGTGGATCGACGTGGTCACGGGCATCATCTTTATCCTTCTGGCCACATGGATGCTGTGGGAGGGCCTACACTTCGGCACATGAGCGAACAAAAGGTTGCAGTAGTTACAGGTGGTTCCGCGGGTATCGGCGAGGCGACGTGCCGGGCCCTTGCCGCCGACGGCTGGAAGGTCATCGTGGCGGCTCGGCGTCTGGAGAAGTGCCAGGCGATTGCCGACGACATCGGTGGCGTTGCGGTGGAGTTGGACGTGACGGACCCGGCCAGCGTGGCAAAACTCAACGAGCTAGAGCGCGTGGACCTGCTGGTCAACAACGCGGGCGGTGCGAAGGAAACCGACTACCTGCGTGATGCGGACGACGCGGACTGGGAGTGGATGCTCGAGACCAATGTGATGGGGACGATGCGGGTCACCAGGGCGTTGTATCCGCAGCTCAAGGCATCGGAGGGGCTGGTGGTCAACATTGGATCGGTCGCGGGCACGGACGCGTACAAGGGCGGGTCCGGCTACAACGCGGCGAAGTACGGTCTGCGCGGCATGACCAGGGCGATGCGCAGGGAAGAGGCGGAGAACAACATTCGTGTGTGCGAGATCGACCCGGGTCGGGTGAAGACCGACTTCTCGCTGAACAGGTTCGGCGGCGACGAGGAACGTGCGCAGAAGGTTTACGAGGGCAACGTGAACCTCACCGCCGAGGACATTGCGGAGGCGGTGCGGTGGGTGGCGAGCCTGCCGAAGCGGGTAAACATCGACACAATGAGCATCATGCCGGTCGATCAGGCGGACCGATAGACTGTCCGGCATGCATATGGACGTGTCGATTTCGGGCGAATCAATCAAGCTCGGACAGTTCTTGAAACTGGCCAACCTGGTCGAATCTGGTGGTCACGCAAAGGAAGCGATTGCGGGAGGCGAGGTGCTGGTTAACGGCGACGTGGTCACCTCGCGGGGGCATTTGCTTCACGACGAAGACACCGTCTCGATCGGCGACGCCTCCGCAACAGTGATGACGGACTCGGACGGTGACGATTACTTCGATGAGCGCACCGCCAACGACGATTTCGATCCGGAGAAGTGGAGGAACATGTAATGCCTGCATTCGAAGGCAAGGACGGCATGCCGTTTTGGCAGGACCTGATGACCACGAACGTGCTGAAGTCCACGCACTTCTACAGCAACGTATTCGGCTGGGAGATTGTCGACGGGACTGCTCGCAAGGATGGGTTGCCGGTGGCGGGCCTGGTGTCGGCGAAGGCGGACGGTTGGGTGACGTCGTTTATGGGCGGCGGCGAGGTAGGGAAGCTCGGCGGGCGCATTCTGAGCGCGGACGGGGAGCTAACACTGTGTGAAGACCCATCCGGCGGCCTGTTCGGCCTGATGGATCCGGAGGAACGCTTCGTCGCGGCCGGTGAGCCGGGGGTGCCGGTGTGGTACGAGTTGGTGACCACGGACCAGGCCACCATCGATTTCTACGGCGACCTGTTCGACTGGGAGATCCGCGAGGAAGACGGCTACTTCCTGGCGTTTGAGGACGGTGCGCCGTTCTTGGGTATGTACGTCGGCGAGGCGGCGTCGTGGGTGAGTTACTTCGGTGTGGAAGACCTCGAGGCGGCGTGCAAGGCGGTCGAGGCGCACGGCGGCACGGTGCTCGTCGGACCTGGCGAGGGCGCGTTTGGGCCGATGGCGGGCATTGCGGACCCGAACGGTGCGCAGTGCTTCATCGTCGAGGTTGAAACACCGACGTTTGAGGAGATCAGCGAAGCGGACTCTGTGCTGTGAAACGTGTAGGGGCGGCGTTGCTGGTGGCGTCGTTAAGTTTTCCGCTGAGTGCGTACCACGTGGATCCGTCGTACAACAGGGATCGGACGGGGCTTGCGGTGGTGCATCCGGACGGGCGCGTGTCCATTTCGCCGAAGGCGGAGGAGGCCCGACCGGCGTTGTCGTTGGCGAAGCTCTACCTGGGCTACTACGTGCTGTACAACGGCACGAAGGCTGAGAAGAAGCAGGTGGAGGAGATGATCGCGTCGTCCGACGACGGGATTGCTAGCACGTTGGATGCGAAGTATCCGGAGGCGATTGATGAGATTGCCAAGGACTTTGACCTGAAGCAGACGGCACGTGGTGTGTCGTGGGGGAAGTCGCAAACTTCGGCGCGGGATCTGGCCACGTTCATCGCGTCGATTGTGTGGGACCCGGCGGCGAAACCGCTGTTCGCGGGCATGGAGAAGCAGACCGCGGTGGCGTCGGACGGTTTCATCCAGGGGTTTGGCACGGCCCGGTTGAAGCGTGTGAAGGGCTCGAAGATGGGTTGGTCAGACGACCGGGAGAGTGCGACGGGCTCGGTGTCCTGGGGTGAGATCGGCAAGGAAACGTGGGCGGTGGCCGCACTGACGTACGGCACCGCCTATGAAAACACGGTGGATACCAACGTGGGTATCAACCAGGTCAACGACGGAGATGCTCCGCGACATCCTGCACTCGACGGCGGATTTCTGCCGGTGTGGAAATGAACCCCTTGGCGTAGTACTCGGTGCCTTCGAGCCCTGAACCTGCCGGGACCTGCACGAATCCCTCTCGGTTGGTGGTGGGGAAGGTGAAGACGTAGTCGTCGGCGGTGGGGGCTGGGGTATCCCCAAGCACCCAGGCGGTGACGGGGCCGGGCAGTTGGTCGACGGCGCGTTGGGCGTCTTCTGCGCGGTCGACGTCGAGGATCGTCGTGCCGGAGAGTTCAGCGGCGGCGGCCACGTCGGGGCGCCACAGCATTTCCTTTGCGTTCGCGGGACCGTCCCACACGGATACTGCCCACGCGCCCGTCGGGTTGCTCGGCTTGAACACAACACCGAGCTCATGCTTCTCGACGACCACCTCACCCGACCACTTCGTCGCCGGCATCGCATGATCCACCGCACTGCCAAGCATGAGCATGGCGGCGTGTGTGATCCTGTCTGGAAGGAGTGCCAGGTAGTTCGGGCCGTCCTCGTAGGTCGCCTCGATGTAGGAGGCGAGCTGCTCCAACTGCAGTTCCGGCGGCAGGTCGCGCTTGACGCCACCGACGTTGAAGTTCGGGTCACCCTGTTCGTTGAGCGGGTATTCCTCTACCAAATCGTCACCCTGTCCTCGGGCTCGATCCACATCTTGGAGCCCTTCTCTACGTCGAAGGCGTCGTAGAACTCGTCGATATTCGCAGCGATGACGTTGCAGCGGAACTCGTTCGGGGCGTGCGGGTCAATGGCCAGCAGCTGTGCCGCCATCTCCGGACGGGCCTTGGAACGCCACACGCGAGCCCACGCGTAGAACAGGTTCTGGAAGCCCTCGCGGGTTTCTTCGAGGCCCTTGTCGGCGAGGTATTTCTTGTACGCCACGACGGCGATGCCGAGTCCGCCAAGGTCACCGATGTTCTCGCCGAGGGTGAACTCGCCCTTCACTCCAGAGGTGTCGGTGCCCTCCAAGACGGACGGGACGAGACCGTTGAACTGATCGACCAGTTTGGAGGTGAGTTTCTCGAAGTTGGCGCGGTCCTGTTCGGTCCACCAGGAGTTGAGGTTGCCCTGGCCGTCGTAACGCGAGCCCTGGTCGTCGAAACCGTGGCCGATCTCGTGGCCGATCACCGCGCCGATCGCGCCGAAGTTTTGGGCGGCGTCGGCATCGGGGTCGAAGAACGGCGGCTGCAGGATCGCGGCCGGGAAGGTGATGTCGTTGACTACCGGGTTGTAGAACGCGTTGACGGTCTGCGGGCTGGACACCCACTCGTCGCGGTCGGATGGCTTGCCGATCTTGCCCAGCTGGTAGTCGTGCTCAAACGCGGCACCGCGGCGCACGTTCTCGACGAGGTTGTCCGTGAACTCCAGGCCTTCGTAGCTGCGCCACTTGTCGGGGTAGCCAATCTTGGAGTTGAACTGGGAAAGCTTCTCCGCGGCCTTCTTCTTGGTTTCTTCGCTCATCCAGGGGAGGTCGGCGATGCGGGTGCGGTAGGCGTCGATAAGGTACTGCACCAATTCCAGCATCTGCTCCTTGGACTCCGGCGGGAAGTGGCGCTTGACGTATTCGCGTCCGATGTCCTCGCCGATGAGGGATTCTGCGAGGGCCACGCCGCGCTTCCAGCGGTCGCGCTGCTGGGTCGCGCCGGAAAGCTTCTTGCCGTAGAACTCGAAGTTTGCCCTTCCGATCTCCTCGCTGAGCACGCCGGCGCGGGAACGCAGGATGTTCCACGCAGCCCACAGCTGCCAGTCGGCGAGCGTTTCGCGGCGCAGCATTGCATCCAGATCCGCGGTGTAGGAGGGCATCATGTCGATGACGCGGCCGTCGGGGAGGCCGGAGGCGCGAAGCATCTTCTGCACCAGCGGCGGCATGTCCGAGAGTTCGGCCGGGTTGTAGGTGGCGATCGCGTCGCGCGACTTCACCACATCCCAGTGCGAATCCGCCAGCGCCTTCTCCACATTGATAATGCGCTGTGCGGCGATCTCCGGGCTCAGGCCCAGCAGGTACTTCGGGGCGAGGAACTCGAGCATGCGCGCGACGTGCTTCTCATAGTCCGCGAGCGTCTGTGCGTGTTGTTTCTCGTGGTAGTAGGCCTCGTCGGGAAGCCCAAGCCCCGATTGCACGAGGTACGGGACGGAATCCTCGCCCTGGGAATCCTTCTCCACCCAGTAGGTCAGCGGTGCGCCAATGCCTGTGCGCTCCAAGAGCCCTAACTTTTCGACGAACTCCTCAACGCTCGCCACCTCAATCAACTCCAAGTCGGCGTTGAGGGCGTCGATGCCTGCAGCGTTGACCGCATCCACGTCCATAAAGGAGGTGTAGAGGGCGTTGCCGTCCGCAAGAATGGCGTGGACATCTTCCTCCGCCTTATCGCGCAGGGCGTAAAACGCGCCGTCAATGCCGCGGTCAGCGGGGATTTCGTGGTTGGCGACCCACTCGCCGTTTACTACTTCAAAGAGGTCATGCATGCCACCATGCTACGGAATTGGCACCTGGATCGGGGCCAAAGATTGCTCGATAATCCAGTTGGATGCCTCCCGCTGCTGGCCGAGGGTGTAGCTGCCGTGCAGGCGGATGTCGTGGAACACGGTGAACGTACCCAGCCCAAGGGAGCGGAAGAGGTTATTGAACTCCGCAAACGGGATCTGGCCCGCCGCCAGGTTGGTGCGCATCGCCGGGGAGACAAGACCACGGTGCGCCTCGTTCATGTTGCACACCAGGTCACCGGCGTTGCAGATCTCCAGCACGCGGGGGCCGAGCTCGCCGTAGCCCTCCGGGAGCGGGCCGAGGGACCCGCGGGCGTGCGGGGAGGTGCCGTGGGACAGCACCGCACCGTTGTCGCCCTGGTACGGGTTGGCAAACAGTGCCACACCCGAGACTTTCTCCGGCGCGATCGGGCCGCGACCGTGCGCAATATCGCTGGTCAAGCGGGCGGCGATGTCGGCGCCGAGGGAGTAACCGGTGAAGGAGAAGCGGGCGTCCGGGCACGCATTGGCTAGGCGGGTGACAGTTGCACGCGCCTTGTTGTAGCCAGTGGCGGACGCCTGCTTGTACGGGGTAGCCGCGAACGGGGTGGAGCGGTACGAAACCCAGACTGGATCGATCTCGCCGGCGGTGCCGAGCTTGGTCAGGATGCCCGTCATGAATACGTTGCCACCGTGCGGCACGTAGTCGGGGATCCCCTCAGCCGTGTTCGCTCCGCCCGGCACCGCAACCAGGTAATGCGCGGAGCACCCCTGCTGCTTGAAGGGCTGTGCTTCCGCAGTGGTGGCGGCCAGGACGCTGAGGGCAGCGACGCAGGCTGCGAGAACATTTCTGAGTTTCATGACATGTGCATCCTAACCCTGCTCGTCAGGGTTTCGCACCTTCATCGGTCCGGGGGTGTACAGGCCGGAACGTGTGGTCACCTCGGTGTCCACGTGCGCCAACTCAGGAACGTCGCCCGCAGAATTACGGCGCGGCTCGTACTGCGCCACCGAACCCCAGTCGCGCTGCCAATCGTCCTTGAGGTAGCCCGGGATCTCATACGAGGTGTTCACGGCCTCCGCAGGGGCGAGCGCGCCGCCGCCGAGGAAGTCCATGAAGCCAGAGAGCTGCTGCTTGCCCGGGCCGTCCGGCATGACGCGGAACTCCGGAATCTCGGTGACACCGTTGGCGTGGAAGAACGGGCGCTGGCAGGGGTATTGGAACGCGACGGTCCAGTCGAGCAGGCCCGGGGTGTCGGAATCGAAACGCTCAGACAGTGGGATCAGCTTCGGGTTGCGCAGTGGCGTGACCGCCAGCCAGTCCTTCTCCGCAAGGGAGGTGTCCTCGCCGACGAGACGCACCACGTTCGCCTCCTCCGGCAGGTCCGCCAGCGGGAAGCGCAGGTTACGCCACAGCGGGGTTGGCCCCTGGTCGAGCATCTCTACCTCGCCGAGCTTGCGCACCACACCGTCCTTGTTGGTGCCGTACTCCAGCTTCAGCTCGGTGCCTTCCTGCTCCACGCCATTGATGTCGTGGTGGGCGATGCGGCCGGCGACGGAGGTGACCAGGAGGGGGCGGTCGTCGCTAAGCTGCGGCAACTCGTACCACGTGGTCTCCAGCGACGCGGACTGCTTCGGCTCATCATCGAAGGTGCCGGCAACCGGAATGCGGTTGTAGTCCAGGCCGAACGGCAGGCGCACGGTCGAGCCGTTCACGCCGCGCATCGAATTCGGACGGTTGCCCTGGGTGTTCACGCGGGAGGTGGACTGGGCTTCGTCGGAAGCGGGATCGACGTCGGCGGTGTCGTCGTCAGACTGTGTGTCGCTCAGCGTGCGGTCCGAAGTATCGGCCGTCTCCGAAGCGATGAACGCCGGCACGCCGTCCGGAGTGAAGCCGATGTTCTTGCCCGCATCCAGGGACTTGCCCAGTGGAACGCCGCCGACGGGGGTGAGGAAGGACTCGTTCGTGTCGTCCTCCAGAAGCACGTCGCCGCCGAGGGCACACACGTCGCCCTTGAACGACTTCACGTTGCCCATACCCACCGAATACGCCGGGGCTTGGGAGACGAACGACTTCACAAACGTCAGGCACGAGAACGTCACCATGAGGATCGCAAACACGGCGATCGGCGCAGCCATCACGCCCGACCAACGGGTGCTGATCGCGCGCGGGCCGCGCATCGACTGCACCACACCAATTGCGAACACCACCAGGGCAATCGCCAGCACCACGGTGTTGGCCTCGATGGCCTTGAACTGCACAGTGCGGTCCCACCACGGCACCGCGAACGAGGACACGTACCACCACGCGTTCCAACCCGCCAGGGTAAACGCCATGAGGAACAGCACCGCAGCCATAGCGAACGTGCGGTTGCGGTCCGACTTCATCGCAATCCGGGAGAGCACCACCGCACCCACAGCCGCGATCGCACCGCCGAGACCCGCGTAGATGCCGAAGTGGTGCGTCCACTTCGTCGGGGTGAACAGCAGGAAGAACGTCGCCATGCCAAGGATCAGCATCATGCGCTTGGTCGTGCCGGTGGTCTTGTCGCCCTTCGCCAGCGCCCACAGGATCAGGCCGGTGCACAGCAGCAGCACGAACATGGGGAAGCGGCGCGACATGGAGCCGTCGACGGTCTGCTCGAGAAGCGTTGCGTAGCGGGTCCACTCCTCAAACCAGCTCAGGGCAGGGCCGACCTCGGAGCGCACCTTCGTCGCCTCGAGCACGGTGGCCAGAGTTTGGTCGTGGAACACCGGCACCATCACCGCCAGGCCCGCGCCCATAAACGGCGCGACGTAAGAAATTCGGGGCTGCGGGCGCGAACCGATCATGCGCAGCACCGCAGGCAGCGAAATCAGGAACACGCCAACCGCTGCGAGGCCGGTCGGGCCGCACGCCAGGGTAAACGCGGCGGTCACGGTGCCCCACGCTGCCGGGGTGAGACGGTTCGTGGCAATCGCGCGCTCGAACAGCGCCCAGGTAGCCATCAGGCCAACGGCGATGATCGGCTCCGGGCGGGTGCCGTTGTTGTACGGCAGCCAGAACGCCAGGAACACAAACGCCGCCGTCCAGTGGGCGACCCTGCGCTCGGCGACCTCCGGGCCCAACTTCGGCAGGATCTCGCGCGACAGCAACCACCACGTGCCAAGCGCTGCAAACAGGGCCGGCAGGCGCATCCACATCGACGCGGTGGTGACCTCCGACAGCAACGACAACACGTCGTAGAACGGGGAGCCGAACGGGGCCTCCGGCACGCCGTACCAGCGGTAGTAGTTGGCCATGTAGTCCGTGTTCGCGGCCACGCGCGCCATGGTCAGCAGGAAGCCATCATCGGAGGTGTTCGCGCCGAAGATGTGCCAAAAGCCAAGGACACCGGCCACGACGCCGTCGAGAGGCTTCAAGCCCTTTGCTTGACGACGACGATAGCGCGCCGGACCATCCAACTTCCTCAACGCCCACAAACTGACCAGGGCGCTCAGCAGGCCGCCCCACATCGCAATGCTCTTGATCAGCGTCGGGGAGGACGTGAAGCGGGAGTTGATGTTCATGTGGGCGGCAAGGCCGTCGTCGATAAGCGTGTGCTTATTCTCAAGCTCCGTGTACATGCCTGTGACCTGCGGGCGGTAATCATCCTCGCTGGTCTCCGAGTGAGACGTGCCGGGGATCTCAACCGTCGTTTCCTCGTGCGTCACGCTGACGTGCAGCTTCGCATCGTCGGGGAGGTTGCGGACTTCGTCTGGGGTGAGCTCGAAAAGTACGTCGTTGAGGGAAGTCACCACCAAACCGCCGTCGGGAGCGGTGATGAACAGGCCACGGTCCGTCGCCTTATTCGACGACTCCGGCAACGTACCGAAGATCAGACTCTGGCCCTCACGCAGTTCGCCGACGCTGCTGGCCGGCACCGTGACCTCAAGGTCCTGCGGGGCCAACGAAATCAGCGGTGCGTTGATCGAACCAACCGTGTCGTTCTGCGGCCACGACACGCTCGCCTCCGTCTGCTTCACCGGCAAAAACGGGGTGAGCAGCAGAAGCACAAACGCGATGAGACCAGAAACGGTCGCAATAAGACGAGTAGATCCAGTTTTCACTCCGGTCACCTTACTTCCTCACCGCGACAGCAAACGGTCCGATGAACTTCACGTCCCAATTCGCCTTGTCAAACGCCTCCGGGTTGAAGAACAATCCCTGGTAGCGCACGTTCGGCTGGCTTGGGTAAATGTCGTGGGCGATGTGGGTCTTAAAGTCAGAATCCTCACTGCCGCGGAAAATGAAGGCAGTCGGCGGCTCCCACTGACTGTTGTCGATAGCCTCCGTGAACTTCTTCGGGTCGTCGTAAGAAATCTGCGACCACGACTCCAGCTCACCGTTGCGCTGCTCGAACTCGCCGAGCGGGTTAGCGTAGTGGCTGGTAAACGCGTTGAAGCCGAAGAATGGCTGGAAGGCCATGAAGTTGATCTCGTCGGTGTAGATCACCGCGTCGTTCTTCATGTGGCCGTGCTCTTCGATGTAGTCGGCGATCTCGTTGTAGTACTGGCCCGCATCCGGCGGGAAGCGGTCCGCGCGCTCGCCGTAGCCGTCGGTATCGGCGTAGGCCTGGTCGATGTACGCCTCGTTCTTCACCGCAATGTGCTGCACCATCTGCAGCGACGCCACAGCCACCAAAACGATCGCCACCACGTTCAGGGCGGCCTTGTTCTTCACCTTCCGCTCCAACCAGGTCAAGCGGAAGTTCGCTACCGCAATCACGCCGAGGGTGGCAAACAGCAACACAACCAGCACCTCGAGGCGGAAGCCCAGCAGGGAGGTACCCAGCAGCGTGATTGCCATGGAGGCGAGCGCCCACACGTAGCTCACGCCAATCGCCGCGCCCAGGGAGGCGATCTCCGGGTCGCGGAACCGCACGATAAGTCCAATGAGGCCGAACAGGCACAGCAGGCCTACCAGGGACAACGACAGGAACGGCAGGGCAAAGTAGGTGCCCTCGATGGGCAGGAAGTGGTTCGCGGTAGATTTCAGCGCCTCGTCACCGGTGACTACACGCCAGATGTACGGACCCCACGAGATCGCAGCGATGGCCATGGAGGCGAACCCGACGATGAACAGGTGCTTCAGCGGGGTCAAGGTGCGCTCGCCGGTGAAGAACATCACCACCGCGATCACCACGACCGTCAGCGCGCCAATGGCGGTGAACAGCGTGTAGAACGACGCGGAAATGCCCAGGTAGATCGTCAACGCGGCGGTGGCTGCCCACGAGCCACTCAGCGCCCTGTGGGCCCACACCGCAGCCGCTGGGAGGAACATCGCCACGATTGCCGCGTAAGGCTCCTCTGGGACTTCCGTCAGCACGATCGCGGTGGTCACCACGGCAATCGCGGTAGCAACCGGCAGGGAACCGACGAGCCTGCGCCAGATCGGCGTCAGCATCGCCGCACCCGCCGCCAGGGTGGCAATCGCGTACGGCTGGTACACCTCCCAACCGTCCATACCCAGCACGTTGGCCACGCGCCCGCCAACCCAGAACCAGCCCATGGGGTAGAAGGTGGGCAGGTCCTTGTAGGCCATGTCCGCGTGGCCCAGGTTTTCGGTCATGCGGGACAGGAACTGCGTTCTAAACCCCTGGTCAACCTGGATGCCGTCGAGATACAGCTTGGTGGCAGATAGCGGAATGCCAAGCGTTGCGACGACCAACCCCGCCGGCACCAACGCCATCACCGCAGAAATAATCCAGTGCTGCTTCCCGCGCGTCCACAGCACCGCCAGCACAGCGGCGATGCCCAACAGGACGAACGACACACCGGTGGCCAACGACCTGGTCACCATGGAGGTATTGAACGCCGGCAGCGAGATCTGGTGCAGCACAAACCACGCAGCAAGCGAGAGAATGCCGCCTGCGAGCCCCGCCGCGACGGTACGGACGGCTGCCTGCCCCGGTGACAGCTCGTCGGGATGATAAGCGGTAGTCATGCGTAATAGTGTCGCATACGCTGCCGACACTCACCCCACGCCACGTTCCGCCAGGTACATGAGGATGGCGCGGACGCGACGGTTGTCCTCGTCTGGGGTGAGCCCCAGTTTGGAGAAAATGCTGGACACGTGCTTCGCCACCGCCGCGCCGGAGAGGTAGAGCTTGCCCGCGATCTCACTGTTGGACAGGCCTTCTGCCATAAGTTCGAGCACCTCCACCTCGCGAGGGGTGAGCGTGGTTAACCAGCGTGAGCTCGCCGCCATGAGTGCGCCCGCCACGTCCGGGTCGATGACCACGCCGCCGCCTGCCACGGTTTCGCAGGCCTGGATGAAGTCCTTCACCTCAGCGACGCGGTCCTTGAGCAGGTAGCCGGTGCCGCCGTCGCCGTCCGCAAACAACTCACGGGCATAAGCAGGCGCGACGTATTGCGACAGCACCAGCACATTCACTGGGCCGCGTTTGCGCAGTTCCAGGGCGGCTTGGAGGCCGTCGTCACGCATGTTCGGCGGCATGCGCACGTCCGTGATCACCAGGTCGGGCCCATACTTATCGACGACCCCCAGCAACCCATCCGCACACTCCACCTGCGCCACAACCTCGTGGCCGCGCCGGGTGAGCAACCCTGCAACACCCTCCCGCAGCAGCGCGGAGTCGTCCGCGATAACGATCCTCATGGCGCAATCCCACTTTCTCCTCGGAACAACAGCAACGGAATACGTGCGGTGACGGTGGTCGGCCCACCGTCCGGCGAGTGCAGCTCCATCTCACCGCCGAACGCCGCGATGCGTTCTCGCATACCCTCCAGCCCGCCGCCGGGCGTGATTCGTGCGTTGCCGCCTCCCTGGTCGGTGACGGAAACATTCAGGGTGTGGTCGCAGGTCACGAGCACGCTGACGTTTTCCTTGGGTGCATGCTTCGCGGCGTTGGTTAAGGCTTCGGTGGTGAAGAAGTAGGCGGCGGCGGTGACGGAGGCGTCGATACGCGGCAGCTCGTGCGGGGCACGGACCGTGACATGCGGGCCGTGCTGTGCGGCGGCAGTCTCGATCGCGGCGACCAGCCCGTGGTCCGACAGCTCCCGCGGGTGGATGCCACGTACGGTTCTTCTGAGTGCGTCGAGGCCGTTGTGGAGGTCGCGGGCGGCGTCGTCGAGAAGCTGCGATGCAATGTCCAACCTTGCCTCGCCCAACTTCATCGCGGCAGCCACAAAATATTGCTGCGCGCCGTCGTGCAGGTCGCGCTCGATGCGCAGCCGCTCCACCTCATACGCCTCCGCGATCCTGCGCCGCGAAACCGTCAGTTGGTGGATTTTGGTGGCAGCTCGCTCCTCGTGTTTATGTCGCCGCATGGCCCCGAGCGTAGCCAGGTAGAGCTAGCACTACCCATATTCGGGAGCCAGGGCCATAGTGCTTATCGACGACCACCTGTGGAATAGAAACCATGCTTGAACTCAACGACATCACGAAGTCCTTCACCCAACAACGGGTCCTCGAAGGCATCAGCCTGACGGTTGGCGGCGGCGAATCCGTCGCGATCATGGGTCCCTCTGGCTCCGGCAAATCGACCCTGCTGCACTGCATGTCCGGCGTGCTCGTACCCGACGACGGCCAGGTGCGCTTCAACGGCCAGGACGTGTCGGCCATGAACGACGCCGAACGCTCGCGCCTGCGCCTGGAAAACTTTGGCTTCATCTTCCAAGACGGCCAACTGCTGCCGGAGCTGACCGCCACCGAAAACGTCGCCCTGCCGCAGATCATGCGCGGGGTGCCGCGTGCGGAGGCGCACGCCGAGGCCATCGACATGCTGACCCGGTTGGGCTTGGGCGCCTTTGTGGACCGGTACCCGGGGCAACTCTCCGGCGGCCAGGTGCAGCGCGTGGCCATCGCCCGCGCCTTGGCCGGGCCGCCATCGGTGGTGTTTGCCGACGAACCGACGGCGGCGTTGGACCAAGCCACCGGGCACGAGGTCATGCAGCAGATCGTGGCAATCGCGCAGAAGTTCGGCGTCACCCTCGTGCTGGTCACGCACGACCCGAAGATCGCCGACTGGTGCAGCCGCCGCGTCGAAATCCGCGACGGCCTGATCCACTCGGAGGTGGCGCGATGAGTGCAGTGACGTTGATGCGCTCGGCGGTGTCGCAGACAAGCGAAGGGCGCTCGCAACGGCAGATCGGCGAACGCTGGGTCCGCGCGTTGTCGCTGGTGGCGGTAACCGTAGCGACCTGGATGCTGTGCACGCTCATGGGCGGCACCTGGATGTTCCTCGCCCGCGACCTGCACCCGCATGAGGCGCTCGTGGAAATCGCAGAGTCGATGGGCGGGCCGATTTCCACGGCGTATATCTTCCTCGCGCTGTTCGCGTGCGTGCTCCTCGTGCCGAGCCTGCTGGGGCTGCTCACCCAAGCCGCACGGGCGAACCTCGGCGGGCGCGAAGAACACCTGGCGGCGCTACGCCTCATCGGCGCGACAGCCGGCGAAGTGCGCGGGATGATGATCTTGGAGTCCCTGCGCCAGGCCCTGGTTGGGTTGGTGCTCGGGTCGGTGCTCTATGTGGTCACGAGTCCCGCGTGGTCGCTGCTGACTTTCCAGGACAAACCCGTCGGCGCCTGGGAGATGCTCACCTGGTGGGTCATCCCCATCGCGTGGATCGTGGTGTTGGTACTAGCCGCGTGCTCAGTGTGGCTTGCCTTGCGACGAGTCGCCGTCACCCCTCTCGGCGTCACCAAGAAAATCCCGCCAAAGGGACAAAACATGATCACGCTGGTGCTGTCACTGGTTGGCGCGGTGGTGCTGTACCGCTACCTCAGCTCGCTGACTATCGCTCCGCAGGCAGACGCGTTGGAGTTCGGCGCCTTGTTGGTCGTGGCAGGCGGCGTCCTTACTGTCAACGCATTGATCGCCGTCGGCGTGATCCAACTCCTCGCACGCCTGAGCTACTGGGTCCCCGGAGCTGCGAATTACGTGGCCACGCGCCGGGTCGGCCGAGGCGCGAAAACCACCTGGAAGCGAGTGACCGCCCTGTACTTCGTGGCGTTCATCGGCGGCGTCGGCGCCTGGATCTCCGCAGTACCGGACATCGAGGACGAGCCCGCCCTGAAGATGATTACGGGTGATATTCCCTCCGGCGTGGCCATCACCGCCGTCTTCGCGGCGGTCCTGTTGGTGTCGTCCACGCTGCTCACCCAGGCACTGTCCGTGGTGGAGCAGAAGCAACTGACCAAATCGCTCTACTTCATTGGCGCGCCGGCCGCGTTCCACACCAAGGTTGCCGTGCGCGAGGTTGGGGTTCCCATGCTGGTGGTGGCCCTGCTGGGATTCGGCATGGGCAGCCTGATGGGCACCATCATGGTCATGGTTCACGTCAACGTGCTGGACAAGGTGGCCCTGTTCGGCGCGCTTGTTGCGGTCGCGCTGGTTGGCTGTGTCCTGGCGGTGGTGGGGACCGGTCGGCTTCGCGAGCAAGTGCTGATGGGGATGGGCCGCGCCAAGGACTAGAAAATAGTTCCCGGGGTGTGAACTATCTTCCACCAAGACGAAAACGACCTGCAGGGAGTGAATCTTTTGCAGGTCGTTTTTGAAGAAAGTTCCCCGGCTGGGAACTATTTTGGCGCTAGAAGTTGAGCTTGCTCATGATCGGCGCCGGGATCGCCTTCAACACCAGGGAGATCGGGCCGAAGAGCTTGTGCACGAACACCGATGGCTTGCCGGCCAGGGCAGCCTCCACGGCAGCCTCGGCGACGTCTTCCTTGTTCACGGTCAGCGGGGCCTCGTCGAGACCATCGGTCATCTTGGTGCGCACCTGGCCCGGGCGGACCACGGTGACCTTCACGCCGCTGTCCTTCAAGGCTTCGCCGAGCTGCAGGTAGAAGCCGTCGATGCCGGCCTTCGCTGCGCCGTAGACAAAGTTGGAGCGACGCACACGCTGGCCCGCCACCGACGATAGGGCGATGATGTTGCCGCGGCCCTGACGCTTCATCTCCTGGCCCAGCAGCACACCGACCGACATCGGGGCGGTGAAGTTGGTCTGCGCCGAGGCGACGGCAGCAGCCTGGTCCTGCCAGAGCTGCTCCTGGTCACCCAGGGTGCCGAAGGCGACGACGGCGACGTCGACCTCGCCGTCCTCAAACGCCGCATCGATCACGGCAGGGTGGGAGGCGAAATCCAGGGCGTCGAAATCGACCAGGCGTACATGGCCTGCGCCGGCGCGCTGGACTTCGGCGATGGCGTCGTCGATACGCGGGGAGTCCTTGCGCGCACACAGGGTGACGGTGGGGCTGCCGCCGCGGGAGACGAGCTCGCTGACAATCGCGAGCCCGATCTCACTCGTGCCGCCGAGGAGGAGGATGTGTTGGGCTTGGCCTACTGCGTTCAGCATGGGTACTCCTTAGTTGAGCTCAAGACGGCGGGACATGTCGGATGCGAACACGCCAGTCGGGTCGATGTCGCGGCGGGTCTTCAACCAGCCTGGCAGTTCCGGATACATCTTGTGGAACTTCTCCGCGCTGGTGCGGGATTCCTTAGCCAGGTAGAGGCGGCCGCCGAACTGCATGACCTGGTCATCCAGGCGGTCGAGGAACTCGTTGAGGCCCGGACGGATTGGGAAGTCCACGCACACGTTCCAGCCCTTCATCGGGTAGGACAGCGGTGCCTGGTTGCCTTCGCCGAACAGCTTGAACACGTTCAGGGCGGTGTAGTGGCCGGAGGACTGGATGTCGTAAATGATGTCCTTGAACGGCTCCACAGCGTCGGTCGGGACGACGAACTGGTACTGCAGGAAGCCAGCCTTGCCGTAGCCGCGGTTCCACTTCCCGATGAGGTCCAGCGGCTGGTAAAACTGCGTCAGGTTCAGCACCTGGTTCCGGGCGGGGGAGCCCATCATGTAGTACGCCTCGCCGATAGCCATCAGGGAGAGCTTGTTCATGGTCCAGGACGGGAAAATGTCCGGCACCGTCATCAACTGCGGGGCGTTGAACTTCAACGGGTCCTTAGCCAGCTTCGGGGCGAACTCCTTCAACTGATCCAAGGTGGCCAGCGAGCCGCGGGAGATGGTGGAGCGGCCCGTCTTCGGCGGTGCGGAGATCGCGTCGAACCAGGCCGACGAGTAGGTGTAGTTCACCTCAGAGCCGTCGGAGTGCACCGCGATCGTCTCGTCGAGCGTGTTGGTGCGGTCGGTGTCTGCGATGAAGTAGGCGGTCTCCGTCTTGGTCATCTGGATCCGGGCGCGCAGGATGATGCCGGTCAGGCCCATGCCGCCAACAGTGGCCCAGAACAGCTCGGCGGTCTCGCCGGTCGGCTCCAAGTGCAGCACGCGGCCGTCCGCCACCAGCAGCTCCATGGACAACACGTGGTTGCCAAAGGAACCCGCCGAGTGGTGGTTCTTACCGTGAATATCCGGGCCGATCGCGCCACCGATGGTGACCTGGCGGGTACCCGGCAGCACCGGAACCCACAGGCCATACGGCAGGGCGGCCTTCATCAGTTGGTCGAGGCTCACGCCCGCGTCGACGTCGACAATGCCAGAATCCGGGTCGATGGAGTGGATCCGGTTCAGCGGAGTCATATCGACGACCAAACCGCCACCATTCTGGGCGGGGTCACCATAGGAGCGACCCAGACCACGGGCGATGACGCCGCGGCGCTTGTGCTCGGGCAGGTCCGCGTTCTCATCCGCGACCCGCTTGACTGCCTCCGCAATCGTGTCCACATCAGGGGTGGACAGGACCTGGGCGGTGGAAGGGGCAGTACGGCCCCATCCGTAGAGGGATTGGGTTGTCAGTTCCATGCCCACAACCCTACCGCCGGACTAGAGATCCATAATGCTACGAATCTCCGCGGGCAGTTCTTCTTGGCTCGAAATCACAGGTCCGTCGTGTTCGCGAAGAATCTCATAGATACGTGTGCGGCCTTTGGAGTCCACAAACGGCAGCTCCTCGGCCATCAGGCGCACCATGAAGTCGGACAGGGGGACGTCGACACGCTGTGCTGCCTCGTGGATCGCGTCCGGGTCATCACCTTTGTAATGCTTCCTCATGGCACACGAGCCTAGTAGGGTAAACGCCCGTGTCCTCGAACGCTTCCCTAAAACAGCAGCTCATCCCGTTTTTGGTCATCGGTATCGGCTGCGCTGTCATCGACTTCGGCATCACCAACACCCTCGACCAAGCCCTCGACGTCCAGCGCGACCTTGCCAAGGCCGTGGGCTGGGTCTTCGGCACCATCTCCGCCTACGTGCTGAACTCCAAGTTCGCCTTCAACGCCAAAATCGACGCCAAAAAAGCCAGCGCCGTGTTCATCCTCTACGCCACCACCTTCGCGGTGCAGATGCTGCTGTGGAGGGTGACGGACGAGCCGTTGTCGTCGCTAGGCCTGCAAGATTCGTGGAAGAACGCCGTGTCCTTCGTCATCGCACAAGGCGTAGCGACGACTACCAACTTCCTCCTCCAGCGCTACTGGATCTTCCGTGGCGCTAAGGGCGGCGAAAGTCCTCTCGCGCCCCCCGCCTAAGCAACTTCAGCCAATCGACGAAGCCCCTCGGGTCCTTCTGCTCCACCAGGAAGAACCACCCAAACCGGACAACTTCCTGCAACTGCATCTTCTTCATGCCGCGCTGATTAATGATGTAGCCACGGTTGCGGTACGTGAAATACCGCTTCGTCTCATTGTCCGGGAACTGCGCGTGCGCCCGCCCGCCCATGATCGGATGGAACTCGTCCGACCCATCCGGGTGCAGATAAAACGCCGTCAACGCCGTGCCATACTTCAGCCCCGACTGCGCCAAACGACGGTGATACTCCACCTCATCGCCCCTGATAAACAGACGGTAATCCGGCACGCCGATGCGCTCCATCGCCTTCGCCGAAATCAACGCGCCATTAAACAGACTGGCGTACTGCGGCAGAAAATCGCCCTGCAGCTCATCAACACGCCGGTGCCACGTCGTGCCCTGCCGCAGCGGAAACGCCAGCTTCTCCGGGTCGTTGATGTTCGCTACCACCGGCGACACCTCCGACAACTGATGCTTCTCTGCGGTTCGGTACAACACCTCCAGCACCGTGTGATCCCGCGGGCGACCATCATCGTCCGCGCACCAAATCGCATCCGCCCCCAACGCCAGCGCGTGCAAGAATCCGTAGGCGAAGCCACCCGCCCCGCCCAGATTGGTCTTGCTTGGTAGGTAGACGCCCTTGTCGTTGGCGAGCTCGTCGACAAGCACACGCACCGCATCCTCATCACCGTTATCCACCACAATGACCCAATCCACCGGATGCGTCTGCGACACCACCTGCTCCAACGAATGCCGCAGCAGGTCAACGCGCTTATGGGTCACAATCACGGCAGCAGTCGTACCGTTGCGATTCAAGGCAGTCATACATTTATTGTGCCCGAGGGATCCCAAACCGTCGTTCTTGCGTCTAATAACCATGACCAACCTACGAAACGGCATGAGTGTCGACATCGAAGCAATCCTCATCCACGACAAACAACGCACACCCGACCTCACCTACCACCAAGTCAGCGCCGACCGCTACCTCGCCACCGAACACTGCCGTGAAGAATGGCGGGTGGACAACGACGCCCGTCACCACCCACGCGGCGTGCGCTACCACGGCTGCGCCGCCGCCCGTGCCATCGCCCACGCCGTCGAACGCCCCGGCAGCATCGTCTCCGGCTTCTCGGCACTCGCCCTCTATGGCTTGCCCTACCTGGTCGAAGGAGCCGACACCACGCTGCTCGCCTCCTCGGGACGCAACCAACTCGCAGGGCCTTGCTTACCGACGATCCGACGCCACTCCCGAGCAACCTTCCCCATTTGGAAAGTCACCCACCGTGGCGTTGGCCTTCGGACGGCTAGCCCAGTGGCGGCAGTTGTCCAGGCGTTGATCCAGGTCAAACGCGGGGAGCACTGTTGGAATGTCGTCGATGTAGAGGGCCTGTCTGCCGAGGAAGTCCGAGCGGTGCAACTCGTCGACTGTGTCCGTCGCTTCTGGGGCATCACACTCGCCGACATTACGGCAGCTGCCCGCCACAAAATCAACGCCAGTTGGTTAAGGAAGGTCTTGCGGCTCAGCAGCTCTCTTGCTGATTCCCCCAAGGAGACCGAGATGCGCCTTCTCGTTGCGGTGCTCGCGGCTCGGTATGGCCACGTCGTGCAGGAGCAGGTGCCGCTGGTCGTCGACGGCAGGACAGTGACCACGTTTGACCTGGCCATTCCTGATCTGAAGATTGCCGTGATGTACGACGGCGAACACCACTCGGACTATAAGCAGCGCAACAAAGACTCTTCCATCAACCTCAAGATGACCTTGGCGGGATGGACGCCCGCGAGGTGCTCGTCCAGGACGATGTTTGAATGCCTGGGCCTCGTCGAGTCCCTGATGCAAAAAAGTTCCCAGCGATAATGGGATTCGTGGAACTTTTACGGGGTGTGTCGCCCGGCGTCCTGGGCAAAGTGAAACTTTTGGGGGCCGAAATCGAAGAAAGTTCCCGGGCGGGGAACTTTCTTCGGGAGATGGTTGACACCTACCCGTGGAAGCGCTGCACCAGTTCTGCGACGTGGTCGCCGGCTTCGGGGCCTTCGTAGGCGCGGACGACGTCGGCAACCAGGCCGGCTTCCCTAATTTCGCCCTTGTCCACCCACAACGCGGTGTTGCAGAGCTGCGCCAGGAAGTCGTTGGAGTGGGAGGCGAACACGAGGATGCCGGAGCGCTCGACCATTTCGGCCAAACGAACGCGGGCTTTGGACATGAAGGCGGCGTCGACGGCGCCGATGCCTTCGTCGAGTAGCAGGATCTCAGGTTCGATGGAGGTGACCACGCCCAGGGCCAACCTGACGCGCATGCCGGTGGAGTAGGTGCGAAGGGGCATGGAGAGGTAGTCGCCGAGTTCGGAGAATTCGGCGATGTCGTCCATTTTGGCTTTCATCTGTTTGCGGGTCTGACCCAGGAAGAGGCCGCGGATGATGATGTTTTCGTAGCCGGAGATTTCGGGGTCCATGCCGACGCCGAGGTCGAAGACGGGGGCGACGCGGCCGCGCACGTCGGCGACGCCGCGGGTCGGTTCGTAGATGCCGGACAGCAGTCGCAGCAGGGTGGTTTTACCTGCGCCGTTGTGGCCGACGAGGCCGACGCGGTCGCCCTCCCTTAAATGCAGGTTGATGTCGCGGAGTGCTTCGACGACGACGGTGTTGGAGGCGTTCTGGCCGATTTTGCCGCCGGCCGAGGACATCATGGCCTTTTTCAGGGAGCGGGATTTGGCGTCGAAGATGGGGAAGTCGACGCAGGCGTTGTAGGTGTCGATGGAAACCATGTGTAACTCCTAGACTCCTAGACCCAGTACGGCACGCGGAAGCGCCACTGTTTCATGGCCAGCAGGGTGATGAGTACGCCGACGATGGTGCAGGCGATGACGATGAGCCAGTGGTAGGCGGCGACGGGGTCGTCGATAAGCGGTGCTCTGACGATTTCGAGGTAGTGGAACAGGGGGTTGATTTCGGCGAGCATTGCACGCTTTTCGACGACACCACCCTGGTCCTTCAGCGTCCGCGTCGTCCACACGATCGGGGTGACGTAGAACAGGAGTTGGACGAGGGCTTCGAGCAGCGGGGCGACGTCGCGGAAGCGGGTGGCCACCATGCCGAAGAACATCGCGACCCACACGCCGTTGACCAGCAGCAGGGCCATACCCGGGATGAACAGGAGTGTGTTCAGGGTGATGGGGATGCGGAAGATCAGGGCGAGTAGCACCCAAATGACCATGTTGTGGGCGAGGAACAGCGTTTGGCGCCACACGAGCCGGTAGATATGCACCGACAGGGCGGAGGGGAGCTGTTTGATCAGGCCTTCGTTTTCGATGAAGACGTTCGCGCCGTCTTTGATGCAGCCGGAGATGAAGCCCCAGACGATGAAGCCGACGGTGACGTGCGGGAGGAAGTCGGCGACGTCGATTTGGAACAGCATCGAGTACAGCAGGCCAAGGGCGAGCGACATGACGCCGGTGGCGATGGTGATCCACAGGGGGCCGAGCGTGGAGCGTCGGTAGCGTTGTTTGATGTCCTGCCAGCCGAGTTGGAGCCAGAGCTCGTGTTGGCCCCAGCCGCGGATGAGGTCGTCGAATGCCCGCCGGAATGTTTTGGATGTTGACGGCGGGGTGTTTTCGCCAGGGGCGCTGGTCATCCGGGCGACGTCATCGCGCAGTTGTTCTACGTTATGCACGCAGTTCACCCTAGTGCACATGTTTCGTGCTCCCGAGCTGGTGGTGTGCGCTGTGTCGGACGTGCGTGCATAATTAAGGGCGTTCTTGCGTGAAGGAGGTCGGCCGTGGCTTATGACGTGTGGGGGGTCCGTGGGCTTTACGGGTCGTTGGGTGGCGGTTGGACGTATCTGAATGCGCATGTGTCGCCACAGGTGCCGGAGAAGGTTGCGGGGGCGGTTGCGCGGAGTTTCCGTAATGCTGCGTCGGTGCCGCCGCCGGAGCCGGTGTTGGGGTCGCATTCCCGGTCGGATGTTGGTTTGCCGGAGGGGGCGGAGTATCCGAAGGCGGCGCGGTCGGCGATTGCGGATTTGGCTGGGGTGATGCCGGAGCAGGTGGTGTTGGGGCCGAGTGTTCCGGCGTTGTATTCGGCGTTGGTGTCGGCGATGCGTCCGATGTTGCGGCATAACTCGTCGATGGTGCTGAATCCGGTGGATCGTCCGGTGTTGTCGGGGCGTTTGCAGCGCGCTGGCGTATCGACGACCTGGGCGCAGGCTGATCTGGCCACCGGCGATTTGCCGGCGTGGCAGTACCGCGACATTGCGGACGGGTCGACGCGTTTGGTGTCGGTGCCGGCGGCGCATCCGGAGTTGGGCAACGTTGTGGGCGTTGCGGACATTGTGGAGGCGGTGCGTGAGAAGTCCCGGGCGTGGGTGCTTGTGGATGCGTCGGCGTACGCCCCGTACCGTCCGTTGGATTTGGATGCGTGGGGTGCCGATATCGCTGCGGTGGACATGGCCCAGTTCGGCGGCCCGGAGATCGCGGCCCTGATTTTCCGTGACGCGGCGATGTTTAAGCGTTTGGACCGTGAGGCTCTCGAGTTGGAGGTGTCGCCTGGTCTTGCTGGTGGTGTGCCGGCTGTGGTGGAGCACTATGCGTCGTTGGTTGAGGGGGCGGCGGGGAGGTCGTCGAGACGCAATCGCTTGAAGTATTCGATGGGGGAGACCACCGCGTACTTGAACGGGCTGCGGGATGATCTGCATACGTTTTTGGGCACGCTGCCTGCGGTGCACATTGTTGGTGTGACGGGCGAGGCGGCGGAGGACGCCCGTGTGGAGCGCATCCCGCGCCTGGCATTCGGTGTGCGGGGCGTGCCGTCGGAGACCGTGCTGAATCGCCTGGTTGCGCACGGTATTGTGGCTGCTCAGACGACGCAGACACAGCTTCTCGACGACATGGGCGTCGCCGACATGGGCGGCGCCGTCACCATCGCCATGTCGCCCTTTAATACCCAGAACGACATCGAGCAGTTGGTACGCACAGTCGCCTCGCTGGCGTAGCCTCGCTCCGCTCGGTTACGCGGTCAGGACGATCTTGCCGGTGTTGTCGCCGGAATCCATGTGGTCGTGGGCCTTCGCGGCGTCTGCAAGAGGGAACGTGGAGGTGATGTTGGGTTTGATCTGGCCCGATTCGATGAGCGGCCAGACGTTCTTCACCGTCGATGCGACAATCTCCGCCTTCATCGGACGCGGCCGGGCGCGCAGGGTGGTGGCGTGGACCGACAGGCGCCGCGGCATCATCCGGCCAAGCGACAGCGTGCCCTTCGGCCCGCCCTGCACCGCGATGACCACGAGGCGACCGTCGGTGTTCAGCGCCTTGATGTTTTGCTCCAGGTACGGCCCGCCAACCACGTCGAGGATCACGTCCGCCCAGGCTTTGAGTTCCTCGGCGAAGTCTTGCTCCTTGTAATGAATAAGGACGTCCGCGCCAAGGTCCTTGCAGTAGTCGAGCTTCTCCTGGCTGCCCGCAGTGACGGCGACGGTGCAGCCCAGCGCCTTGCACAACTGGATGGCAAACGAGCCGATTCCGCCCGCGCCGCCGTGGATGAGCACGTTGTCGCCCTTTTGGATGCCGGCGAGCATGCCCAGGTTCGACCACACCGTGCAGGCCGCCTCCACCACGCCGGCGGTCTCCTCCAACGTGAGGTTCGCAGGCTTCGGCGTGAGCTGGCCCTCCGGCACCGCGACGTATTCGGCGTACCCGCCGCCCGCCAGCAGGCAGCCGACCTCTTCGCCCTTTTCGCGGCCGGTGGTGCCCGGATCCTCGATCACGCCGGCGCACTCCAGGCCAATAATTTCCGACTCGCCCCTCGGTGGTGGATACTTGCCTTCGGCCTGCACGATGTCGCCACGGTTCACGCCCGCCGCCGTGACCCTGACCAACACCTCCCCGTCCTGCAGTTGCGGGGTGTCCACTTCGGTGAGTTCGAGGGAGCGGGGGTTGGTGTCGTCGATAAGTGTGATCGCTTTCATGCGGCCAGGCTACCGAGATTGAGCGACGCGCGACGTGTTGTAGAGTATGTGCGTCGCACTTGCTTTGCGACGAGGAGACGTGGCAGAGCGGCCGAATGCACCGGTCTTGAAAACCGGCGAGGTTTATCCCTCCAGGGGTTCAAATCCCCTCGTCTCCGCCAATTTCTTTTGGGGGGTGCTTCAGGGGGCTGTTCCTGAAATTTAGGTGAATTTCTCCATAAACGCTGGCAGCGTTTGTCAAGCCTGACGTAGGGTTCTTCACAAGTCTGCCTCGGTGTTGGGGCAGCGTATGGCGAAAATATGTTGCTCATGGTGGAGGTAGAAATGAGCGAGAAGTTCACTACGAGGAAAGGCCGTGTGCGTCGCAACGTTGTGGCGCTACTGAGTGCAGTAGCGCTGGGCGTCGGCGGGGTAGCGGTGCCGCAGACCGCGGGTGCTTGGGTCCAGCAGGATATCGAGCGAAACTATGGGGAAAAGCCCGACCCGGTCCAAGAAACGAACGCGATTTTTGAGACCTTCAAGCCGGAAACAATGCAATCCGATGGAAGCTACACCTACACCATTGGAGGCAAGGCTAAGGCGCCGAAGCCACTCCCCGACCAGAATGATCCTGATTACGAGCTAAAACAGCGTGGTGCGTCTGACATTCTCACGATGACGGTGTGGGTTTGGGCTGCGACCCCCAATACAGTCTTGGAAGAACCCACTGCGGACGACTTCAAGTGGGCTAGCGGTCAAACACGTCCGTTTAAGAGTATTGAGAAAGTCAGGGCCGACGATGGTGTTTACACCGATCAAGACGGCAATAAGATCGGCGGTGGCGACGGCTACAAGATTGAGTTTGATATCAACGCAGCAGAGGACAGCTTTACTGCGGAGATTCAAGCGAAGTTGAAAGCAGATATTCCTGCAGGAGCCCTGGTCACGGCTGCTACTTACGTGGAGACGACGATTAGCCCCCGGGTTATCTGGGAGCATGAAAACTCGTGGTTGACGACAGATCCCAACGATTCTGACACGTGTGCAGGTATCGCACACGGACGGCACCGTCTCCAGGGCGGAGGTTATGGCCAGTGGATGGCTGAAATGTATCTCGGTTCGTTGAATGGAAACCTGGAGCTCAGGGGTGCGCCGCGTGTTACATTCACGCTGCCTAACGGTGACACATTCAGCGGTGAAGAATCGGGCATGACTCAGGGTGACGTTTCGTCCCAAGCTCTCGACGCAAACTACAAAGCAGGCTTTGAGAAGTTAAATCCCAACACCGTTTGGGGACAGAAATTTGACTGGCCCTTTGATAAAAACACGGCGACAGGCGAATTTTGGCTCCCCACCGGGACCATCTTCGAATTCGAGCAGAATGTTTACGACAAAGACAAACCCTGCTCGGATGCCAAGTGGGGAGGCGACAAGCTCCACCACCGCGCGATGCTGACATCCGCGAACCCGCCTATTGTCACGACCGACACTGCACAAACGTGGTTCAAGATGCCAGAAGGTGAGGAGCTGTGCGACTGTGAACTGGGCTCGGTGGGCGACAAGGTCTGGATTGATAAGAACAAAGACGGAATCCAGGACGAAGACGAAACGCAGGGCGTTCCCGGTGTAAAGGTGGTTCTCAAGGACGCGTCCGGTAAGGAAGTTGCTCGTACGGTCACGGACGAGGACGGCAACTGGAATATCAATGTGAAACCGGGTGACTACACGGTCGTGTACGAGCCTGGGAATAACGTGCCTTCGAAGCCGGAGCAGATCGAACGCACCGTCACCATCAAGCCTGGTGAGAAGCGTGACGATATTGACCTGGGTATTCTGCCGTCTGGTTCTGTTGGTGACCGTGTTTGGAATGACGCTAATGGTGATGGCAAGCAGGATGAGGGTGAAGAGGGCCTCGAGAATGTAGTTGTGTTGGTGTCGCGTGATGGTGAGCCGACGCGTTCTGCCGTGACCGATAAGGACGGCAACTGGAAGATCGAGGGTCTTAATCCGAACGCTGAGTACGACATTCGCTTCGTCCAGCCGGATGGTTGGGAAGTCACGGGTAAGGTGCCGGGTTCGGATGAGTCGGGTCTGGTGTCCAAGGTGACGGTGAAGCCGAATGAGTACAACGACACTT
>NZ_KV827996.1:61778-62261 GCF_001836265.1 Corynebacterium sp. HMSC036E10
GCAACGAGGTCATCCGTACGGTGACGGATGAGGACGGCAACTGGAAGGTTGACGTCGAGCCGGGTGACTACACGGTCGTGTACGAGCCTGGGAATAACGTACCGTCGAAGCCGGGTCAGGTCAGCACCAAGGTCACGATTAAGCCGGGTGAGAAGCGTGACGATATTGACCTGGGTATTCTGCCGTCTGGTTCTGTTGGTGACCGTGTTTGGAATGACGCTAATGGTGATGGCAAGCAGGATGAGGGTGAAGAGGGCCTCGAGAATGTAGTTGTGTTGGTGTCGCGTGATGGTGAGCCGACGCGTTCTGCCGTGACCGATAAGGACGGCAACTGGAAGATCGAGGGTCTTAATCCGAACGCTGAGTACGACATTCGTTTCATCCAGCCGGATGGTTGGGAAGTCACTGGCAAGGTGCCGGGTTCGGATGAGTCGGGCCTGGTGTCCAAAGTGACGGTGAAGCCGAATGAGTACAACGACACTT
>NZ_KV827996.1:62361-64809 GCF_001836265.1 Corynebacterium sp. HMSC036E10
GCAACGAGGTCATCCGTACGGTGACGGATGAGGATGGCAACTGGAAGGTTGACGTCGAGCCGGGTGAGTACACCGTGGAGTACAAGACGCGTGATGGTTACACCCCGACGGATCCGTCGCAGGTGTCGCGCAAGGTTGTTGTGGAGTCCGGTAAGGAATACCTGGACGTTGACCTTGGTGTGAAGCCGGGGGAGAAGACCCCGCCGACCCCGCCGGTGACCGAGACCGTCACGGAAACTGTTCCAGTTCCGACCCCGCCGGTGACCGAGACCGTCACCGAAACTGTTCCGGTTCCGACCCCGCCGGTGACCGAAACCGTCACGGAAACTGTTCCGGTTCCGACCACCAAGGTTGAGCAGCCGAACGGCAAGACGGACAACGGTGCCTGGGAGCGTTGCGTGGCTAACGCTGTGGCGTCCCCGCTGCTGTACCTGGTGCCGATTGCGGTGCTTGGTGCCGTCGGTGGCGAGTTGGCTCGTCCGTACATGGGCGCGATCAACGAACAGTTGGCCAAGGTCAACGCTGACATTCAGGCGGCGATGCGTCGCGATACTCCAGATCGTGGCCACGGCGGCGCCGGCCGAGACAACGACCAGTTCGCGGACATCCGCGCACAGCTCGATGCTGCGAACCGTCAGATCCAGGCGATTGGCAACGACCCGAACATCCAGCGCTTCGGCACCATCGCACTTGGCGTACTTGGTCTGGTCGCTGCAGGTGGCGTGCTGTACGACTGGTGCTCGAACGAGAAGGGTGAGGCGTTCACCTCGATCAAGGGTGGTTCGTCCGAACCGATGCCGATCACTACGGCACCGGTGACGACGACTCCGGAGAAGTAACCGCCAGCAACAAAGCCGACCTCGAGGGACTTAAACCTCGGGGTCGGCCTCTTTTATGGGAAGAGTTCCGGCATGGTGTGGAACTGGCGCTCGCCGGGAACGTCACGCAGGATTTCGATGGCGCGCTTGGTGTCCGGGCGGTTCTGGCCGGCGACGACCTGGATCTGCTCGAGGGGGAGGGGGTTGGTGAGGTGTATGGGGGTGGTGGTGTCGTCGATAGGCAGAATGCCCTGAAGGTCGCCCGCTGGGATGCCGAGCAGCACAGTGCCTTCGGGCGCGTCGCGCAGCACCGATGTTTTCGGTGTGAAATGCAGCGAGCCGGTGAGCGGACCAGTGCCGAGCGTGTCCAGTGCCGCGGGGAACCAGACGAGGTAATCCGCGGTGTCGCCGGAATTGTCGCGTGCTGCCAGTCCGGAATTGAGCCACGTGTGGATTTTCATGCGGCCGAGTATACGGACGGATTTCGGTGATATTTGGCTGCTTGCCCGGATACAGGTAATGTGTACACAGCGCTGGAGATGTGCCAGAGTGGCCGAATGGGGCTCCCTGCTAAGGAGTTGCCCCCTTGACGGGGGCCGCAGGTTCAAATCCTGTCATCTCCGCCACTGCGCCCGTAGCTCAACGGATAGAGCATCTGACTACGGATCAGAAGGTTGGGGGTTCGAATCCCTCCGGGCGCACAAGAAAAACCCCCGCTGAGCGGGGGTTTTCGCATTGAGGGGCTACTGCGTCTCGACGACCGGCGCAACCGTCGTCGGCGCCTCCTCCTTATCCTTGCGGGACGAGCCGTTGACGTTGATGTCAACGCTCTGCACGTCCGGGACACAGGTGCGTACCGCGGTAGCGATCAGCAGCGCGGAAACCAGGCCGACGATACCGCCGCCGATTGCCATCGCCTGGGCAGGATCGAGGCCAGCGTTGCGGGCGGCCGCGGTGAAGATGTCGCCAGCCTGGCCGTTTGCCTGGCCCAGACCCGGGAGGCCCGCCTGGTTAGCCAGCGCGAGCGGCAGCATCAGGACCAGCGGCACACCAAGGCCGACGAGGGAAGCGATGCAGCGCGGGTCGGAGGACCCACCGGTGGCGTTGACCTTGGCGCCGACGAGCTTGTCGCCGCCCTGCTGGTCGCCGTTGCCACCCTTCTTCGAGGAGCCACCCGAGCTGCCGAACAGACCACCGTTGGCGTTGTCGCGGATGTCCGGGTTGGCGTTGTTCGTGACCACAACGGAGTTGTTCGAGCCGTTGTCGTTCGCGTTGCCGGTGATGACAACGGTCGGGTTGGCGTTGTTGGTCGCCACGACCGAGTTGTTGGAACCGTTGTTGTTCAGGTTGTCGCGCGGGTTTGCATTGTCCGTGACGACGACCGAGTTACCAGAACCGTTGTTGTTCGCGTTGCCGGTGACAACAGGGTTCGCGTTGTTGGTGACCACAACGGAGTTGTTCGAGCCGTTGTTGGACCCGTTGTCGTTCATGTTGCCCGTGATAACCGGGTTCAGGTTATCCGTAATGACAACGGACGGGTTGCCGTTGTTGTTGAAGTTGTCGCGCGGGTTCGCATTATCGGTAACAACCACGGAGTTGTTGGAGCCGTTGTCGCGAATGTCCACCGTCG
>NZ_KV827996.1:64909-69247 GCF_001836265.1 Corynebacterium sp. HMSC036E10
CCGAGTTGCCGGAACCATTGTTGGAGCCGTTGTCACGGATCTCCACGGTCGGGTTGGCGTTGCCGGTGACGATGATGCCGCTCGGCTGCACCTCAACCTTGACGATGCCCTCCAGCGGGCTCTTGCCGTCCTTACCGCCACCGAGCAGACCGCCGAGAAGGTTGCCGAGGAGGCCGCCGGCGCCGCTGCCGTTACCGCCGCTGCCGCCTTCGGAGCCTTCGCCCTTGCCGCCACCGATCAGGTTGCCAATCAGGCTGCCCAGGCCGGTGCCGCCGGTCGCGCCGCCGATGATGCTTCCCAGCAGCGGGCCGAGAATGTCTGCTGCGGTACCTGCTACTTCAGCCGGGGTTTTGGACGGGTTCTTCGCAGCAATCTTCAGCGTTGCCTTGAACGTGTCCTTCGTGCCGTCGTCGTGGACCTGCTCGACGGAGACAGGCAGTTCAATGTCGCCTTCCGTGAAGGTGGTCGGCGGGGTGATGCGGACGCCGTCGGCGTCGGTGGTGACGCTCCAGCCGGTCGGCAGGCTCACGCCACCCTTGCTCAGGGTCACGCCCTTCGGCAGCTTGAGCGCATCCAGCGTCTTGGCGGAGGTGGACTTCTCAAAGTCGACCGGGTAGGTCTTCTCCAGTTCCTTTTCCCAATCGCCGACGGGGCGCTCGTCGATAACGTTCAGACGCAGCGTGGTCGTGAACGCCTCGCCCTCGGCGGGGGTCACCTTCACGGCGATGTCCTTGTTGCCGGTACCAAAAGCAGTCGCGGACTGCGGGCGAATCACGGTGAGGGTGCCGTTGTCGTTACGGAAGTTCCAGTTGAAGATCGTGTTCGTCGTCGGTGCGACGGTGTCACCCGGCTGCAGTTTCAGGCCTTCGACCACTGCTTCCTTCTTGTTCCAGAAGTTGGCGGTGTTGAAGCGACCGTTGAAGGCGTTTGCGGTTGTCTTCGGGGCATTGCTTGTCGACGACTCCTCCGCCGGCGGGGTAGCCGTCGTCGGAGCCGGCTCAGAGGTGGGCTCTTCTGCAGGAGCGGTCGTGGTCGGAGCGGGCTCCTCCGAGGTTGGGGCCTCGGGCGTCGGTTCCTCGGACGTTGGGGCCTCGGAGGTCGGCTCCTCAGGCGTTGGCTCCTCCGGGGTCGGGCAGGCGTCGGCAGGCTCGGTGAACGTGTTTCCCTCGGCCTTCTTATCCACGACGTTGACCTTCAGCGTGGTGTCGAAGGAAGAGCCGTCGGCCTTGGTTACCTTGACCGCAATGTTCTGGTTGCCCTTCCCGAAGGAGATCGCAGCTTCTGGACGGATGAGAATCAGGTTGCAGCCGCTGGTGCGGAAGCGCCATTTATTGCGGGCGAGAAGGAGTGCCGTTGCTTCGACCTTGTCGCCGGGCTCAAGCACAAGCCCTTCCACGACTGCTTCGTCGACATCCCAGAAGTTGGTGGTGGTGTAGGTGGTGTCGAACGCGCTGGCGTCGACAGCTGCCGCCACCGGGGTGATGCTGACGGGGGATACGAATGGCGCCACCAGCGCCAGGGAGAGCGCGCCCGCCGCGATGGATACGCGTCGGGAACGTACAGTTTTTGCCATGGGGGCTCCTTGGGTCTGGGCGATAACGCCGATTCCTGGGTGTTTCCGCGAGATGTATCGCAAAACGTTCGTAAAGTTTTACACATGCGTAATAAATGCGGAATAGCTATCTGGGAATAGCCCCCGCTCGGGTGAATATGAAGCCAGGTACGCTCGCGGTGTGAGAGCTATGCAAACGGCTGATTTGGCCAGTATTGAACGGAAGTTGCGGAGCCGCCGCCTATCCCCGCGTGATTTGACCGCTATGCAGCGCAAACTCGCGGGGATGGACTTGCGTGACATCGTCCGTTTGGTGGAGCGTCAGCCGTCGAGACGCGGTGCGGAGCTGGTGCGACTGCTGCCAGCGCCTCGAGCCGCTGTGCTTTTCGACGCCCTCGCGCCCGCCCACCAGGCCGAAATCGTCGAAGCCTTAGGTGATCATCAGATCCCCGGCCTGTTCGATGCCCTCGGCACCGAGGACTTGGTCATGCTGCTCGATCACATGGATCCGGAGGTGGCGGAGCGGGTTCTCAACGAGTTGGATGAGGACGACCGCGCCTACACAGACCTGATTCTCGCCTACGAGAAGGGGTCGGTCGGCCGTGTCATGTCGCCGAATGTGGAGGCGGTTGGTGCGACGGAGACGGCGCAGGAGGTCGTCGATAAGCTGCGCGCGCATGTTGATGACCTGGAGACGATCTACACCGTGCCAGTTATCGACGACATGCACCATGTCACCGGCGTACTCAGCCTGAAGGACCTGTTCAAGGCGCGTGCGGATGACGAGGTGGGCACCATCATGCGCGAAACCCCCACCGTCGTGGAGAGCGAAGACGCCGAGTATGCGGCGCGTCGCCTGCTCGCGTCTGGTCACCTCGCGTACCCGGTGGTGGATAACGGCCAGCACCTCGTGGGCATTTTTACTTACGACGAGGCCCAGGACATCGTCGAGTTCGCCGACAGCGAGGACTCCGCACGTCAGGGCGGTTCCGAGTCGCTGAAGCAGCCGTATCTGTCCACGCCGGTGCTCAACCTGGTGCGCTCCCGCATCGTGTGGCTGCTCGTGTTGGCGGTTTCCGCGATTCTGACCGTGCAGGTGCTCGGCATCTTTGAGGACACGCTCGCCCAAGTGACCGTGCTGTCCCTATTTATTCCGCTGCTGACCGGCACCGGCGGCAACACCGGTAACCAGGCCGCGACAACGGTGACGCGTGCGCTAGCGCTTCACGACGTGACCAAGGGCGACATCTTTAAAGTCATGTGGCGCGAACTGCGCGTCGGCGCGACCCTTGGTTCGGTGCTTGGCATCCTCGGTTTGGGTATCGCGTGGGCCGTTTTCGGGCAAGAAATAGGCATTGTGATCGGTTCCACACTTTTTTGTGTGTGCGCCATGTCCGCGACCGTCGGCGGCATCATGCCGATCATCGCTCGCGCAGTCGGCGCCGACCCGGCGGTGTTCTCCAACCCGTTCATCTCTACCTTCTGCGACGCGACCGGTTTGGTCATTTACTTCCTCATCGCCAAGAGTGTGCTTGGCCTGTAATGGTGTCCTGAACTGCCGTTTTGGTGGTGTGCCCTGTCGGGTGTAATGTTCTTCTTCGTTGCCAACAGGCACTGCGCCCGTAGCTCAACGGATAGAGCATCTGACTACGGATCAGAAGGTTGGGGGTTCGAATCCCTCCGGGCGCACCAATTTCGGGAAGGCCCTGCACAAACTGTGTGGGGCCTTCCCTTTTCGTATCCCTAGCGGTTTTTCTGAGACGTAATTACGGCAAAGATTAATAAACCCTTTAAATCTGAATAAACACTGATTAAGCAGGGGCTTTAGATGTGAGTGCGCTTGAAAGCGCCTGTCCAAGTTGGTAAATTATTTGGAAGTCTCGCGCGGAAGTTCGTGTTCTATGTACTTCTTGCTCGAATTTCTCCCGTTATAGAAAAATCAACCATTGGAGCAATCTTGAACAACGCTTCCTCTCCGTTCGATTTCAACGCGAACTTCTCCGCGCGCCGTTCCTCACGTCGCGGCTTCTCCGGTAAGCGCACCGCCATTGCAGGTATGACCGCAGTGTCGCTGGCGCTGTCTGGCCTGGCCGTGCCGAGTGTTGTTGGTGGGGAGGTGCAGTCTGCGTTCGCTCAAGTTAAGTCGCATGGCGATGTTCAGAGTCTTCAGGTGCGTAAGAGGCCCAAAGGTTGGATGGCTGCAATTAGTTTCAATAACCCGTCAGAGGGAACACTTGGGTCCTTCGATTTTTACGTCGAGGAAAAGGGTTCTAAGGTTAAAGCTTTTCCATCGTCCGAGGATGCCGTTCCAGTCCAAATCAAGAGGTTAACTCGCGGGAAAACTACCGCAGAGGGAACTGGATTGCTCTTTGCAAGCCCAGAGAAGCCGTCCGCAAACCAGATTCTGGGACGCGTAGTTTTTGATGAGCCGATTTCATATACCGAAGCTGACCAAATTCAGGTGTGGGCTTATGGGATGCGAGGCAAGTTGCCGGCAATCTCTGTTGGCGATGCGGGGATTGTCGAGGTGGACCCTGCTCCGCCGGCCTCTCAAACTAAACAAGATGTTTCAGGAAGGGTCACTGATGACAAGGACGCTGGTGTCGCAGGTGTTGAGCTGACCATCGGGGGTCAGAATGGAACTACTGATGCCTACGGTAGTTTCACGGTCAAGGATGTTCCCGTTGGTAATCAGCCTGTGAATGTGGTTTCTGGTGTGCCGCAGGGGTACACCGTGGTTGCGCCGCCGAGCGTTGATGTGAAGCCGGATGGTTCCACGAAGCCGG
>NZ_KV827997.1:0-85630 GCF_001836265.1 Corynebacterium sp. HMSC036E10
GCCGATAGCAGACACACATTTTGTCGCTTAACCCTTAAGCGACAACCCGGCGCGCGGGAAACGAAAAGAAAACCCAGGTAAAACACCGTTTTACCTGGGCTTTTGGGTGAGCCACCTGCGAGAATCGAACTCGCGACCTTCTCATTACGAGTGAGACGCTCTGCCGACTGAGCTAAGGTGGCCGGGCAGCAATGCTGCACCGGGAAGACAGCTTAACCTAGCGGGCGCGACCTGCGAAACCCGCAGGTTAAGACACGTTGCACGCGAGCCTTATGCGGCCAATCATGCCGTTGAACGCCACCGCCGGAGTCACGTTCTGGTCCAGGCGCTCGCGGCACTGCCCGATCGCCTCGAGGCACTCCACGAGCCCCTCCGCCGACACCTGGCCGGCAATCTCACGCGCGAGCCCCTCAAAGTCCGGGTGCGTCAGACCAACATCGGCGCCCGACTGCACCACCATCGCATCCCGGTACACCCCCGCCAGGTCCACCAACACGAGGTCCAGCATGTCGCGCTTGCGGCGCGTGCCACGACGCTTCTGCTCCTCTTCCAACTGACGCACCGACGACGCCACCGACCGCAGCGCCTTCGCCGCCCCCTTCCCCTTCGCACCCATGCCGAGGGCGTTTTCGAGCTTGGCGCGCTCGGCTTCGTCGTCAGCTTTATGCGCCTCGATGGCCTCCTTCTCCGCCGCCTTCAGCAACGACCCCACCGCCTGAAACGCCTGCGGGCCGTGAAACACCAACTCGGCCAAGTTGATCGCCATCGCGCGACGCTGCTGAATCGCCTCTGAACGCACCAACAACCGCGCCCGGCCAATATGGCGTAGCGACGACACCGCCGCCAGGCGCGCATCATGCTCCGACGCCCCCTCCTCCTCGACGAGAATGCGCACCAACTCATCCTCCGACGGCGACGGCACATACACATGCCGGCAGCGCGAACGCAGCGTCTGCGAAAAGTCCTGCGGATCCGTCGACGGGGCACACATAATGATCACAGTGCGCTCCGGCGGCTCCTCCACCGTCTTCAACAGCGCGTCAGCCGGCGCGGTGGTGATCGACGTGGCAAGGCGGTCCGCGTTTTCGATGATGACAACGCGCCAGGGGGCGACCGTCGGTAAGCGAGCTGCCTTTGCGACGATCTCATCACGCACAAAATCAACCTTGATCGTCGACGTATGCGGCACCACATGCACCAAATCCGTATGCGACCCCGCCAACGCATCACGGCACCCCTTACACCGCCCACACCCAATCTCGTCCGGGTTCTCACACATCAACGCCGCCGCAAACGCCAACGCCGCATTCGACCGCCCCGAACCCGGAGGGCCCGTAAACAGCCACGCATGCGTCATCGCATACGCATCCCCCTGCCCCCTCGCCGTGGCAGCCGCCGACAAGATGATGTCGCGCACCGCCGGGGTGCCAGCCAAACGCTCACTAACGCTGCGGGTAGTCACAGGTGACCAGAGTACCCGCGCGCTAAGGTGATAGACCATGGAACGTATCTGGCGCGAGCTGCAGTGGCTTTGGGGCACGTCGTGGCCTCTCTATGCCGCGACGGTGCTGGGCACCAACCTGCTCGGCGCCGTGGGCTGCATGTTGTTCGTGCGCTTCCTCATCCCGATGGATGCCGTCAACGAGTTAGGTCTCAACGGCCAGCTTGGGTTTATCGGGGTGTTGTATGCGGCGATTGCTGTTGCGCTCGGTGTGATCGTCACGTTTTTCCTGTTCCGGCCTGTGTTGGAGTGGCAGCGGCGCCCGGATGATCATGACCCGAACATGGTGCGGCATTTGGTGATGCGTTTGCCGGTGTTGCAGACGATCATCGTTGTTGCGGTGTGGGGGTTGGGCATTGCGATTGTCACGGTGCGCACGTTGCTTGTCGACGTCCCCCTGGGCATCGTCGTCCTCGCCACCACCATCCTGACGTGTTTTGTGGTGTCGGTGCTCACGTATCTGCAGGCGGAGCGTCTCGTGCGTCCGATTGCGGCGTCGGCGCTGGCGCGGCGGTTCGAGGATTCGACGCTCCAGCCGCCGATCGCGTCTCGGTTGATGCTGACGTGGTTCACCACCTCCGCCGTGCCGATGGTCGGGGTGCTGCTGCTGGCTGTTGCGCAGCGCGTCGGCTACTTCCGGGACACCCCGGGTGAGATGACGGCGGCGATCGTGGCGCTGATCGCAGCAGGTATTTTCACGGGGTTTGTGGGGACGTCGTTTGCGACGGTGATCGTCGTCGATCCGATTAAGGAGCTGCAGGTCGCCATCAACCGTGTGCGCCGCGGTGAGGGCGATACGCAGGTGGACATTTACGACGGCTCCGAGATCGGCGTCCTCCAAGCTGGCTTTAACGAGATGATGCGGGGTCTGCAGGACCGCCAGCGTGTTCGCGACGTGTTTGCCAAGTACGTCGGTGCTGAGGTCGCACAGAAGGCGCTTGAGGAGCGCCCGCAGCTCGGCGGCGAGGAACGCCGGGTCGCGGTGCTGTTTATCGACGTCGTCGGCTCCACCACCTACACCGTCCAGCACACCCCGGAGGAGGTCGTGGAGGCGCTCAACGAGTTCTTCGAGGTTGTCGTTGAGGTGGTGCACCGCAACAAGGGCGTGATTAATAAGTTCCAGGGCGATGCGGCGCTTGCGGTGTTCGGAGCGCCAGTTTCGCTTCACGACGCCGCCTCGCACGCCCTCCAAGCCGCCCGCGAAATCCAGCGCGGCCTGGACGGCTTCGAACTGAAGGCCGGCATCGGTGTCGCCTCGGGCCACGTGGTCGCTGGCCACATCGGCGGCAAGGATCGTTTCGAGTACACCGTGATCGGCGACGCCGTCAACGGCGCCGCCCGCCTCACCGACCTTGCCAAGGACACCCCGGGCATGGTGCTGACCAACGCCGCGACCCTGCGCGCGGCGAACGAGGTTGAGCAGCAGCGCTGGACGCTGATGAAGTCGGTGGAGTTGCGCGGGCGTAACAAGATGACGCAGTTGGCGCGCCCGGTGCGCTCCACCATGGCGGACCGCTCATAGGACCCAGCACGGCAGCAGCCCCGGCCCAGCGCGGCGCGGCAGCAGCCCCGGCCCAGCGCAGCGCGGCAGAACTCAGGCCTGCGGGCGCGCTCAATCGCGCCCGGTCAGTTGTTTCCGAACAGGAGCTGCATGGCTCCGGGGGTGTCGTTCGGCACTTCGTACCCGTTGGGTGACACCCACACTGGGATGCCGTCGCGGATGCATATTCGGCCTCGTCTCACGATCCACGGGTCGTCGTCGTTCGTGCCGTTGTGGTAACTGCACAGGGGCACGAGGTTGGCCAGGTTGGTTTCCCCGCCGTGTCGCCAGGCGGTGATGTGGTGGATTTCGCAGTGATCGGCTCCGTGACGGCAGCCTGGCACCGGGCAGGTCGGCGACATCATCGACGCCAACGTGCGCTGCTTGTCGTTAGCAAAGCGCTTCGCCCGGTAGAGGTTCACCGCCCCCTCTGCAGGGTGGAACGCGGCAACCTCCAGGTCGGCGCCGAACTCGCGGGCGAGGAATTCGGCGCCGGTCATGGTGGTGCCATCGGTAAGGATGAGCTCCACTTCGTCGCCGTGGCCGGACTGGATGCGGGTCCACTCCGGCAGCGGCACCAGGATGATGGGGCGCGGGGCGGCGTAGGGCATACCGACACCAGCGCCGGCGCCAACCCCGCCGACACCGTCAGCACCAGAAGCGCCGCCGCGCAGCAGGCTCACCAACGCGTCGGCCATTTGCTCGGCGGCGGGCAGCGACGGGTCGATGAGCGAGCGCAGGAGGTGCTCCAGGTCGGCGATGTCGCGCTCGGAGTAGGTCAGCGACATGTTGCGCATCCCAGCGCGCGATTTGGAGAAGCGGCACTGCTTCTTGGGGGTGGGTTTCGGGGTGGTGATGGTGTCGTCGATACGCCGCGACAGCGCTTTGTAGGAGCCCCGGAAGCGCAACAGTTCGAGGCGGAGACGCCAGCGCTCGGCAAGGTCGGCGACGGCGGCAAGTTTGCGCTCAAGCAGGCAGATCTGGTCGAGCGGCATCCCGGCGGCCAAGCGGCGCGCGTCGGCTTGTTTGCGGGTGAACTTCGTCGCGCCGAAGTAGGTGGCGTGCGCCTGCGCCCACTTGCGTTTCAGGGCGGGATCGAGGGCGGCGAAGGCGGGCGCGGACTCGTCGAAACCCTGGAGCACGCTGATGTCGGCGTGCGCCAGGGCCTCGAGAATCTCGCGAAATGTCATGCCATGCACGCTAAGCGCACAGCACAACCCTTGTAAAGGAATTGTCCACTATATTGTGCAATCCCTAGCGCTTGCGAGCTTTGACCACGCGTTTTGTGGTCTGCTTCGGCTTGGTCACGCGCTTGGTTGCCTTCTTCTTTGTCGTCTTTTTCTTGGTGGCTTTCTTGCCGCCATTTTCGGCTTCGCGGGCGCGGCGCGCGGAGAGTAACTCGTTGGCGCGCTGGTCCGTCATCGTCTCTGGCGTGTCGCCGCGTTGCAGCGACGCGTTGGTTTCGCCGTCGGTGACGTATGGGCCGAAGCGGCCGTCTTTGACGGTCATGGGTTTGCCGGAGACGTCGTTGTCGCCAAGCATCTTCAGCGGTGGCTTGGCGGCGGCGCGGCCGCGGCGTTTCGGTTCGGCGTAGATGCGGCGGGCTTCTTCCAGGGTGATGGAGAAGATCTGGTCTTCGGACGCGAGCGAGCGCGAGTCGGTGCCCTTCTTCAGGTATGGGCCGTAGCGGCCGTTTTGGGCGGTGATGACTTCGCCGTCGGCGGGGTCGACGCCGACTTCGCGCGGCAGCGACAGCAGTTTCAGTGCTTCCTCGAGCGTGACCGTCGCCGGTTCCATCGACGCGAAGAGGGAGGCGGTGGCGGGCTTTAACTGCTCGTCGACAAGCTGCGCCATGCGCTTTTCCTTCTGCGCTGCGGCGGTTTTGGTTTCCCAGTTCTTGGCGCGTTTGCCTTCTTCGGCGCGCTGTTTGTCCTCTTCGGCGCGCTCAGCGGCGATGATTTCTTCGGCGCGGGCTTCGGCGGTGGTGCGTTCGTCGTCACGCACGAGCTCGGTGACATATGGGCCGAAGCGTCCTTCCTTTGCGACGACCACACGCCCATTGGCGGGGTTCTCCCCCAGTTCGCGGCCGGACTGCGGGGTGGCGAAGAGCTTCTCGGCCATCTCGAGTGTGATTTCGTCCGGGGTTGCGGATTCGGGCAGGTTGGCGCGCTGGTATTCGGGCTCGCCTTCGGCGGTCTTACCGACGACGCGTTCGATGTAGGGGCCGTAGCGGCCGACGCGGACGACGACGGGTCGGCCTTCGGCGTCGTCGAAAAGTTTCAGCGAGTTCGCGGCGCGCGCGTCGATGGATTCGAGGTTGTTCTCGATCATGTGCTTCAGGCCGCCGCGGCGTGCGAGGGCTTGGGCCATGGATTCGCGGGCGTCGGCGTCGCCGAAGTAGAAGCCGGTGAGCCACTTGGTGCGGTCTTGGTTGCCGTGGGCGATTTCGTCGAGTTCGTCTTCCATGGAGGAGGTGAAGTCGTAGTCGACGAGTGCGTCGAAGTTGTTTTCCAAAAGCCCGACCACGGAGAACGCCACCCAGGACGGCACGAGCGCGTTGCCGCGGACGAAGACGTAGCCGCGGTCCTGGATGGTCTTGATGATCGACGCGTAGGTGGACGGGCGACCGATGCCGAGTTCTTCCATCTTTTTCACCAGCGACGCTTCGTTGTAGCGCGCGGGCGGGTTGGTGGTGTGGCCGTCCGCGGTGACGGACTTGGTGGCCAGTTCGTCGCCCTTGGCCAGTTGCGGCAGGCGGGTTTCGTTGGACTGGCGGTCGGAGTAGGCGCGCAGCCAGCCGGGGAAGGTGACGGTGCGGCCGGTTGCGGTGAACTCGCAAGCCTCACCGGCAGCGTCGGCGGCGATGGTGATTTTGGTGGAGTTGCCGCGTGCGTCTTCCATTTGGGAGGCGACGGTGCGCTGCCAGATCAGTTCGTAGAGTTTGAACTCTTCGGCGTCCAGCGCGCCTGCCAACTGTCCGGGGGTGGCGAAGCGTTCGCCGGCGGGGCGGATCGCCTCGTGGGCTTCCTGGGAGTTTTTCACCTTGCGGTCGTAGACGCGCGGCTTGGCGGAGACGTAGTCGGCGCCGTAGAGCTCGCGTGCTGCGGCGCGTGCGGCGTCCAGGCCCTGCTTGGACAGGGAGGTGGAGTCTGTACGCATGTAGGTGATGTGGCCGTTTTCGTACAGTCGTTGCGCGATGCGCATGGTGCGCGCGGAGGTGAAGTGGAGTTTGCGGCCGGCTTCTTGCTGCAGCGTCGAGGTCATGAACGGCGCGTACGGCTTGCGGGTGTAGGGCTTTTCTTCCACTGCGGTGACGTGCATCGGTGCGGTGCCGAGGTCGTCGACAAGCGAATGCGCTTTTTGCTTATCGACGACCACCGCATCCGACACCAACTCTCCCCGATCATTGAAGTCGCGGCCCTGGGCGATGCGTTTGCCGTCGAGGGAGACGAGTTTGGCGTCGAAGTCCTCGTCGCCTCCTGCTGAGCGAGGAACGAGAGACGCAACCAAGTCCCAGTATTTGGCGGCGATGAACGCCATGCGCTCGCGTTCACGCTCGACGATGACGCGGGTAGCCACGGATTGGACGCGGCCGGCGGACAGTCGCGGCATGACTTTCTTCCACAGCACGGGGGAAACTTCGTAGCCGTAGAGGCGGTCGAGGATGCGGCGGGTCTCTTGGGCGTCGACAAGATCCATGTCGAGCTCGCGCGTGTTTTCGGCGGCTTCGCGGATGGCGGATTCGGTGATCTCGTTGAACACCATGCGCTCTACCGGCACCTTCGGCTTGAGCGTTTCAAGCAGGTGCCAGGCGATCGCTTCGCCTTCGCGGTCCGGGTCTGTTGCCAGCAGGAGTTTATCGGCCTGCTTGAGCTTGGCGCGCAGGTCGGTGACCTTCTTTTTCTTGTCGGCGGACACGACGTAGATCGGGTCGAAGCCCTTCTCCGGGTTGACGCCGAGTTTTGCCCACGGCTCGTTTTTGTACTTCGCGGGGATGTCGGCGGCACGGCCCGGCAGGTCACGGATGTGGCCCACCGATGCTTCCACGATGTAATCGTCGCCGAGATACTTCTGTATCTTCTTCGCCTTTGTCGCGGACTCCACGATCACGAGAGTCTTGCCGTTTGCAGTCACGCTGACCTTTCCTCGATTCCCACTAAGCGTATGAGCGGTAAAACTTCCTCATTCTTATCAGACAACTAGCACATGGTTATACGGACGGGGGATTTTCTCGCCCCTGGCATTACACTGCGTTGGTGCCCTGGCGCGGAGTTGTTGGGGTGGAAAGGAGGACGCAGCGTGGTCGATTCACTCATTGAGTTTTTGCATACGTTGATGGGGTTGCCGATCTTTTACCCACTCGTCGTGTTGCTGATCGTTTCGGATGCGTTGGCGCCGGTGGTGCCGTCTGAAACCGTGTTGAATCTGGCTGGTGCGTTTTCCGCGTCGCGTGGTGTGCCAAACGTGTGGGGTGTGATCATCGCGGCGATTATCGGCGCGATTATCGGCGACAATATTTGTTTCGCTCTCGGCGCGAAGTTGATTCACCGGGTGGATCGGTTGGATCCGGATTCGAAGGCTGGCCAGGCGATTACGTGGGTGCGGGCCAACATGAACCGGGGTGCGGGCGCGATGATTATTGTTGCGCGTTTCCTCCCGTGGGCGCGTTGGGTGGCCACGATTGTGCTGGGGTCGGTGCGTTACAACTGGTTTAAGTTCTTCTTTTTCGACACCATCGGCGTGATCCTGTGGGCCTGCCTGAGTGTCGGCATGGGGTATTTGGGTGGCACGCTCCTGCAGCAGTATCCGCTTCTGGGCATGGTGCTGGGTGTGGTGTTGGGTTCGCTTGTGGGGTTTGTGATTCAGAAGCTGCAGAACCAGATCTTTGAGCGTTCTGATATTCGCCGCGGAATTAGTGCGGTGTAGGCATAAAAATTTCCCCCGGGCGGGTGTACCGTCCGGGGGATTCGCGCTGTTTTAGAGGGCGCGAACCTGCTGGGCCTGTGGGCCCTTGGCGCCTTCGCCGACCTCGAACTCGACCTGCTGGTTTTCTTCGAGGGTGCGGAAGCCGGAGCCCTGAATTTCGGAGTAGTGGACAAAGACGTCGGCGGAGCCGTCGTCGGGTGCGATGAAGCCGAAGCCCTTTTCGGCGTTGAACCATTTAACAGTTCCGGTTGCCATGGTGAAACCTTTCAAAATGTTGCATGTTTTTGTCGTCCACCAGGGCCTGTTTGGTCCTGGTGCCCGCGTGCACAATCCTCGCGAGCACCTGATGAGGCGCACACAAAATCTGTGACCGTTGCCCAGTCTGCCACGATTTGTTGTCGGGGGCACTGCTTTGGCCCGGCTAAAGTGGCTCACCATCATGGTTTCTGGTTTTGGCGATGAGCTCGTTTCGGTGCTTGCGCAGCGTTTCCCTGCTGCGACGGTGACGCATGTGGAGCATGAGCCGGCTCGTCTCGCGGTGTTTGGACAGTGGCCCGAGTGGGTGGAGCCGGGGTTGAAGCAGATGCTTATCGACGACGCCGTCACCCTCCCCTACGCCCACCAAACCCAGTGCGCGGAGTTGGCGTGGGCGGGCCGGGATGTGGTGGTGGCGACGGGGACGTCGTCGGGAAAGTCGTTGGGCTATCAGTTGCCGGTGCTGTCCGCGTTGGCGGCGGATCCGAAGGCGTGCGCGATGTATCTGACGCCGACGAAGGCGTTGGGTTCGGACCAGTTGCAGGCAACGCTTGCCATGACGCGGGGGAATGCGGCGCTTGCGTCGGTACACCCGGCGCCGTATGACGGGGATACGCCGCAGGAGTCGCGGGCGGGCATCCGGGAGCACACCCGCTACGTGTTTACGAATCCGGACATGCTGCACGCGGGTCTTTTGGGTGCGCACGAGCGTTGGGCGCGGCTGCTGCGCCATTTGAAGTTTGTGGTGGTGGACGAGTGCCACACCTACCGGGGTGTGTTCGGGGCGAACGTGTCGTTGGTGTTGCGCAGGTTGCTGCGTATTGCGAAGGCGTACGGGTCTGAGCCGACGCTGATTTTCGCCTCGGCGACCGCGGCGGATCCTGCGGGCCAGGCGTCGCGGTTGTGCGGGCGCGACGTGGTGGCGGTGACGGAGGATGCAGCACCCACTGGCGAGCGCACCATCGCGTTGTGGGAGCCGGGGTTCATCGAGGGCGCCGAGGGCGAAAACGGCGCGCCGGTGCGTTATCCGGCGACGACGGAGGCGGCGTCGATAATGTCCACGCTTTTGCTGCAGGGGGCGCGCACGTTGACGTTTGTGCGCTCGCGCCGCGCGGCGGAGACGGTGGCCATGCGCGCCCAGGAGGACCTGGTGGTGGCGGGCCGTGCGGATTTCGCCAGCCGTGTCGCCTCGTATCGTGCGGGGTATCTTGCGGAGGATCGCCGTGCGCTTGAGCAGCGTTTGGACAACGGGGATCTGCTTGGCGTGTCCACGACGAACGCGCTTGAGCTCGGTATCGACGTCGGAGGGCTGGACGCGGTGGTCATGGCGGGGTTTCCGGGCACGGTGGCGTCGTTTCGCCAGCAGGCCGGGCGCGCGGGCCGGCGCGGCCAGGGCTCCGTGGTGGTGATGGTGGCGCGCGACGAGCCGATGGATACGTACCTGGTCCACCACCCCGAGGCGCTGCTTGGCCGGCCGGTGGAAAATAGCGTGTTCAACCCGGCCAACCCCTACATCCTGCGCGGGCACATGTATTGCGCGGCGGTAGAGCGTCCGCTTAGCGACGACGACGTCGCCGCCTTCAACGCCACCGACGTGGTCAACGACCTGACCGCCGAGGGGTTGCTGCGCCGCCGTCCGCAGGGCTGGTTTGCGGTACCCCAGTTGGAGGGGGAGGTGACGCCGGAGACGGCGCATGCGTCGGTAAGCATTCGCGGAGGCGTGGGTGAGGAAGTCATGATCGTCGACGTGACCGACGGGCGGCTGTTGGGCACCGTGGACGCGGGGCGTGCGATGAGCCAGGTGCACGACGGCGCGGTGTACATCCACCAGGGCGAATACTTTGTGGTGCAGTCGCTAGACCTGGACGATTACGTGGCGCTGGTCGCGCCGGAGCGGCCGGATTACTCCACGCAGGCGCGCTCCACGACCGACATCACGATCCTTGGCGAGCCGACAGATCTGGAAAACCCTTCGCCGGGACTGTGGGTGGCCAGTGTGGACGTGGAGGTCATCGACCGTGTCACCGGCTATGTCGTCCGGCTTGCCGACGGCACCGTCTCCGAACACATCCCCCTCGACCTGCCCGAGCAACGCCTAGTCACCCGCGCGGTGGCGTACACGATCGACCCGCTGGTGCTGGACAAACTGGGTATTGCGGCTGGCGAGATCCCCGGAGCGCTGCACGCTGCGGAGCACGCCGCGATCGGCCTGCTGCCCCTTTTGGCCACGTGCGATCGGTGGGACATCGGCGGCGTGTCCACGGCGTTGCACCAGGACACCATGCTGCCCACGGTGTTTGTCTACGACGGCCACCCGGGCGGCGCGGGCTTTGCCGACGAGGGCTTCGCCCGCTTCCACGAGTGGATCGCCGCAACCTACGAGACCGTGCGGTCCTGCGGCTGCAAGGACGGCTGCCCGTCGTGTGTGCAATCGCCGAAGTGTGGCAACGGCAACCAGCCCCTGGACAAGCACGCCGCGCTGAAACTGCTCGGCGCGTTGGTCACCATGACTGGCTGACAGGCAAGGCGTTACGGCCCGGCGCGGGCGGTCGCTTCGGCGTGGCGCAGCCGCACGGCCACAATCACGTCGCCGTCGACGAATTCGCACGAGGTGACCTCGGCGCCGTTGCCGCTGGCGGTTTCGTTGCCCCACTCGCAGGCATCAGCACCCCGGTAGAGCGCGGTGGCGGCGGCGACGGCGGACAGGTCTGCGGCCACGCGGGCCCGGTGCGCGTCGGCGGTGCGGGCCCCGGTGACCACCACCGCAAGGGCGAGTGAGACCACTGCGGTGATGATGCCTGTGGTGGTGACGGTGGCGGAGCCGGTGTCGTCGATAAGCAATCGGCGCATTAGAACTCCACCGGAAAAACCGCGGTGGCGCGCATGGTGCCAATCGGGGCGGGCACGGCAGCGGTAACGGTGGCCAGGCCTGCAGATTCGTGCATGCTCACCTCGCCGCGCGGGGCGGTGTAATCCACCCCCATCGCATGCGCCCGGGCGGCGGCACCGGCGATGTCCACGGCGGCGATGTAGGCGGACATCGTGGCAATGCCGCCCACGATCGCAGCCGTGACCACCACGAGCGTGGCCATCGAAAGCGCCGTTTCAATCGTGGTCATTAGCCCGGGGTGTTGGTCAGGGCGTTGGTGATCACGTTCTCAATCGCGGAAACGACCCCGTCGCCGTTGACCACGAGATACAGCACCCCGGCAAGGGCAGCTGCCGCCAACGAACCGAAAGCATATTCGATGGTTGACATTCCGGCGTCGTTACGCAAACGCTGGATGAAGAAGGTGGAAATGCGAGTCATGATTGTTCCTTTCAGAAGTTGATGAGGTTGCTCCCGAGGCTGATCACCACAGGCGCGAGCCCGAGGACGAAAAACGCCGGGAGGAAAAATGCAGTGAGCGGGATGGCGATGAGTACGCCGGCGCGTTCCGCTTTGGCTTTGGCGTCATCGGCGGCGTCGGCACGCAGGTTTGAGGCGATACGTTCGCACCCTTGCGCCAGCGCCGCGCCGGACGCGTGCGTCATAGCGACGAGGCTGGCCAGGTCCTCCCCGCCGGGAATGGCGTGGAGTTCCGACCAGGCGCGCTCCGGTTCAACCCCGAGTGCGAGCAGCGCTGCGACGGTGTGCCACGGGCTGCGGTCACCGTCGTGAGTTTCGGCAACCGCGGCTGCTGCGGCACTGACCGGCAGGCCGGCCTCGAAGCAGGCCGCGAACAGGGTGATGTCGGCGGCGCAGCGGTCCGGCTGCGCGTAGTCGGGGCCGTCGCGCGGGGTTTTCGGTGTGGGTGCGGCGTGGTGTGTGACGCGCCGGGCGGGCTGCGCGGGACTGACGGCGAGCGCGGAGGCAATGAGCAAGGTGACGGCGATCATGTGGTGGCTCCTTGGATGATGAGTTGGGAAACGATCACACCGGCGCACACCAGCGCGGTGCCGACGGTGAGCAGTACTCCGCCGAGGCCTCCCCCGGTGAGCAGCGCGAGCGGGTTCGCCCCCATCGCCGCGCCCATGAGCAGGCCGGCGAACGGCAGCAGTGCGAGCACGACAGCGGTGGTTTTCGGGCCGGCGAGCGCGGCGTTGGTGGTGGCGCGGTGGCGTCGGGCGTGGTCGATGTCGTCGCGTGCGGCGGCAACCAGGCGCGACAGCGGTACTCCTCTACTGGCCGACAGTGCGAACAGCGGGGCGATGCGGGCGAACTCGTCTGTCTCGGCGGCAAGCGGTGTGCCAGTGCCGACGTGGTGGATGAGGTGTGCGACGTCGCGGGCGATCTCGCGCGGTGCGTGTTCGGCGGCGCGCTCTAACGCGGCGTGCAGTGGCGCGCCGGCTTCGACGTTGGTGCCAAGGTGGCCGAGGAAGGTGGCGACCGCTTCCGTGCGCTTGGAGGCGGCCCGGGCGCGCCGTTGGGTATCTGCGACCCACACCACCGTCGCCGCACCCATCGCTAGCGCGATGACCAGGCTGGCCCGGTCAAACGCTAAGGCGGCGAGCACCACGGCACCGATGCCCAGCGGGATGGCAACGCGAGGTGGAACAGCCAACGAGCGTGGCGCGATGCGAGCGCCAGGAGCAGGTGGCGGGCAGGCGGCGGCGCCGGCGAGAAGCAACAGCGTGGTCATGACAGGAGCTCCTCGTAACCGTCGGCGGGGCCGGCGTCGGCGTCCCACACCACCTTGGCGCGCACGGGTTGGCCTTCGAGCACGCCGATCTGGTGGAGGCGGCGTGTGCCGTCCGGGTGGCGTTTGACCACGATGACCACGTCGATAGCTGCGGCGAGTTGGGCGTGCAGCCCGGCGCGATCCAGCCCGCCCAGCGCGGCGAGCGCTTCGAAGCGGGCGGGGACCTCGGCGATCGAGTTGGCGTGCAGGGTGCCGGCGCCGCCGTCGTGGCCGGTGTTCAGGGCCGCGAGGAGGTCGACGACTTCGGCGCCACGGATCTCGCCAACCACGACGCGGTCGGGTCGCATGCGCAGCGACTGACGCACCAGGTCCGCAATGGTGATCTCGCCGGCGCCCTCGGAGTTCGCGCCGCGGGTGGTCAGGTTGACCACGTGCGGATGGTCGGGGGTGAGTTCCAGGGTGTCTTCGATGGCGACGATGCGCTCGGCCGGGTCGACCTCCGCGAGCAGGGCGGACAGCAGGGTGGTTTTGCCGGAGCCGGTGCCGCCGGCAACCACAAACGCTTTTCGCTTTGCGACGACCCCACGCAGCACCTCCGCTACCTCCCCGCTCAGGGCGCCTCGCGCCACCAGGTCGTCGAGGGTGGCCGAGGCGATGTGCAGCACGCGCAGGGAGATGCAGGTGCCGGCCTGGGCGGTTGGGGCGAGCACGGCGTGGAAGCGCAGGAGGGTGCCGTCGTCGCGGGTGATGTGGCCGTCGCAAAACGGTTGCGCGTCGTCGAGGCGGCGCCCGCAACTGGCGGCCAGGCGGGAGGCGAGCCGGCGCACGGCGGCTTCGGATTCGAAGCGCACCGCGGAGCGTTCCAGGCCCGCACCCGAGTCGACGTAGACGCAGTTGGGGCCGTTGACGCAGATGTCGGTGACGGTGTCGTCGGCAAGCAGTGCTTCGAGGGGGCCGGTGCCAGTGGTGTCATCGCGAAGTGTGCGCATCACATCCAGCACGCCGATGTCGCTGATCACCACGGCTTCTTCGCGGATGAGGGCTGCGATGCGGGCAGGCTCCGGGGTGGTGGGTTCGTCGGCGAGGCGGCGTTTGACGCGGGCGATGAGGTCGCGGTCGGTCATTTAGGCCACCTCCTCGAGCACCGCGTTGGCGCAGGCGGCTAGCGAACGGGGCACACGCGCGGGCAGGCCGGACTTTTCCACCGTGCGAGTCAGCCCGCGCACGTGTGGCAGGTGGGTGAGCACGGTGGCGCCGGTGGTATGCGCGATCTCCTCGTCGGTAAGCGCGGCCCAGGCGCTATCGCGCACAACCAACACGCACGGCAGGCCGGCGGCGGCGCACTCAGCGACGATACGGGTCGCGGCGGCAACTGAGCGCACCTCGGGCACGACCACCACGACGACCAGGTCGCTGCGGCCGGGAATCAGCGCGGCGGGCGCATCCACCACCGTCAGCCCTGCCCCGCCGACGGCGCCGGCGACGTGCTCCAACGCGGCCGCCTCCAGCCGGAACGGGTCCGCCACGCGCTGGCGCGGAAAGGTCAGCACCGCGATGTCGTCGGCGGTGGCGGGCAGCGCGCGGCGCACGTCGGTGCGCGCCACGGTGCCCTCACCGAAGTCGATCTCGCCCCAGCGCGCGCCGGGGACGTGCTCGATGCCAAGCAGCAGGTCGAGCCCGCCGGAGAGCCAGTGCCCGTCGAGCAGCGTTGCCGAATCACCCCGTGACGTAACCCGGCACAGCGCCGCCGCCAGGGTGGACGCCCCTGACCCACCGGATGCGCCGACGATGGTGATCACCTTCCCGCGCGCCGCCATCGCCGCGGGTTGCACGGCAAGGGCGCCAATGGCGCGCAGGAGGTCCGCGGCCTCGGCGGGCAGGACGAAGACCCGCTCGGCTGAATCGACCAGCTCCCCACCGACGCGGAAGACGTTCGCTGCGTGGGGTGGGGAAAGGTCGGGGGCGCGGGTTTCGTCGATAAGCACGGCGAATGCTTTGGGCGCGTGGCGGGCGAGCTCGGCGGCATCGGCGGTGTCGATGACTTGGCGGCCGGTTGCGGCGGCGAGGTGAACGGCCTCGGAGTGGGTGGCGGGGTCGGCGACCGCGACCACGATCGGGCCGGTGTGTGGGTGTGTGCGTGTCATGCCAATAGTGTTTTTCACCAGCGCAAATGCGGCAACCACCCTGTGGACAACCCGCAATCTAAGTGACACTTCAACAAAAAGCCTGTGGACAATTCGCCCCAAATGTTCACTTCTTTCACAGCGGGCCTACACTGCCCCACCAGCAAAGTGGGGCTAGACTGCTAAAGCATGTCTCCCACACGGCCGGTGGCGGCGTTTTTCGACCTAGACAAGACGATCATTGCGACGTCTTCCGCCTTCGCCTTCGGCAAAGAATTCCGCAACAACGGAATGATCACGCGACAAGAGGCGTGGGACCTCTACCTGACCAAAGCCCAGTACATGCTCGTCGGCCACTCCAGCGAAAAAATGGACGCCACGCGCGATTCGCTCGCCCAACTCATCGAAGGCTGGTCGATCGAGGACGTCCAGCGCATCACCCAAGAAACGATGCGCACCGTGGTCACGCCCGCGATTTACGCCGAAGCGCGCGAACTTATCGACGACCACCGCGCCCAAGGCCACGACGTCATCATCATCTCCGCCTCTGCATCAATTCTGGTTGAGCCGATCGCGCGCGAACTCGGCGTAGACACGGTCGTGGCTACCGAACTCGCGGAGAAGGACGGCAAGCTCACCGGCGAGATCACCCGTTACCTCAAGGGCGGGGCGAAGGCGGAGGCTGTGCGCCAGTTTGTCGCCGACCACGACTACGACCTGGAGCGCAGCTACGCCTACTCCGATTCCGCCACGGACATTCCAATGCTGGAACTGGTGGGCAACCCGGTGGCGGTGAACCCGGACCGGGCGCTTCGCAAGCACGCACTGTCACACGATTGGCAGGTGCGGACCTTTAAAGACCCGGAGCCGCTGATCCAGATGCCGAACGCCCGCGAGGTCGGCATCGGCGCGAGCGTGATCGCCGGCGTGACGGCGTTGGCGGTGGCTGGGGTGCTCATCGCGCGTGCGGTCTCCGGCAAGTCCGGCGACAAGCGTCACAGCGCGTGACGCTATCTTTCACCCCGATTCAGGCAAACACTGTGATGTATCGCTAACATCGTTGAGAGAATTCCAGGCACCGTCCCAGGGTGCCTCATGTAATAAGCCACCCAGGAAGGTGAGTAAACAGTGAGCAACGAAGGTCTGTACACCAGCGGCTCGAGCGCCGTAACCGCCAAGGTGGATTCGATTCCGCTGCGCGATACTGATGTGACGGTGCCGGGCCAGCAGTCCATCGGCACGCTGATCTCTAACGCGTCGGAGCAGGTGTCCACCCTGGTCCGCGGCGAGATCGAGCTGGCCAAGGCTGAGGTCATGGGCGAGGTGAAGAAGGGCGCCGTTGGCGGTGGCCTGTTCGGCGTCGCCGGCGTGATTGCGCTGTACTCCTCGTTCTTCCTCTTCTTCGCGTTTGCGGAGATGCTCGCATCCTGGATGCACCGTGGCTGGGCATTCCTGATCGTCTTCCTCATCATGATCGCCCTGGCTGGTCTGCTCGCGCTGGTTGGCCTGAAGAAGGTCAAGAAGATCAAGGCTCCGGAGCGCACCATCAGCTCGGTCAACGAGTTGAAGAACCTGAAGCCGGGCGAGGCTCAGAAGAACCTGACCAAGAATGAGGCTGGCCTGTACACGGGCCGTTAACCGCTGACGCAGGCTTGCGTATCGACGACAGCGTTCAGCCTGGTCACATCCCCTACGCGCTGCTGCACCTGGTGTGCAGTCAGCGCGTAACCCGTTTCTGAGGCATCCAGGGACGCGCCGAAGATCATGCCTGCCACCTCCCCTGCCGGGGTGAGCAGCGGGCCACCGGAGTTGCCCTGGCGGATGTCGCCGCGGATGGTGTAGGCCTCGCGCTCCACACGGCCGGTGGTGTAAATGTCCGGGCCTGCGATGGTCAGTTGGCTGCGGATTCGCGCCGGTGCGGCCTCGAAGGGACCGGATTTGGGGTAGCCCATGACCACGGCGTCGTCGCCACGCTGCAGCTCGCGTGCAGCCCAACGCAGCGGCGGCAGGCCCAAGCCCTGGGCGTGGAGGACCGCAATGTCGGTATCCGGGTCGTAGAGCACCACATCCGCCGGCTTTACGCCGACGACGGTGTCCAGGGAGACACGCTCGGTGCCGGCGACGACGTGCGCGTTGGTGAGCACGTAGCCGTCCGCAAACACGAAGCCGGAGCCCATGAGCCGGCGGCGGCAACTTTCTGCATCGCCCATGACGTGGACCACGCTCGGGCGGGCGGCCTCCACAACTTCGGGGCGAAGCGCCGCGTTATCGGGTGCGTCCACCTGGGCGCCGTGCGGGGATTGGAAGGGGGAAACGAGCGGGGGCAGGCCGGACTCGTCGAGAAGCGCTGCGAATTTCGCGGGCAGTTTCCCGGCGCTCTCCGGAGCGGTGTCGTGGATTTTGGCCAGGATGTGCGAGTTGCGGATCCCGTCGCCCAACTCGCCAGGCACCGCCGACGCCAGCGGGATCGAGATAAACCACACCACGAGCGCCAGTGCGACCGATTGGAACGTCGCCCCCAGTACGGAATCCACAAAACGCGTCAGGCGGCTGCGCACTCGCGCCCTCAGGTTCGCCCCCAGAGTGACGCCGAGCAGGTTGCCCAAGCCGACGAACAGCACCACCACCGACAGCAACAGCATGATGCGGATGGGCTGGGACTCGGTGACGTCGAGAAGCAACGGCGCGACCGCCAACCCCACGACCAGGCCGGCGATGATGCCGATTGCGGAGATCACAGCCGAAAACGCCCCTTGGCGCCAACCACTGACAAACGCAGCGACGACGGCAAGGCCAAGCAGAACGTCAACGACCAGGTGCATTCCGCAAATGTTACAGCTCGCGGTTGCGGGATCGGGCGAGCGCCTCATAAAGGTCCCCCGGGCGCTCATCCCACGGCCGTGCCCACCCGGCGAGTTCCAGCACTGCGGCCAGCACGATTCCGGTGAACCCCCAGATGAGATAGTCGCGGGCCCAAAACGTCGGCCCGGCCCACCGCTTCCAGCCCAGCATCGCACGGTTGGCCGGATCCACGAGGTCGCGCACGGGTACGAAGAACACGTCGTCGGTTTCCAGCTCACTTGCTGGGTAGACCTCACCCGGGTCGGGCGTGTACGCCAGCACGGGGCGCACCAGCCTGCGGCTGCCACCGGTTTTCACCTGCCCCATCACCGCCAGCGGCACAACCCGCTCAGGGGCCAGCCCCGTCTCCTCGTACGCCTCGCGCAACGCCGCCGCCACCGGGCCTGTATCTGTGGCGTCGATATGCCCGCCCGGAAACGCCATCTGGCCGGAGTGGCTGCGCATAGACGGGGTGCGGTGCGTGATCAGCACCCGAGCGTCCTCCGGCAGTTCCTCCGCGTCCGGGTCGCCAGCGAACACGATGAGCACCGCCGCCTGGTCCTCCCCCGGCGTTTGCGGCACGCGCGGGCCCAGCATCGCTTTGACCCGCGCATCGCCCTCGCCAGCGCGTAGCTTATCCACGAGCCCCCGCAGCCACACCGGTGCCCGTTCCGGCTGCACGGCAACCATCACAGCACCCCGCGCACGGCCTCGGCCAGCTCCTCGGCTGAGGTGAATTCCTTGGCAAACACGCCGATTTTTTCCTCGCCTCGGAACACGACGGTCAGCGGCACCACCGGCGGCAGGCCGAGCGTGCCGGCGAACACGTTGGAGTCGTCCTCAAAGCTCGGCAAGTCCACGCCGAGGTCTTCCAACAACGCCGCGCCGCGCGCCCCATCGCGGTCCGCGTGCACGCCCACCACGGTGTACTCGGGGTGTGCGCGGGCGAACTCCTCCACCACGGGCAACTCCGCCCGGCACGGTTCGCACCACCACGCCCACACGTTGGCCACGGTGATCTCCTGCTGCGCGCCGGTGGCCTCGCCGCCTAGGCACGCCAGGTCCACGCCGCCGACTGCGCCTTCCGGGCAGTCCGGACGTCCAGTCACCGGGGCAGATTGCTTCTCGACGACACCGTCGCCAGCCGGGGGCGTGGCGTCGTCGACAAGCAACGCCCTGGCACCCGCAATGACCAGAAGAGTCACCGCAACGATCGCGGCGACGCTGACCCAGATTGTGCGCTTCACAGGCCCACCATCCTCAAAATGTGGTCGCGCTCGGGCCCGGTGACCAGTTCGGCGGCTTCCTCCGGGTCGGTTGGGCCGACGCCGAAGGAGGGGCAGTCGAACGCGATCGGGCAAGCGCCGCAGGCCGGTTTGCGGGCGTTGCAGACGCGGCGGCCGTGGAAGATGATGCGGTGGGAGAACATGGTCCACTCGCGGCGCTCGATCAGTTCGGCGATCGCGTGTTCGATCTTCACCGGATCCGTCTCCTCGGTGAGCATCATGCGCTTGACCAGGCGCTGGAAGTGCGTGTCCACCGTCAGCCCCGGGTAGCCGAACGCGTTGCCGCGCACCACATGCGCCGTCTTGCGGCCCACCCCGGGCAGGGTGACTAAGTCCTCAAGCTTCTCGGGCACCTCGCCACCAAAATCGGTGACCAGCTTCTGGCCCATCGCGATCAGGTTCGCCGCCTTGGAACGGTAAAACCCGGTCGAGCGGATAATCTCCTCCACCTCTGCCTGGTTGGCCTCCGCGTAGTCAGCGGCCGTGGGGTACTTGGCAAACAGCGCCGGGGTGACCATGTTCACCCGCACGTCCGTGGTCTGCGCGGACAATGCCGTAGCAACGAGCAACTCCAGCGGGTTAGTAAAGTCCAACTCCGCGTGCGCATCCGGGTACGCTGCCGCCAACGTGCGGTTAATACGGCGTGCCCTGCGCTTACGCCCGATCGGAGTCTCTTTCCCCTTCGCGGCGGGATGAGCGCCTGGGCGGCGATGTTTCAATGGAGAGGTCGAAGCGGCCATGCCCAACATGCTAGCCGTACACTATGGGTATGACCTTTTTGCTTGTGGCGCTGAATCCGCTTGTGCTCGGGGTGTTTCCGCTTTTCATGGAGCATGTGGAAGCAGCGGTCATCGGCTAGCACAGTTCCCAGTCGCGGAAAGACTATCCCACTGATTAGTTGAGCTGGTAGAGTTCCAGTTTGTGTGACGGTCACCGCTAATGGCACCGTTCGTGACCAATCCCACGCAGAATGCGTGAGCGACAGTCTGAGGAGGACTCATGGAAGGCGTTCAAGACACTCTTGCCCGCGCCGGCATCTTTCAGGGCGTCGACCCTGACGCGGTCGCCGCGCTGATCAACGATATGGACACCGTGGATTTCCCGAAGGGCACCACGATTTTCGACGAAGGCGAGCCCGGCGATCGCCTCTACATCATCGTCGAAGGCAAAATTAAACTTGCCCGCCATGCGCCGGACGGTCGCGAAAACTTGCTGTCCGTGATGGGCCCGTCCGACATGTTCGGCGAGCTCTCCATCTTCGACCCCGGCCCGCGTACCTCCTCCGCAGTCTGCGTCACGGACGTCACCTGCGCCACCATGGACTCCACCATGCTGCGCGAGTGGATCGACAACCACCCGGAGATCTCCCAGCAGCTGCTGCGCGTGCTGGCCCGCCGCCTACGCCGCACGAACGCGTCGCTGGCAGACCTGATCTTCACCGACGTGCCTGGCCGCGTAGCCAAGACCTTGCTGCAGCTGGCAAACCGCTTCGGTGTACATGAGGGTGGCGCGCTCCGCGTCAACCATGATCTGACCCAGGAAGAGATCGCCCAGCTTGTGGGCGCGTCGCGTGAGACGGTGAACAAGGCATTGGCCACGTTCGCTCACCGCGGCTGGATCCGCCTGGAGGGTAAAAGCGTGCTCATTGTTAACACTGAGCACCTCGCTCGCCGCGCGCGCTAACGGAGGCGCCCGCGGCGGGTCGAGAATCCGCTACTTGGCGTTGAGGTAACGCAGCGCCACACGAGTCGACTGCTCTGCGGCACCGCGCAGGACCGGGTCGACATCGTCGTAAATCGCATCGACCAGCGTATTGATGTCCGCGTTATCGCCATGCTCCTTCAGTGCCTGACGGATCTGATCCAGGCGCTGGTTACGGCGATCGATGTACTTGCGGGCGTACGCAGACAGGTCCTCACCTTCCGGGCCGTGGCCCGGAAGCAGCATGACACCCTTGCCCTTTTCCTCGAGCATTTCCAGGGTGTCCAGGTACGCACCCAGATCACCGTCGGTCTCAGAGATCATGGTGGTGTGGCGACCCGCAATGGTGTCGCCGGTGATGATGCCTTCCGGCTTACCGTCGGTGTCTTCGCCCGGGTAGACGAAGAAGCACACAGAGTCACTGGTGTGGCCCGGCGTAGCGACGACCTTCACGCGCGGGGTAACCCCCTCAACGGAGATCACTTCGCCGTCGGTGAGCGGCTCAGCGCCGGAGGTATGAGACGGATCAAGGGCGCGGACCGGTGCGCCAGTGAGCTGGCGGAACCGTTCCGCGCCGTCTGCGTGATCGTGGTGACGGTGAGTCAACAGAATCAAGGCGACCTTGTCGGCCTTTGCCTGCAGCACGTTGAGGTGACCCTCATCGGCCGGACCCGGGTCGACGACGATGCTCGCCTCGTCGCCCTCACCTCGGATCACCCAAGAGTTCGTGCCCTCGAGCGCCGCGTAGCTGGGGTTCGGCACCAGGACCACCGCGGCGTTGGGGGTCACAGGGCGCAGCTGGCTGTATGCGGGATGTTTCATGGCTCCCACCCTACCCCGTCACGGCTGCGCCGATGGGCAAACTAGCCTTCGAGCTCCACGACAATCTCGACCTCAACCGGGGTGTCCATCGGAAGGACAGCAACACCGACTGCGGAACGTGCGTGTGCACCGGCTTCGCCGAAGATTTCCTGCACCAGTTCGGATGCACCGTTGATCACGGCGGGCTGGCCGGCGAATGCCGGATCGGAGGCCACGAAGCCCACGATCTTGACCACGCGGGCGACGTTGTCGATGCCCACGTGTGCGTCCACTGCAGCCAGCGCGTTCAGCGCAGCCTGGCGGGCGTAGCCGTATGCGTCCTCCTGGGAGACCTCGGCGCCAACCTTGCCGGTGGCGGGCAGCTTGCCGTCGACGAACGGCAGCTGGCCGGACGTCCACACCTGGTTGCCGGCGGTCACAGCCGGGACGTATGCGGCCACGGGTGCGGCCACGGTCGGAAGTTCAATGCCCAGTTCTTTCAGGCGCTCAGACCACTGTGCCATTTACTCAACCTCTCGTTTCATGTAGGCGACAACATTGTCCGGGTTCGGACCCGGGGTGACTGCGACGAGTTCCCAGCCGTCCTCACCCCAAGAATCCAGAATCTGCTTGGTGGCGTGCGACAACAGCGGAACGGTTGCGTATTCCCATTTCTTCATGGGATTCACCCTACCTAGAGGCCAATAATTTCGCCGCCGCTGGACAGGTGGGTTGCCCAGTCCTTCACGTGCGGGTTCTTACGCAGTACTGCGCGGCGCTGACGCTCGGTCAGGCCTCCCCATACGCCGAATTCCACCCTGTTATCCAGTGCGTCTGCGCGGCACTCAGTCATCACCGGGCAGGCGCGGCAGATGGCTGCTGCCTTGCGCTGCTCGGCACCGCGGACGAAGAGTGCGTCCGGGTCGCCGCCGCGGCACTGGGCCTGGGTGACCCACTCGCCACGGTCGAAGACCAGTGTTCCCGTGGAGTCGCACTTCTTGGAGGTGGTCGGTCGCAGGTTAGTTGCCGGTGCCTTTTTCAAACTCGTGGTCATCGTGCGTCTCCTTAGACGTCCTATCCCTATCCGGAAGCGGAGCGGACTCCTTTTATACAATCGACCGCATATTAGCGATCCCATGTAAATGGAATCACACAGGAAATTCCATGTCGAATGCATCACATTTTTGGGGGGAGCATGGTATTCCCCCACGCCACAGATTGAATTAAGGTGTTGGCGTGTCTGCCCTGAAAAGCTTAGGAAACCTGCTGGTCGCCGTCGTCGCATCAGCGCTCGTCATGGCGTTATGCCTGGCGCCGATCGCAGGTCTTGGGGGTGCCGCAATTGCGCGTACCGACGAGACCATGCAGTCCAACCTCTCCGACCTCACCCACGGCGACGTGCCGGGCGTGACCACGATTACGGACGTCAACGGCAAACCCATGGCGTGGATCTTCAAACAGCGCCGCTACGAGGTACCCAGCGAGCAGATCTCGCAGTACGCCAAGGACGCGCTGGTTTCTACGGAGGACCGCCGCTTCTACGTCCACGAGGGCGTGGATATGCAGGGCTTTGCCCGCGCGCTGGTGACCAACATGCTGGCCGGCGGTGTGGAGCAGGGCGCGTCCACGGTGAACCAGCAGTATGTGAAGAACTACCTGTGGCTCATCGATGCTGAGAACGAAGAAGAAGCCCTCGCCGCAACGGAACAGTCCATTCCCCGCAAGCTGCGCGAGATGCGCATGGCGTCCGATCTAGACAAGACGCTGGAGAAGGACGAAATCCTTACCCGGTACCTGAACCTGGTGTCGTTTGGTCAGCACTCCTTTGGCATCGAGGCCGCCGCCCGGACCTACTTTGACACCAGCGCCGCCAAGCTCAACCCGGCACAGGCTGCGATGCTGGTGGGTCTGCTGCAGTCGGTGGAGGCGCTGAACCCGTATACGAACCCGGAAGGGGCGGTGCGTCGTCGCAACGTAGTGCTCAACAACATGGCCGCTCAGGGCTACATCGAGCAGTCCGAGGCCGACCGCTGGGCGGGCGCACCGTTAGGCATTCTGGACAAGCCGAAGACACTGCCGGAAGGCTGCATCACCGCCGGCGACAACGGCTTCATGTGCGATTACGCCCTGCGCTACCTGGCGGAAAAGGGCCTGGACCTGGACACCATTAAAAACGGGTCCTACACCATCAAGACCACGCTCGACCCAAACATTCAGCAGGTCGCGCTTAACGCGGTGCGCAACAACGTCAGTCCGCACACCGCAGGCGTGGCGCAGGTGTTGGACATTGTGGAGCCCGGCGCGGACTCGCGCAACATCAAGGCGATGGTGTCTTCCCGCTTCTATGGCCTGGACCTGGACCAAAGCCAGACGATCCTGCCGCAGCCTGTGTCGCTGGTGGGCAACGGTGCAGGCTCCGTATTCAAGATCTTCACCGCGGCCGCCGCGCTTGAGCAGGGCTACGGGCTGAACTCCATGCTGAACACACCGGCGCGTTCCGTGGTGTACGGCATGGGCGCAGGCGGCGCCGCGAACTGTCCGCCGGGTGCATATTGTGTAGAAAATGCCGGCGTCTATGCACCGAAGATGAGCTTGCAGGACGCGCTTGCACAATCGCCGAACACCACGTTCATTGAGCTGATTCAGACCGTCGGTGTTGCCCCGGTCGTGGATCTGGCGGTTCGCTTGGGCCTGCGCTCCTACAAGGACGACAACTCGTTTGGGGACGGCCGCTCCATCGCCCAGGCCGCCAAGGAAGAAAACATGGGCTCGTTCACCCTCGGCCCCTTGGCCGTCAACGCGCTGGAACTGTCCAACGTGGGCGCCACCTTGGCCTCCAACGGGCGCTGGTGTGAGCCGAACCCGATCGCGAGCGTGACCGATAAGAACGGCCGTGAGGTCTTCATCGACCGGCCCGCCTGCGAGCAAGCCATCGACCCGGAGATCGCCGCCGCTTTGGCTGCCGGCATGTCGCACGACATTGTCGACGGCACCGGCGCCGACGCCGCAAAACGCAACCATTGGAGCGCACCCACCGCCGCGAAGACCGGCACGACCGAGTCGCACCAGTCCTCCGCGTTCCTCGGCTTCACGCTGGGCATGTCTGCGGCGCCGTACATCTTCAACGACGGCACCCAAACCACCCCGCTGTGCACCGCCCCGGTCCGCCAGTGCGGCGTGGGCAACCTCTTCGGCGGCAACGAGGCAGCCAACACCTGGTTCCAGGCCGCCGCGGGTGTGCCCGGCGCGGCCTCAGGCCTTCCGGCAGCGAGCGCGAAGTACCAGACCGGTGCGCGCCGCGCGGCTGTGGACTCCGTGGTTGGCCAGTACTCCTCCGCCGCAAAATCCCAGCTGGAGGCCCAGGGTTACAAGGTCGTGTTGAAGACGGTGCCGGGCGGCGGTGCCCCGGCCGGCCAGGTTGTGTCCATCACCCCGGCGGACGAGTCGCTCGCGCGCGGCTCCACCATCACCCTGAACGTCTCGGACGGCTCGGCCCCCTCCAGCACCGCGCCGAGCCCATCCCCGTCCCCGTCTGCTCCCCCGAGCCCCGCTGCCCCACCGGCGCCGGACTTCAGCGGCATCGAGCAATCGCTTAACGACGCCCGCGACGCCATCGCCAACGCCTTCGGCAACAACTAACGCGGCTGGCTAGCTCAGGCGGGCCTTGACAGCCTCGGAGATGCGCTTGCCATCGGCTCGGCCGGCTGCCTTGGCGGTGGCGGCCTTCATGACCTGCCCCATCTGCGCCATGGAGGTGGCGCCGGTTTCGGCCACGGTGTCGTCGATAAGCACTGCGAGCTCATCGTCCGTCAACTGCTTTGGCTGGTACGCCTCGAGGATGTTCGCCTCGGCAAGCTCGGTTTCGGCGAGATCGTCGCGGCCGTTGGTCTGGTAAATCTCAGCGGACTCGCGGCGCTTCTTAATCTCACGCGCGATGATCTTCTGAATCTCCTGATCATCCACCTCGTGCTTCGTGCCCTCGGTCTCAGCGGTCTGGATCGCCGCAAGCAGCATACGGATCGTGCCGGTGCGCTCCTTCTCCTTCGCCTTCATGGCTTCCTTGAGGTCTGCGCGGATCTGGTCTTTCAATGCACTCATGCCTGCGAGATTACAGTGGTGCGGGTGAAGACGTTGAAGAAAGCCGCCGCAGCCACCCTCGCCGCCGGAACCTCCGCACTCGCCTGGGGGTTCACCGAACGCAACAACTTCCAACTGCGCGAATACACCCTGCCGCTGCTGGAGCCGGGCGTGTTGCGCGAGCGTAACGAGTTCCGCATCCTCCACGTATCCGACCTCCACATGATCCCCGGACAGAAGGAAAAGGTGGAGTTCGTCTCCGGCCTGGACGCGCTCGACCCGGACCTGGTGATCAACACCGGCGACAACCTGTCGGACCTTGGCGGTGTTCCCTGGGTGCTCGACGCCCTCGGCCCGCTGCTCAACCGCCCCGGCGCGTTTGTCTTCGGCACCAACGACTACTGGGCCCCGCGCCCCGTCAACCCCCTGAAGTACCTCACCGGCGCCAAGCGCGAGCCCTCGTACGTGGACCTGCCGTGGGAGGGCATGCGCGCGGCGTTCATGGAGCGCGGCTGGCACGACGCCACCCATAACCGCCTGGAGTTCAAAGCCTCCGGCGTGCGCCTTGCTTTGGCGGGTGTCGACGACCCGCACCACGACCTCGACGACTACCCATCCATCGCCGGCTCGCCGAACCCCGACGCCGACCTGGCCATCGGCCTGCTCCACGCCCCCTACCGGCGCGTACTCGACGCCTTCGAAGCCGACGGCTACCAACTCGCCCTGGCCGGCCACACCCACGGCGGCCAGATCTGCCTACCCGGTGGCCGCGCCCTGGTCACCAACGCCGACATCGACCGCGAACGCGCCTCCGGCCTGCACCGCTACGGCCGCATGTGGATGGAGGTATCCAACGGGCTCGGCCAGTCCAAGTACGCACCCGTGCGCCTGTTCTGCCCACCGTCCGCATCGCTGATCCGGGTCGTCGAGCGCGGGTAAACCGGTTGCGGGGCGGTCGGTTGCGGGCTGGTCGGTTGCGGGCTGGTCGGCCCGTCCGTTCGTCTGCCGCTCCGCTGCTTTGCCTGCTCCGTCTGCTCCGTCTGCTCCGTCTGCTCTGCCTGCTCCGCCGCAGGTCGCGCGAACTGCCTAAAAGACGATATCGGGATTTGGCGATTTTCCCGGAACGCGACCTGGGCTTTTGCAAAAACGAGGACGCAAATCCCGATATCGTCTTTTGTGGCGCTGGATCCAAGCCGCACCGCGCCGCACCGCGCCACCGCCACGCCGCCGCCACACCGCCACCGCGCCACCGCCACGCCCCCACACCGGCAACAAAACGCACACAACCTGCCGTTTTGGCCAAACCGAACCCCAGGGGTATTGTGTTTCGAGTACCGCGGACAACAGTCCGAGATACCACCGGGATATGGCGCAGCTTGGTAGCGCGCTTCGTTCGGGACGAAGAGGTCGCAGGTTCAAATCCTGTTATCCCGACCAACACAACCCGCCTTCCGAGGCGGGTTTTCGCATTCGATAGTCCGTGTCGGCAGCGCCACGAAGATTTTTTCGCTCCCTGATCGAGTGCCCGTATCCTCCATCTTCGCCAGTCTCACGGTTTCTATATTGTGACGATTGGGTCAGAAAATGCTTGATTTAACTGATGCCAGTTCTATACTGGGGTTCTCAAGGGATTTGGGCTAAAACCCACCACCTCTCGAGCCGGCTGGGATTAAGTTCGCAGTCCCGGAAAGCGCAAGTGGTTGCGCGCTTCAAACTTGAGTGGCCTTTCATCCCTTCAGTGGGATGCGGGGGCCACTCTTTATTTTGCCCAGGCCACGCTCCCACGCTTAACCCAAAGCTGGGCCTTGCCTCACACATCTACGATTTTTTGTCGCTCTTTTTGCTAGACCGCACATGCCGCAGATACACCAACGGTCCTACCACGGGTATGAACACCAGAAAGAGCACGATCCAGACATCCGACCATCCTCTGTTAGATCGTCTGTTAGGTTGCCTGAAAAATACAATCACGCTGGCAACTAATAGCACCACAGCCACCAACGTGAGCAACATAAAAACGTAATCGACCGGTGATGGTTCCAATGGAGAAACTCCATTGCCTAGCAAAGCGGCTAACTGCATTTGTGAAATTTCCATTCACCCCTGGTTCATCACATTGCTTCTGACACGGTGTTTTCGCCCAGGATCCTACCCGGCAACGCCCCCACCATCGCGCGTTAACGCTGTCGCAACACGTCTCCCTCGATACTGAGGTGGTACAGCCCGTACACACACTCACACTCCGAGGAGGAAAACCATGACCAGCACCACCACCCGTATCGCCGCGTACGCAACCGCAGCAACGCTCGCGCTCGGCACAGCCGGCGTTGTCGGCGCGGCCACCCCGGCGAACGCCGCTACCGTCGCCGCAAAGGACAAGGACGGTGTGTGCGCCGTGAAGCTCGCGCCGGCCGAGAAGCGTTTCATCGAGTCGTGGTTCGACGAGTCCAAGGCGATCGGTGACTACGAGCAGGCACGCGACCTCATCGCGGCGATCGAGCAGGTCTACCCCGGCGTTGTCGCGGAGAACGAGAAGGCGCTCAAGGGTGAGAAGGCGGAGTTTGGCAAGGTGTTGCCGGAGGGTCTCGTCGCAAAGTATGCGGATGCGCAGAAGACGATGAAGGAGTCGGAGCCGACGGTGAATCGCACGCTGGAGGCGATTGACACGGATTCGTGGCGCGTTGGCCCGGAGGACACCAAGCGCACGGAGACGCCGCTGACCGCGAAGGATGGCGACGTGTACAAGGCGTGGACGGAGACCCCGTCCGGGAAGGTCGCCGCGAAGCGCATGCTTATCGACGACGCCGACGCCACCGCCGCCGAAACCTGCACCAAGGGCATGCGAGCGGACGTGAAATACCCCACCGCCAAGGCGGACGTGAATGTGCCGGCCATTGTCGGTGGGGTGATTGCGGCGCTGCTGGTGATCGCAGGCCTGTTCTTCGCGCTGCCCCACTTCGGCATCAAACTGCCGATGCTGGGCATGTAGTTCTCCCCGAAACCTACCCTGTCTCCTCATCCACGTTGGAGGCAGGGCTTTTTACCACCTCGCACTGAGTGTGTTGTGAATCATATTCCATGTTTTACTGCGACCTGCATCATAGTTTCTGTAGCATTCGTTCATCCCGCTTTCTGGAAGGAATGATCGATGACGACAACTGCAGATATTTCTCCTCCCCATGAGCGGAAAATGCTCTCTACATGGGAGGTGACTGCCATCTCGGTGGGGTTCATGGCCCCGGTGATGGCAATGTCACTGAACGGCATCGGTGTGGCGGGGCTTGTCGGCAAAGCCGTTCCGTTCGCATTCGCAGTGGCATTCGCTGGCGCAGTGTTCGTTGCTTACGCCTTTGTACGGCTATTGCAACGAGTTACGCACGCCGGCTCGGTGTACGCCCTCGCTGGCGTGACAGTCGGACCAAAAGCCGGGTTCTTTAGTGGTTTCGCATTGCTCGGCACATACATTTTCATGACTACATGCATCCTCGGTGCATGCTCGGTGTTTTTCGAAGCGATGCTGACGGAGCTCTCTGCCGGATCTTCACAGTTCGTCGGCATTTTGGTTCCGTTGTTCATCGGAGCGCTAGGACTGTACCTCAACCTGCGAAACTCCACTTCGGCCGCGAGAGTCACACTGGTAATCGGCCTGATCGGCATCATCGCCATGTTGATTCTCTCCGTCGTGATCCTGTCAAAGGTAAGTGCCGGCACAGCGCCGTACGAAACATCGATTGATCTTGGAGCACTCACTCCTGCAGGAAACTCATGGTCCGCGATCATGACCGCATCGGTTTTCGCCTTCTTGTCCTGGGCCGGATTTGAGTCTGGTTCCTCACTCGGGGAGGAAACAACGGAGCCGAAAAAGACGGTCCCTAAGGCTCTCTTGCTCGCGGTGGTTACCGGCGGTGTCATTTATGTATTCGTCATGTTTGCTCAGACAATCGGTTTCGGCACTGACGAAGCCGGCGTTGAACGCTTCGCAGGTGCATCGTCGACACTGACCGAGCTCGGCTCCGCGTACATCGGCCAATGGTTCGCGGTGCTGATCTCTGTCATCGCGTTCTCGGTGGCATTTGGCGCGTTCCTCAGCTCGAGTACTGCGACGTCACGCCTCATTTACACTCTCGCCCGCGATGGTTTCGGCCCGACCGTTTTTGCAAACCGCGATCCCCACACTCGTGTTCCGAAACAAGCAGTATGGGCGACCAACATTATCGCGTTGGTGTTTGCGCTTGGAATGGCATTCGCTGGCCGAACCAATGTTGAGGTCTATTACTGGTACGCAACTATTGCGACGCTGTGCATGGTCATCGCCTATGGCATGGCTTCTGTTGGCGCGATCCGGTTCATCCTGAAAAAGGAATCCTCCATTCCCGTCTGGGAAATCGTTTTCCCAATCTTGGCGCTGGGCTACCTCGTTTACGTTTACCTCATCCAAGTCGTGGGACAGGTTGCACCGTACACATATTTCCCCTGGCTCTCTGGCGCGTGGTGCTTGTTGGGCCTCGCAATCATCATCCTCAATCCCAAGCTTGCCCAGAACATTGGGCAGAAACTTACGAAAGAAGACATTGACGCATGAGCATCCACAACAACGGCACGTTCACGTTCCTGGCAACCACAGATATCTCCGCACGCACTAAAGGACGGGCGATAAGCACCAAAGATTTTGAAAAAGGTGCGAGCGTTGGCTGGGTTCCAGCGAATCTAGGCATCGGGCCACTCGGTCACATTGTCGATGGAATTCCCTACGATGCCACTGGTGATATTCGTCTTGTGGCAGATGCTGATGCAACCTATGAAATCGCCGGTATCCCGGAAATCCCAACGTTTTCTTTGAGCTTCGCAAACCTGATCAACACCGATGGCACTCCGTGGGAATCTTGCGCTCGTAACTTCCTCAAGGAAGCGGTCGACGAGCTTCGCGACCGACATGGGTTAGTCATGACCGCAGCGTTTGAGCATGAGTTCACCGAACGCCACGCGAAAGAAGCGACACACCCATTTTCGTTCGCTAGCTTCGTCGACGGAGAGCCAGTGGGGAGTGCACTCTTCAATGTTCTGGAAAACGCAGGTGTAAACCCAGAATGCTGGCTGCCGGAGTATGCGCCGTATCAATACGAGCTGACTGTCAAGCCGACAGACCCTGTTACTGCTGCGGATCGTGCAATTTTGGTTCGCGATATTGTCCGCACTGTTTTTAAGGCCTACGACCGTGAGGTCACTTTCTCCCCTGTTCCGGTTGCCTCCGAGGGCGGTTCTGGAGTTCATGTCCATTACGGGTTGTACGGCACCGACGGCGAAGTTGTCGCATTTGATCCGGACGGACCCGGGCGGATGTCGCGCATTGCGAGTCAGTTTAACGCGGGACTGGTTAAGTACGCTGCGCCGATGACCTGCTTATTTGCCCCATTGACAGTTAGCTACGAGCGCCTCAAGCCACACAATTGGTCGGTTGCCCAAGCATTCTGTGGCGAACAGAACCGTGAGGCTTTGGTACGCATTTGTCCGACGAACGAAGCCGACGGACGCACACCGGATAAACAGTTCCACTTCGAATTCCGCGGCGGCGATATCGGCGCTAACCCTTGGATCCTGATGGGCATGATTATCCGAGCGGGGATGGCCGGAATAGAGGAAAACCTCGACCCAGTGCCGGTAGTGACTGGCGACGATTACTCTGAGCTCGAATCGCAGGACAACGAAAACCTACCTGCGAGCCTTAAAGAAGCCCTAGACCGTTTTGAAACAAACGAGGTCGTACGCTCTTGGTTCTCAGATGCCTGGGTAGAAACATTCTTGAAGGTCAAGCGCGACGAGATCCAGCATCTGAAGGACAAGAGCATCGTTGAGCAGTGTGAGGTTTACGCGAATGTCTACTAACAACGAGTTGCAAGATGCTATCGATCGGATCCCCCTCTTTGATCACCATTGCCATGGCGTGGTCACAGACACTCTAACCCGCGAGGAATTCGAGGCGCTCATCTCTGAGTCTTCAAGCGCGGCCACTCCAGGTACGACACGGTTCGACTCGCAGATCGGTTTCCAGGTCCGCAACCTGTGTGCACCGGTTCTGGGACTTGATCCGTTCGCAAGTCCTGACGACTACATCGCCGCCCGTGCTGAACTCGAATCAGAAGAAGTCAACAAACGCTTCATCCGCAGGACCGGTATCGCGGAGTTCGGCGTGGAGACCGGACATGCCGCTGACACGATCACTGACCCGGATGCTTTTCGACGAACATCTGGAGGCACTGTTTACGAGATTGTCCGACTCGAGCGTGTCGCAGAGCAAGTGGCAGAAGCTGTTCGTGATGGTGAAGCCGTTGGTGACAAAGCCACTGAATTCCTCACCCAGCTCGGAGTAACGCTTGACGAGCATCTTGTTACAGCAGCTGGTGTGAAGTCCATCGCTGCATACCGAACTGGTCTCGATTTCGATGCAGATCGCCCCTCTGAACAGGAGGTACTTGCAGCGGCGGAAAGGTTTGTAAGAACCTCCGGGAAGCTTCGACTAGAGGACAGCACTCTCATTCGCCATTTGCTGTGGTTCGCCATCGATCGTGCGCAGGTGATCCAACTCCACATCGGCTACGGTGACGACGATGTGGACTTGCATCGCTGCAATCCGCTACTACTCACGAATCTGTTCCGCGCCTCTCTAGAATCCGGTGCCCGCTTCACCCTGCTGCACTGCTATCCGTTCCATCGAGAGGCGGGCTACCTTGCAGATGTTTTCCCACACGTGTACTTCGATGTTGGACTGGCTATCAACTACACCGGTGCCCGGTCACGCGCAGTAATTGCGGAGTCACTGGAACTGGCACCTTTCGGCAAGATTCTGTTCAGTACAGATGCGTTCGGCCTACCCGAGCTTTATTACATCGGTACTTTGCTGTTCCGTGAAGGACTTTTGTCAGTGCTTGAAGAGTTTCACAAACACAACGGATGGCCAATCGATGAATGCATCCGCGTCGCGCAAATGATCGGATTCGAAAACGCACAGCGCTTGTACGGTGTATCTACAACTAGCAGCAACGAAAAGGAGCCAAGCTAAGGATGCGCGAAAACCTTCAACAGCTGGCGGAACAGTGGGTTTCTGAATTCAACAAGTACCTCAGCGATGTCGTGGAGCTACGGAAACAAATTCACAGTTCTCCCTTCGTGAGTGGCGAAGAACAGCCCACTACTGACTTGATGATCGAAACGATGAGCGTACGACTCGAGCCGGTTGCTCAAACTGGCGCGGTCGGCCGAATCGGGCCGACAGAGGGTGCGTCCATCGGCATCCGAGGAGAGTTAGACGCACTGCCGGTAACAGAGGAGACGGGGGTGGAATGGTCATCAACAAACGATGCGATGCATGCCTGTGGTCACGACGTACACCTTGCAGCCTTGGCCGGTGTGATCAGAGCAGCGAAGAACCTCGATCTGCCATATGGCCTTGTACCAATCCTGCAGCCGCGTGAGGAAACGTACCCATCCGGTGCGCTCGACATCGCAGAGTCCGGAAAACTTCAACAACTCGGCGTCCGCCATGTCATCGGCGCACACGTTCACCCCTCAATTCCCACGGGTGCAGTTGCCGCAGGCTCTGGATTTGTCAATGCTGCTGCTGGCGAGATTGCAATCTCGGTAACCGGTAAGGGAGGCCACGGTGCGTACCCACACAACGGGTGTGACGCCGCTGTTCCCACGGCGCAAATCGCTGTAGGTATCTCGGAGGTTGTACGCAGGATCGCCGACCCAATGTCGCCTGCTTTGGTAAGCATCGGCACTATCGCGGTAGGACAGGGGGCAGCGAATGTTTTGCCACGGTCGGGACGGATCTTCGCTACTGTCCGCAGCACTACGTCTGCGATTAATGAGCGCATCGTTGAGGCAATCCGCACAATGGCAACCGGTATCGCAACTGGATATGGTTGCACCGTCAATGTGGAATACAAACCAGGCGAACCGGAGCTCGTAAACGCCGAAGTTTTGTCAGAGAAATTCGATGCCTACGCCGCTTCCCTCGGCATCGCGAATGCAGAGACGATGCGTTCGATGGGCGCCGACGACTTCTCATTTTATGGAGAGATCTGCCCATCCCTCATGTGCTTTGTCGGTGTCGCAGACAGCGAGAAAGAAACGGCGTCTCTGCACGATCCATCATTTCTCCCGTCCGACGAGGCGCTGTCAAACGTAGGTAAGACAATGATCGCTGGCTACATTGCTGCAGCCGAAGCCATCTCGGAAGGTGAAGGCTAGCCAATCCCCACGCCGATTGGCAGTTAGCAAAATTGCCACCGAGAACACATCTTGTTCTCGGTGGCTATTTTTAGTTTCTAGTTCTGGCTAGAACTTCGCGATCGGGCCGAGGGCGCCGTCGACAGCAAACGGTGCCAGCAGGGCAATCAAGGAGATGAGGCCCGCGATGCCTGCGATGGCCAGGGTGGCGATGAGCGCCGGGGAGTCGACGGAGGAGCCGGCGGCGGAGTCGCCCTCGGTGGTCTCCTCCACCGGCTGCATCTTGTTCTCAAAGGTCAGATTGTGGTTGACCGGGTCGATGCCGAGCGCATTCAGGCTGGCGAAGAAGAGGTCGGTCTGGTCGATCTGGCCGGTGAGGTTCGCGGCACCCGGGCCGGAGGCTGCGACACGCAGCTGCGCACCGGTGTGCTGCTGGCCGCCGAGCGCATCCTCGTCCTCGTTGGTCTTGGAGGTGGCGAAGTTGACGGCCATGGTGGAGCCTTCAACCGTGGTCAGCTGAGTGACGCGACCAGCGGTGTTCTGGTTCTCGTAGGTGATCTGCGCGGTGTGAGCGTGGTCGGCGGTGGCGACGATCAGGGTCTCCTCACCGGTCTTCTCCACCCAATCCTGAACAGCCTGGACGGCCTCGTCGAGCTGGCCGACCTCGCCGATCAGGCCACAGGCGTCAGCCTGGTGGTCGGCCTTGTCCGGCGAGGCGGACTCGACCTGGAGCACGAAGCCCTTGTCGTTCTGCAGCAGCTCGAGCGCCTTGGAGGTCATGGCTGCCAGACGCGGAGTCTCAGCAGTGAACTCCGGGTTAGCAACGCAAGTGGCCGGCTCGAGGTCACCGCCGTCGGTGGTCGGAATGGACTGGTTCAGCGCACGCGGCATGTTGCCCTCGGAGAACAGACCGAGGACCGGCTTGTCGGCGTTTGCCTCTGCGATCGCGTCGAGCTCGGAGGCGTTAGTGACAACCTGGTAGCCATTGTCCTTCGCGTTTTCCAGGACAGTCTTACCTGCGGTCCAGGTGTTACCGTTCTCGCCCCACTGGCCGCCCTGGACGACCTCAGTGTTGAAGTAGCTGCGGCCGCCACCGAGGGTGACGTCTGCACGCAGGTCAACGATCTGCTCGGAGATGGAGCCAAGACCGCCGTTTTCACGCAGCTGCTCGCCCTCTGCGACCTTCTTGTCGCCAGACGGTGCGTAGTAGGAACGCTTGATTGCGTGTGCAGCGAAGGCTGCCGGAGTAGCGTCCTGGATTTCGGCGGTGGTGACGTTGCCGATCTTCAGGCCCTTGGCCTTTGCGATCTCGCCGAGGGTGGCAACCGGCTTGCCGGCGTTGTCCACGCCGACCGCGCCGTTGTAGGTCTTCACGCCGGAGTTCCATGCAGTGCCGGTTGCAGCGGAATCACCGACGTAGTTCGGCAGGCCGGTTTCCTTGTCCAGGGAGAAGGTGGTCAGGTAGCCGGTGTAGTCGAGGTCGTCGAGCCCCTCGAAGCGGCCTGCGGAGCCCTTAAGGTAGTTACGCGCTGCGGTGATCTCGGAGTCGCCGGTGCCGTCGCCGATGAGCAGGACGACGTTCTTCGCCTTGGCGTTGTCGATGCCCTGGCCCTCGGTGCCGAACTGGGCACAATCGCCGACCTTCGGTGCCTCGCCTGCGGAGACGAGGTAGCAGAGCTGGTCGCCCGGCTTCGCCTTGGAGCGGTTGGCCAGCGAGATGACCTTGTTGCCCTTGTTGATCTTCCACGGCTCCTGGCCACCCTCGGTGCCACCGTTGAGGCCGAGCGCATTCGCCATGACGTAGAAGGCGTCGGTTTGGTCGAGCTGGCCGTTGACGTTTTCGGAGCCCGGGCCGAAGCCTGCGATGCGCACTTGGGTGCCGGTGTGCATCATGGAGAAGTTCGGGGTGTCGAACGGGTCGCCGTTGGCCTTCTTGTCAAAGACCGGGTTGCCGTTCTCATCCAGCCACGGCTGGGTGCCGAAGCCGATGGACATGGTGGTGCCGTCCTTCGGCGTCTTCAGGCGAGTTACGGCGGACACTGACGGGCGGCCGTCCGGGATGATTTCCGCGGTGTGCGCGTGGTCGGCGGTGACAACGATCATGGTCTCACCGTCCGCCTTGGCAAAGTCGAGGGCTTCCTTAATAACCTCGTCGATTTGCTGGGTCTCGCCGATCATGCCGCAGGCGTCGGCTGCGTGGTCTGCCTTGTCGATGGATGCGGACTCGACCTGGAGGAAGAAGCCCTTGTCGGCGCTCTTGTCGTCGAGAAGCTCGATGGCCTTCTTGGTCATCTCGGCTGCGGACGGCTCGTCCCCGCGATCAGCTTCCTTGCAGACCTCCGGCTCGGTGGTGCCATCGGACTTCACCGGCACGGTCTGCTCGAACTTGCGGGTCATGTTCTTGTCGTGGAACAGGCCGAGCACCGGCTGGTCCTGGTTCGCGACGGTGATGCCCTCGAGGCCCTGCTTGTCGTCGACAACCTGGTAGCCCTTGGCAATCGCGTTTTCGCGGACGGACTTGCCGGCCTCCCAGTCGACGCCGCCGTCGTTCTTGTCGGTCAGGAACGGGTTGCGGTTCTCGCCACCCTGCTGAACCTCGGCGTCGAAGTACTTGCGGCCACCGCCCAGGGTGACGTCGGCGCGGGTGTCGATGATCTGCTCGGAGATGGAGCCGAGACCGCCGTTTTCGCGAGCTTCAGCACCCTTGACCGGCTTCGCGTCGCCGGACGGCGCGTAGTAGCCGCGCTTGGAGATGTGCGAGTGCATCGCGCCCGGGGTCGCATCCTGGATCTCGGCGGTGGAAACGTTACCGGTGCGCATACCGGCGTTCTTCGCCATCTCCAGCAGGTTCTCGTGCGGCTTGCCGGTGATGTCAACGGACAACGCGCCGTTGTAGGTCTTCGTACCGGTGGACCAGCCCGTTGCGGACGCGGCGGAGTCGGTGACGTACTGACGCTTGCCGTCCTCACCGATAGCGAAGGTCGTGTAAGCACCTGCCGCGGTCAGCTCGTCGAGGCCCTCGAAGCGGCCGTTAGCGCCCTTGAGGTAATTACGAGCAGCAGTGATCTCCTGGTGGCCCATGCCGTCGCCCAGGATGAAGATGACGTTGCGTGCCTGGGCGTCGGTGTTGCCCTGGCCGCCCTTGCCGAACTGTGTGCAGTCACCCGGCTGCGGGGCGACGATGTTGCCGTTGGAATCGATGGAAATGCAGGTGTCCTTGCCGTTGAAGGACTGCTCCGCCGACTGTGCGAGGGAGGTAGGCAGGTTCGCAATAGCCAACGCAGAAGCGCTGACTACCGCGGTAACTGCTTTGAGCGAGAAACGCATGTTGGGTTCCTTATAACGAGAAGCCGAAGAATATGAAACGGTTTTTGAACCGCTGCACACCCTAAACACAGCAAATTTCTAATAAGGAACGCTCAGGTGAATTTTAGGTAACTGCAGATGCGAAAAGGGCGGCCCCCAACCGGGTACCGCCCTTCGCTTACGCGTTCAGACTACTTACTGGAGGAGCCTGCGTTCTCCGACGAACCTGCGTTCTCCGATGAGCCCTTGCTTGACGACGAGCCCGTCTCGCCCGAGGACGTCACACGCTCCGAGGAACCCAGCACCGTCATGCCGTTGTCGAAGCCCTCTTCGCGGCAGGCCTGTGCAATCAGCACACCGGTGAGGCTGGCTGCGGCGATGACACCGAGCGCAATGCCCAGCGGCTGGAGCTGCTCGCCGTAGCCTGCGAACTGGCGGTTGATGGCGTCTGCCTTCATCTGCAGTTCGCGAGCCCACTCAGGCTGCTCCCACTGGCGGCCGCGGTTACCGTGGCCCCAATCGTGCTTCGGCATGGACTCCTGGAAGCGAGCGTTGAGCTCCGCGGATGCCTTCTGGATCTGCGGACCGAACACCTCGTTCACGCCGTAGCCAATGCCGGCGAGGACGCCGATCGGCAGCAGCCACAGGATCGGGCTGTTCTTCGCAAACGCGTTGGCCACGCAGCGCTTCGCCTTATCGGAAGAGCCTTGCGGGTCCTTCGGATCGGCAGGCGTCGACGGGTCGGTCGGCTTGCTCGGGTCGGTCGGCTCGCTCGGATCAGCCGGCTTCTTCGTGCCAACCTTGATGATCAGCTTCTGCGCAGGAACCTCGACAAAGCTGCCGTCTTCACGGTGGATGCGCTCGCCAGGCTTACCCGGCTGCACAACCTCGTGCTTGCCAGCTTCAAGTTCGGAGTCCTCGATGACCTCGTAGTCGTAGGCGATCTCCTCAGTCCAGCTGGTGCCCGCCGGCGGCTTGGTGCCAACGCGGACAACGCGCTCGACTGGCTTCTCCACCATCTCGGCGACAGGCTTGCCGTCGACAACCTTGATGGTGTAGCGGCCGTCCTTACCAGCAACGTCTTCGACTTCCTCGCCTGGCTTCAGGTTCGGGTCGTAAACGATCCGGGTGGTGTAGCGGACGTTGATATCGAGCTCACCTTCAGGCGTCGGCTGATCCGGGTTTTCCGGGTCAGTCGGGTCGGCCGGCTTGGTGCCGATGAGGATGACGTGATCCTGCTTCTCAACGAGCGTCTCTTCGGTGCCGTCAGAGTTGTGCTGAACCAGGCCGGGCTTACCTTCCTGTTCAACCTTGTGCTCACCCGCCGGGATGGTGGGGTCAAGCTTGACCTTCACCTCGAACGGGATCCGTTCCTTCCATTCCTGACCAGCCGGCGGTTTGGTGCCAACACGGATGATCTTCTCGACTGGCTCCTTCACGACCTTCACCGAAGGCTGACCATTCTCGACGGTCACCTCGACCTTGCCGTTCGCACCTTCCTGGTCCACGATTTCCTGACCAGGCTCGAGCGTCTCGTCGTAAATGATCTTCGTGGTGTACGGAAGCTCGACTTCCTTCGGCTCGACCGGTGGGGTCGGTTCGTCGGTCGGCGGGGTCGTTGCCTTCTTGGTACCAACGCGGATGATCTGCTTGACCGGCTCCTTGGTGCGCTCAGTGGTCACCTTTGGATCACCGGAAGGCTTGCCATCGACGATCTTCTGGGTGGAGGTCTCAACATCTTCACCAAGCTCGCCCTGCTGGTCAACCTTCTGCGTGCCATATTCCAGGGTGTCGTCGTAGACGATCTCGGTCTCGAACGGAACCGGCTTCTTCACCTGGGTGACAATTTCACCGTCTTCGATTGCCGGACCGTACTCGATGATCTCGTTGACCGGGTCCTTGGTCTGCTTCTCCTCAGGGGTCACAGTCGCCTGGTCACCCTTAGCAGTGAAGTCAGCCGTGTAGGTCTTCTCACCCGGTACGCCCTTCTGGACGACCTTGATCTCACCCGGCTTCAGCTCCGGGTTCGGACGAGTCTCAACGCCGAACGGAACCGGTGCTGTCCAGGTGACCTTTTCGGATGCCTCGGCTGGCTTGGTGCCAACCTTGATCACCTGATCGACAGGCTGCTCGGTGACCTTCTCCTCAACGGTGGCTTCGCCATCCGGCTGAGAGTTGGTGACCTTCTGGGTCACCGTGGTGGTCTTCTTACCCGGCTTGCCCTCAGTGACAACCTCAGAGGTACCAGCAGGCAGGTTCGGGTCGAACTCGATCTTCACACCGAACGGAACCTCAGACTCAACGGTCTTTTTGGTCTCACCGGTGGTCTTGGTGCCAACACGGATCTTCGCGTTCTTCGGAGCCTTCGTCTGCTCAGAGGTCACCTTCGGATCGCCGGACGGCTTACCGTCGACAATCTTCTGGGTAGAGGTGACAACCTCAGTGCCAAGTTCACCCTGCTGATCGACGACCTGCTCACCCTCCTTAAGGGTGTTGTCGAAGACAATCTCAGTCTCAAACGGAACAGGCTTTTCAACCTTGGTCACCACAGAGGTGTCCTCGGCCGCCGGGCCGTACTCGATGATCTGGTTAACCGGATCCTTGGTCTGCTTCTCTTCCGGGGTCACAGTTGCCTGGTCACCCTTGGCGGAGAAGTCAGCGGTGTAGGTCTTCTCGCCCGGAACACCTTCCTGGACGACCTTGATCTCACCCGGCTTCAACTCCGGGTTCGGACGGGTTTCAACGTCGAACGGAACCTGGGCAGTCCAGGTGACCTTTTCGGAGGCCTCGGACGGCTTGGTGCCGACAGTGATGACCTCGTCGACAGGCTTCTTGGTGATCTCCTCAGTGATCTGCGGATCGCCAGGCTTGGAGTTGGTGATGTCACGCTTGATCGTCACCGTCTTCTCGCCCGGCTCACCCTTGGTGGTCACCTTGGACTCACCGGCAGGCATGTTCGGATCGTACTTGACGACGACCTTGTACGGCGCCTCAGCCTTGTAGGTCTCGGTGTTCTCACCAGTGGTCTTGGTGCCGATGCGGATCTTGGCCTTCTTCGGGGCCTTGGTCTGCTCGATGTTGATGCTCGGCTCGCCGTCCGGCTTGCCGTCCTTGATCTTCTGGGTGGAGGTGATGGTCTGCTCACCCGGGACGCCCTCTTCGTCGACAACTTGCTTGCCGGACTCGAGGGTGTCGTCGTAGACGTACTCGATCTCGAACGGGACTTCCTGGGTCTTCTTGCTGGTCAGTTGCTGATCAGGGATGCCTGGGCCGACCTCGATGATGCGCGGCTTGGCTTCCTTGATGGTCTCTTCCTCAGCAACCTGTGCCTCAGCGCCCTTGGAGGTGAACTTAGCGGTGTAGGTCTTTTCGCCGTTCTCGCCTTCCTGGACAACATTCATCTCACCAGGCTTGAGCTCCGGGTTCTCGCGAACCTCGGTCGGGTACGGAATCGGGAACTTCCAGGTGATGTCCTTGGCACTCTCGGCAGGCTTGGTGCCGATGACAACGACCTCGTTCGTCGGCTCCGTGGTTCGCTCCCAGGTACCGTCCTTCTTCTGCTTCTCCTTGCCGGGCTTGCCTTCAGTTTCTACCTTGTACTCGCCGGCAGGGATTTGATCAGAGAACTTGTACTCGACCTCGAACGGAAGCTCACGCTCCGGGACGTCGACGACGTTGACCGTCGCGGTGGTGTTGTCCTTTGAGCCGTCCTCGTAGGTCACGATGACCGGGACGTCGATCTTGTCGCCCGGTTCAGCGGTATCCGGGGAAGTGGAGATGACGTTGCCCTTGTCATCCAGGCCGACGATCCAGTCACCGTTGTCGGTCTTCACCGTGTAGGTCGGGTTGCCGAACTCGTTGTTCTCGCCGGTGGCCTCGAGGCCCTCCGGGTCGATAGCGAACGGCTTGTCCGCAGCAAGGTTGATCTCTTTTGGCTTCTCGACGTCGATCGGCGAGGTTGCCGTACCACCCGGGTAGACCGTCTGCGACGGAACAACCGGCTCAGACTCCCAGTTGTTGGTCAGCTTCACCACGGTGGTGACAGGGACCTCTGGACGGGAGCCGTCTGGTGTCTGGACGGTAACGGTGATGGTCTTCTTGTCGCCCGGCTTAGCATCTGCCGGCGGGGTGGAGGTGACAACACCGGTGCTCGGGTCAATCTTGTACTTCCAGCCGTCGACTTCCTGCTCCGTGACCGGATTGCCGTCCTCGTCGTTACCGAAGGAGTAGGTCGAGTCTTGCGGCGCACCCGTCACCTGGTGGTCAACAGCCTGGTTCGGGCCAGTGACCTGCACGTTGTACTGCGGGGCGACGTCGCCCTTGATCACAACAAAGGTGCCCTTGACCTTCTGCGGGTCAGCGCCATCGTAGTAGGCGAGAACCGGTACATCCAGGATGTCGCCTTGCGGCGCATCCTTCGGAATGGTCGTGGTGATCTTGCCGGTGTTTTCGTCGATCTTAACGGTCCACGTCTTGCCCTCTTTACTTGTGAGGGTAATCGTGGTTTGACCGTTCTCGAAGGTGTAGCGCTTCGGAGCCTCGTCAGAGGTGTTACCGCTGAGGCCGCGTTCAGGAACCTTCGGGGTCAGGCTGACCTTGGCGTTCGGCTTATTGGTGACCGTGTCGTAGTCGGGGATCTTGATATCCACGATCGCCTGGAACTGGGTCTCGATCTCATCCGTGGTCTGGTCAGGGTAAGTGGCCTTGACCTTCGGAGTGATGATGGTGCCCGGTGCCACGGTGTCGTCCGCCTTCGCGGTGACCTTGCCGGTCTCATCGACGGTGACGGTCCAACCTTCAGGCACAGTGGACTCGTCGATCTCGAACTTAGCCGGGTGAACCGGCTTGTGGCCCTTCATGATGGACTTGGTGCCCACCTGGGCGGTGAGATCTTCACCGATGGTGCCCTTGGTCAGGCTCGGACGCACCAGGTCGGTCACCTGGGTGTTGTTCGGGTCAATGACCACCTGCAGAGGGATAACGTCGGTAGAGCCGTTCGAGTACTCCACCACAACCTGGACCTAAGCAAAGGTGCCCGGCCTCGGGTTCTCTGGGGCGGTGACGGTGACGTTGTAGTCCTCGTCCATCTCCACGGTCCAGCCTTCGTAGACGTACTTCTCGTCAAGAGTGGCCTTAGCTTCGAACCCCTTCTGATCCTTCTTCTTCGCCAGTTCCTTGATCAGGTCAGGGGTCTGGGTGAAGGTGACCTTCTGCGGCTCGGTAGCAATCGGACCGGTAGCACTATCGACGCCGGAGATGATCGACGCGTCCGTCTTGTCGTACTTCGGGGCGTGGTACTCGGTGTCATCCAGCGAGAACGCCTTGGAGTCGATGACGTTCGCCTTGCTGTAGCGATTCAGCGAGTTGGAGCTGTCGAAGGCCTTATTTTTGCCCCATTCGTTGTTGTGGTCAGCAGCAGCCTTGAGCTGGTCCACGCTGCGCGGCTTCGCCAGAACGGAGAAGTTGACGTTCTTGTCGGTCGCCAGGTCAGTACCGCGGTACTCCGGCCAGGTGAAGTAGATGTCACCGGTCTTTTCGTCGATACGCAGGTTCTGCGTACCACCGGAGGCTTCCGGGTCGGTGGTGCCGATGAACTTGCCGTTGCCGTCATAGGCCTCCACGACCATGCGGGACATGGAGTCGTCCTCGCCGTCGTTCTGCACAGCAGGAATGTTGACGGTACCGACCTTGGTTTCGTCACCGGGCACGATGACGTGCTTCTCCCAGTTCTCCCACGACACCGTAATCGGGTTACATTCAATGTTCTCGCTCGGCCACGGGTTTACAGTAGCGCTGAATACAGAGCTGTCACCTTCCGTGGCTTTCAGGCCCGAAGGATTGTCCTTCTTGTAGTTGCTCTGCCAGGCGTAGCGCACGGGATTCTCGGCAGTGGCCGAAGCGAACTGCTTGACCTTCTCAGCAGTGAGATCTGCGTAGAGATTTAGGTTTCGTTGGTCGCGAGAACCAGTAATTTCGATGCTTTCGTCAGCCTTGTGCGTGACGCTCTTGTCAAGGAAGGTCTGGCCGGCCTCCATGGAAGGCACATTGCCGGTACCCAAGACCTTGCCAAGGTTCGCGCCATTGGTGAAGGACCAATCGGCGAATGTGCGGTCCTTCGAGTTATCAAAGGAGACGCTTAAGCCCCACAGGGTCTTGTCGGGGCTATCTGTACCTGGCTCTAGGGTGTTCCAGCTGAAACCAGCCTGGCTGTGGTTAGCGGTGTCGGTCTCTGAAACAACACATGATCCGGCCGGCAGGTCGGAGGCCTTCTGGGCGCCCTTCTCTACCGCGCCGGACTTGTCGCGGATGCCGCCGCTCAGGGTGGCAGCCGCAGCGTACGGTGCCAGCGGGCCCGGGCCGACCACGCTCAGGCCACCAAGCGCGAGCGCAATCGCAGATGTTGCCGCGATGCTAGTAGACGTTGACTTACGAAAACGCCGAGATGATTCGGCCATGTGATACTCCTCTGTTAAGCCACTCGACGGGGCCGTGAAAGCGGCTTCTCGATCAGGCAGCTGTTTTGTAACCTTCGCTTAGCCAGACAGCTAAGCAATAGATGACATCACATTTTAGAGGCGTACCGGACGCATGTCTAGGTGGCGGTTTGCTCGGCGGACCGGCGCCACACCCCCGCCAGCCCCGCTGCGGCAAGCAACGCGGACAGCAGCAGTGCGGCGACCACGCCTCGGTAGTCCCCGCCATTGCCGGCGGCAGACACAGCGACAGTTGTCCAGTGCATGGGTACTGCCTGCGAAAGTGCTGCCCACGCCGCATCTACCTGTGCGGTAGTGGCGGTGCGCCACACCCAACCGACGAGGCCGGTCTGCGCCAGCGCCACCACTGCCGCGACCCCCAGCCCGACAGCCAGGCCACACAAACGCATTAACACTGCGGCTAGCCCCGTTGAGGCGAGTGCGCCAGCCAACAGTCCAGCGGCGACCACTGCATATTCCTGTACGCCGAGCCCCTCACCGAGGACACCAGCCAGGATGGTGCCGGCCGCCGCGATAATGATGGCGCCGGGGATGATGATCCACCGGCGGGTGCGCGTCGATAAGCAAAATGCTGCTGCGAGTGCCGTACCACCCAGCACTGCCATCGCCGCGAGCAACATCGCAGCAATCGGCGCAAGCGTCGAACGGGTCTGCTCCGCACCCGGGCTACCCGGCGCGGCCGCGGGCACCGGAAGCGCTGCACGCACCGCAGAGACCTTGTCGGCGTTCATGCCTGCCATCTGGTCGATCTTTTGCACGCCGGCGACCAACTCGTCGATGCCACCGGTGGCTTGAGACGTCTGCCCTTGCAACTCGCGCAGGCCCGCAGCCAACTCAGCCGCACCGTTGGTGGCTGTATATATACCGTCGTGGTACCCGTAGCCCGGGACGGCGAGTTGGTTGGCAAGGTCGCGGGAACCGTCGCGCAGTTGGTTCATCTTCGCCACCACATCCGGCGGCAACTGCGCGGTCTGAGCTTGCTCGCGTAGCCCCTTGAGCGATTCGCGGGCCTGGACCGCATCCGGATCCTTCGCATCCTTCAGCTCGGCGAGCGAGCGGTCGATCGCGCCGACCACCTGGCCGCGCACCGCCTCAAAACCCGTGACCTGGTTGACCACCTCGCCGATAGAATCTGCTAACTGGGTCGCGCCCGCGCCCAACTGGCCGGTACCGGCTTGGAGTTGCACCATGCCGTCGGACAACTGCTGGGAGCCGGCCTGGGCGGCAGCGAGGGCGTCGAGAAGCTGCTGGGTCTGGCCCTGCGCCTCACCAACACCTTCGGCTAACTTGCCGGCACCTTCCTTGAGCACCTTCGCCTGCTGGCCAGCCTCACCGGCTGCACGGCGTGCATCCCCAAGGTTGTCCGCACCAACCTGCGGGGCGCCGGACACCTCCGCATCGCGCGCGGCGTTCGCCCACGTGGACGCCGGAGATAATGGCATAAACACGCCAACAACCAGCGCCAACAGAGCACACACCAACCGCAACGCGTTGTCCGATTTCATGCAACTGTTCTTATCACCAGTCACATGCGTTCTGCGGGAGGCGCACCGCTCGCTCGTGCAGCTTGATACTGTCTTTAACGTTCATTGCCAATCCCTTACAAACCTTTGAAAAGGGTTCACCATGACTCTCCCCCTCGTCATCGGGCTCGTTGCAGCAACGGTGGTGCTTTCACCGCTGCTGGTGCGAGTCATGGACAGGAAAGCCGGGTACCCGCTCGCAGCACTGCTGTTCGCTGCCGCAGGTGTGCTGGGCACCAACTTCACCTCCGTTTCCCAGGGCAACGACCTGACATGGTCGTTTGTGTGGGCGCGCGATGTGATGGGTACCGGCTCCGCGATCGAGTTCGCGCTACGCGCCGACGGCTTAGGCATCTTCTTCGCACTACTTGCGCTGGTCATCGGCGGTGTAGTGTTCGTCTACTCCGCCGCCTACCTGCCCGAAAGGCAGGGCAACACGAGTTTCTACACCATCATGACGGCCTTCACGCTGTCCGTGCTGTTGCTTGTGCTTGCCGACGACGCCGTGCTGCTCTTCATCGCCTGGGAGTTAGTCTCCATCGCGTCGTTCATGCTGATCGCCCGATCCGGCTCGTCGGGTGAGGCCGGCTCGTACCGCACCCTGATCCTCACCTTCTTCGGCGGCCTGACGCTTTTGGCGGGCCTTGCGGTCGCCTCCATCCAGGCAGGCACGACGCGACTGACGGACATTTTGGCCGCGGACGTGTGGGGCGATAACCGCGTCACCGTTGTCGTCGCGCTGCTGATCGCGTTCTCCGCGTTTACCAAGGCTGCGCAGTTCCCGTTCCACTTCTGGCTGCCCGAAGCCATGGCTGCCGCCACCCCGGTGTCCGCGTTCCTGCACGCCGCCGCCGTGGTCAAGGCCGGCGTGTACTTGCTGCTGCGCTTCTCCACTGTGTTCTCGGACGTCGCCGCCTGGAACTACCTGCTGGTCATCATCGGCCTGTTCACGGCGATCATGTCGGCGTGCTTCGCCATCACCAAGACTGACCTGAAGCACCTGACCGCCTACTCCACCGTGTCGCACCTCGGCTGGATCGTCGCCGCCATCGGCGTCGGCTCCCCGATCGGCCTCGCCGCCGCGCTCACCCACACGCTGGCGCACGCACTGTTTAAGTCCTCGCTATTCATGCTCATCGGTGTGGTCGACCACGAGGCCGGCACCCGCGACATGCGCCGCCTGGGCAAGCTTTACGACAAGATGCCATTCACGTTCGCCTCTACCGTGGTCGCGGCCGCCTCCATGGCTGCGGTTCCCCCGCTGTTCGGCTTCGTGTCCAAGGAATCCATCCTGGATGCCTTCCACGAGGCGCCCTACGGCACGGCCCTTTTGATCATCGCCGGGTTTGCCGCGTTCCTGACGTTCCTGTACTCGCTGAAGATTGTCTTCGGCGCGTTCGTGGACGGCCCGAAGGACATGTCGCACGTCCACGAAGCCCCCGTCGCCCTCTGGCTGCCGGCCGCACTGCCGGGCTGGATGTCCGTCGTCCTGCCGTTCATGCTGTTCTGGGTGGACAACCCCGTCTCCGCAGGTGTGCGCGCAATTACTGGCGACGACACCTTCACCACCCACCTCGCCATCTGGCACGGCCTGACCGCACCGTTCATCGTCTCCCTGATCGTTCTGATCGCCGGCGTGATCTTCGCAGTTGCCTTCCGCAAACCCGTCTTCGCGGCACTGCGCAACAAGCAACTCCTGCCTGCCGACGGCCCCGACATGCTCTTCCGGCTCACCCGCGGCCTGTCCGACTTCGGCGAGCAACTGGGCAAGCTGGCCGACGGCTTCAACCCGTCACGCCACCTCTTCCCACTGCTGGCATCCGTCACCGCCATGGGCCTGTGCGTCATCGCACTCACCGACGGCATCGACGGGGTGACCCCAGCCGACCGCGCCGAGGGCCTCGACGTGTGGTGGGACCTCATCCCATTCGCCATCATCGCCATGTCGGTCCTGGGCATGGTGTTCACCCGCTCCCGCCTGGCCTCCGCCGTACTGCTGGGCACCGTGGGCGTGGGCATGACCCTGCAGATGTTCATGCTCGGCGCCCCCGACGTGGCGCTGACCCAGTTCCTCGTCGAGGCACTCACCGTCGTGGTCATCCTGGTTGTGCTGCGCTACCAGCCGCGTGTGTTCCCGGAGACGAAGCCTCGTCGTAAAGCACTTGCTGCTGTATTCGCACTGCTCGCTGGCGTGGTTGCCTTCTTCGGCGTCTACGGGCTGACCGGCCGCCGCGGCCGCTCCGAACTCGCCGAGTGGTACCTCACCGAAGGCGGCGAGGTCACCGGCGCCGACAACATCGTCGCCGTGATCATCGTGGAATTCCGTGGCTTCGATACCCTCGGCGAACTCTCCGTGCTCGGCATGGCCGCCGTCGTCATCGCCGCCGTGGTTGCCTCCATGCCACGCCACCTCTTCGAAGCCGGCACACGCCCGCGCCCGTTCGGCCAATCGCAGCTCAACTCCATCCCGCTACGCAAGGCCGCCGCGCTTGTCGCCCCGGTGCTCGTCGTGCTGTCGGTGCTGATCTTCTTCCGCGGCCACACCGCACCAGGCGGCGGCTTCGTCGCAGCTCTGGTCATGGCAACCGCATTCGCCATCAACTACCTCTCCCGCGGCTCGGATGCCGACGTGGTGAAGAACTTCACCCCAATCCGCCTGACCGGCTGGGGCATCATCATCGCGATCTCCTCCGGCTTCCTCGGCTTCATCGAAGGCGGGTTCATGTACGCCATCCACGGCGAGATCGCCGGCGAACACATGACCACCTCCCTGATCTTCGACTTCGGCATCTACCTCGCCGTGCTGGGCATGGTCACCGCCGCCATCAACGCACTCGGCGGCTACCTGCGCCCCGGTGCTGACCTGTCCGACCTGGACTACTCGCGCGACGAAGCCGAAAACCCACTGCCGTCCATCCCCGAGCCGCTACCGCCGGAAAACCCGGTGGACGCACACCCCGACCCGATCAACCCGGCGCACGACCCGCAGCCGGTTATCACGAAGGAGCCTTAACCCATGGTCATGGCACTTACCATCGCGGTTCTCGTCGCGGGATCCGTCTACCTCGTACTCCAACGCGGCATGGTGCGCATCGTCTTCGGCATGTCGCTCTTCGGCCACGCCTCCAACCTCACCCTGCTCGCCGCAGGCGTGGGCTCCTGGCGCGGCGAAGCATTCCCCTCCCGCGTCCCCTTCGAGGACATGGGCGACCCGTTGCCGCAGGCATTCGTGCTGACCGCCATCGTCATCGCAATGGCAACCACCACGATCCTGCTTATGCTCGCATCGCTCGGGCGTAACGACGACACCGCAGAGCAACCAACCGGCACCGACGCCGGCTACTCCAAGATGTGGCTCAGCCCCTCCGCACTGTCCACCGCCGGCCGCAACGCGCGCCTCAACCCCAAGAAGCTGGAAGAGATCCGCGCACGCGAGATCAGCCACGTCACCAACGATGATCTGAAGGTGAAAGACTAATGGCCGTCGACGCAATCCTGCCTATCTTCGTTGCACTACCGCTGATCGTCTCCGCGGTTACGGCGCTGAGCCCCTGGAGGAAACTCAACAACACGCTCGCCATCGCCATCCCGGCGATCAACCTGACACTGGGTGTGTGGCTCTACCTCTACACCGCGGAACACGGCACGATCGCCCACGTCATCGGCCTCTACCAAGGAGGCGTTGGCATCTCGTTCGCCGCGGACACGTTCTCCGCGGTGATGATCGTGACCACCATGATCGTGGCGCTGACCTCCAACTGGTTCGCCATCGCCGTCGGCGAAACCCAAGCGCGCTTCTACACACCCCTGTCGCTCGTGTTGATCACCGGCGTGTGTGGCGCGCTGCTCACCGCGGACCTGTTCAACTTCTTCGTCATGATCGAGGTCTGCCTCCTGCCCTCCTACGGCCTGATCGCCATGTCGGGCACCCGCCACCGCCTGCTGTCGGCGCGTATGTTCGTGCTGGTCAACCTGGCGGCGTCGACAATGCTGGTGCTCGGCGTGGGCTACCTCTACGCCGTGACCGGCGTGGTCAACCTCGCCTCCCTGCAAGGTGTGGCTGCGGGCAACGGCCCGGCAACGGTGGCGGCCGGCATCGTCGTCATCGCAATTGCTGCGAAGGCTGGCGTGTTCCCCGTCTACACCTGGCTGCCACGCACCTACCCGTCCACCTCGGCCGCCGTGATGGGTCTGTTCTCCGGCCTGCACACCAAGGTCGCCGTCTACATGCTCTTCCGCATCTGGGTGATCATGTTCGACATGGACCCACGCTGGAACACCCTGCTGATCGTGGTCATGGTCATCTCCATGATCATCGGCGGCTACGCAGGACTGGCGGAATCCACCATGCGCCGCGTGCTGGCCTACCAGATGGTCAACGGCATGCCGTTCATCCTCATCATGCTGGCATTTACTAACGACGACGCCCGCTACGCCCTGGCCGCCGGCCTGCTCTACACCCTGCACCACATGGTCACGATTGCCGCGCTGGTACTGAACTCCGGCGCGATCGAAGAAACCTACGGCACCGGCACCATGGCAAAACTCTCCGGCATCGCCCGGCGCGACCCATGGACCTCTGCGGTCTTCGTCGCCGGCGCGTTCTCCATCGTCGGCTTCCCGCCATTTTCCGGCATCTTCGGCAAAGTCACCATCGTGCTCGCCGCCGCAACACCCGGCGACTGGCGCTCCTGGGTGGCCATCACCGCCATCATCGTCGCCTCCTTCGGCGCCCTGCTGTCCATGATGCGCCTCTGGCAGCGCGTGTTCTGGGGCCGGCCCATGCAGCACTACCCCGAAGCGCTTAACGTGCGCGTGAGCTTCATGCTGCCGTCCGCGGTGCTCATGATCCTCTCGCTCGGCATGTTCATCTTCGCCGGCCAAATGTGGGACATCACCACCACCGCAGTCGACGACCTACTCAACGTCGACGCCTACACCAGCGCCGTACTTGGCGACGACTCCATCGGAGGCGATAACTAATGCGAGGCATCATCCACGCCGCGGGCTACACCTGCTGGATCATCAAAGAAATCTTCGCCGCAGGCTTCGACGCCGTGTTCAAGGCATTCAACCCGGCGGCCAAGATCGAACCGATCGTCATCTACTACCCCATGCGCCTGCGCACCGACTGGGAAGTGTTCTGGTTCACCACCTCCATCACCGCCACCCCAGGCACCCTCTCCATGGGCCTGCGCCACCCCATCGAACCCGGCGGCCCCATCACCCTGCTGGTGCAAGCCGCGTTCGGCTCCGACCCGGAAGACATCATCGCGGGGTTGGCGGATATGGAGGAGCACGTGCGGCCGTCGCTACGCAATAGCCCCATCGACCCGAAAACCGTCATATGGGAGCCCTACGTCGACCAAGGCCCCACGCCTGACGACGACACCGTCCCGCCCGCAGAAAGGATGAACTAAATGTTTGTCACCATCATGCAGGCCTGCCTCATCATCATGGCCATCTGCCTGCTCATCTCCCTTGCAGCGGTCATCCTGACCAAAGACGAACTGTCGCGCGCCGTCATGGCCGACATGGTCTTCTACGGCATGATCGCCATCTTCCTCGTCTGGACCCTGTGGAACACCTCTTCCATCGCCTACGAGATCCCGATCCTCGCCGGCATCGTCTGCGGCGTAGTCCCAACGATCTCCATGGCCCGCATCATCTCGAGAGGACGCCGCTAATGACCATCCCCGAAATCGTCGTCGCTGCCCTGGTCATCCTGGCCACCATCTGCGTCATCGCAGCCACCATCCTGCAACTGCGCGCCCCCGACGCGCTGACGCGTGTCAACCTGCTCGGCCCCCTGGTAGTCATTGCGTTTCCGATCCTGGTCATCGCGAAACTCATCTACTCCTGGTCCACCACCGGCTTCGACCTCAACGACTTCATCCGCGCCATCATCGCCATCCTCGGCGTCTGGATCGTCGGCTCCGTCGCCTCCTTCATCATGGGCCGCTCCCTCTACGGCGTGACGGTGTCCGACAAACTGTAATCTCTACAGGTTGTGAGCAGGAACGACGAAGGCTACATCACCGAACTGGCGCTACGCGCCGGCCGCGGTGACAAAGCCGCGCTCACCGAATTCATCCGCCTCACCCAAGACGACGTATGGCGCCTGCTCACCCACCTTGCAGGCCCCCAACACGCCGACGACCTCACCCAAGAGACCTACCTGCGCGTCCTCGGCTCCCTGCCGCGCTTCCAGGCACGCTCATCCGCCCGCACGTGGCTGCTCTCGCTCGCGCGGCGCGCCTGGGTCGACTCCGTCCGCCACGACATGGCCCGCCCCCGCAAGTCCGCCGCCGAATACGAAACGGTCGCCGCCTCCGACCCCAGCCCCGACAACCCCAACACGTGGGGTGACGTCATCGACGCGCGCTCGCTTCTCGACGAACTCCCCGCCGAACGCCGCGAAGCACTCGTATTAACGCAGGTCCTGGGCTATACCTACGAGGAAGCCGCGAAGATCGCAGGCGTGCGTGTGGGCACCATCCGATCCCGGGTTGCGCGTGCCCGTCGCGACATCATCGCTGGCACCGAGTAAATTATCTACATGCTGAAAAAAGCCTTACTTATCTCTGCCGCGTTCATCGGCACCGTGGTCGGCGCAGGCTTCGCGTCCGGCCAGGAGGCCATGCTGTACTTTTCCGCCTTCGGCACCCAGGGCCTGTGGGGAGCGATCCTCTCCTCCGCCCTCATGCTGATCGCAGGCGTAACCATCCTCCAGCTCGGCTCGTTCTTCCAAGCCAAGGAGCATATGGAAGTGCTGGGCATGATTTCGTCGAAAGTCATGGGCTGGATCTTGGACATCGCCACCATTGTGACGCTGTTCTCCATCGGCTTTGTCATGTTCGCCGGTGCCGGCGCCAACCTCAACCAACAGTTCGGCCTGCCCGTCTGGATCGGCGCGGTGCTCATGCTGCTGATGACGCTTGGCTTCGGCATGCTGGACGTGGACAAGGTCACCGGCGCTATCGGTGCGCTGACCCCGTTCCTGCTCATCTTCGTCATCGTCGGCTGTGGCTGGACCCTGGTCAACGGCCACCCCGACTGGGACGCCCTCAACATCGCCGCATCCAACGTGGAGACGTCACTGCCGAATTGGTGGGTCGCCGCCCTGAACTACACGGGCCTGAACATCATCTGCGTGACGTCCATGGCCATCGTCATCGGCGGTAACCAACTGGACACCCGCGCTGCCGGCCTCGGCGGCCTGCTGGGCGGCGTGGGCTACCTGGTCATGCTCATCCTGCTGGCGCTGTCGCTGCTGGTCAAGATCGAGACCGTCTCCGGCGACGACATGCCGCTGCTCACCCTGATCACCGACCTCAACCCGACCATGGGCACCATCATGGCCCTGGTCATCTTCGGCATGATCTTCGCCACCTCGCTGAGCATGTTCTACGCCCTGGGCAAGCGCCTCGCCCGCGGCCGCGAAGAACGATTCCGCCTCATCTTCGTCGCCGCCTGCCTGATCGGCTTCGCGCTGTCGTTTGTGGGCTTCCAGTCGCTGGTGTCCACCGTCTACCCGATCCTGGGTTACCTGGGCATCCTGCTGATCACCGTGATGACCCTGGCGTGGCTTCGCGGCATCCCGAAACTGCGCAAGGAAGGCGACCGTCGCCGCCGCGCCCTGGAACTGACGCGCAAGAAGATGGACCCGAGCGAGCGCTTTACCAAGAACGAGGAACGCGAACTCGAGTACATCACGTCCAAGTCCAACGTGGATGAGGAGGAACTCGTCGAGGCACTCGAGGAGGAAGTTGCGCAAGAGCTTCTCGACGACGACGAGATCGACTACGACGAAGAAGACCGCGAAAGCCCCTCCGACCTGGTCTACATCTCCTACACGGAGCCCGTGTCGGCCGAGGAGTACAAGGCGAACCCGGACGAGCCGTGGAACGACAGCACCGTCGACGACATGATCGCCGCCGAGGAGGCAGCCGAAGCCGCTGAGCGCGAGGAAGAGGAGCGCCGCCTCTAGCGGCTAGACCAGCAGTTCCGCAATCTGGATCGTGTTCAGGGCGGCACCCTTGCGCAGGTTGTCGCCCGAAACCACGAACACAAGGCCGCGGTTGCCGTCGATGGTCTGATCCTGGCGGATGCGGCCGACAAGGGAGTCGTCGATACCCGTTGCCTCACGCGGGGTGGGCACCTCGACGACACGCACGCCCGGCGCGCCCTCGAGCACCTCGGCGGCGCGCTCCGGGGTGATCTCCTTCTCAAACTCCGCGTGCACCACCATCGTGTGCCCCGTGAACACCGGGATGCGCACGCACGTGCCTGCGACTTTGAGTTCCGGGATGTCCAGGATGCGGCGGGACTCGTTGCGCAGTTTTTGTTCTTCGTCGGTTTCGAAGGTGCCGTCGTCGACAATCGAGCCCGCCAACGGCAGGGCGTTAAACGCGATCGGGGCGACGTACGGGCCGAAATCGCTGTTCTTGTCGGTCACACCGTCACGCACCAGCACGTGCGGGTCGCCCAACTCGGCGACCTGGTTGGCCAACGTATCCACGCCGGCGAGCCCCGAGCCGGAGACGGCCTGGTAGGAGGAGACGCGCAGGGTGCGCAGGCCGGCGTCGTCGTGAAGCGGCTTGAGCACTGGCATCGCGGCCATGGTGGTGCAGTTCGGATTGGCGATGATGCCCTTGGCCAAGTTCTTCACCGTCTCCGGGTTGACCTCAGACACGACGAGCGGGACGTCGGTGTCCTTGCGCCACGCCGAGGAGTTATCCACCACGGTCGCACCAGCTGCGGCGAACACGGGCGCCCACTCGAGCGACGTGGAACCACCGGCGGAAAACAAGGCAATGTCGACGTCCGCGACGGACTCCTCGGTGACCTGTGTGAGATCCTCGACGACGATGTCCTCGCCACGGAACGCAATCGTCTTGCCGGCAGAGCGTGGCGACGCAAAGAAGCGCACCGTATCGGCCGGGAAGTTACGTTCGGTGAGGATGTCGCGCATCACGCGGCCAACCTGGCCAGTCGCGCCAACAACAGCAAGCGTGGTCATTTGCAAAACTCCTTAACGTCCAGTGCCTGCGTACACCACGGCCGGCTCGTCGCCGCCGAGGTCAAACTTCGAGTGGATCGCACGCGCCGCCTCGGCCACGTCGGCCTTGCGCACCACGGCGGTGATGCGGATCTCGGAGGTGGTGATCATCTCGATGTTGATGCCCGCGTCGCGCAGCGCGTCGCAGAAATCAGCGGTCACGCCCGGGTGGGACTTCATACCAGCGCCGACGAGCGATACCTTGCCGATCTCATCGTCGTACGTAATGTCGTCCCAACCTTCGTTGACCTGCATGGCGCGCAGCAGTTCCATGGTGGCGGCGCCGCTGGCCTTCGGCAGCGTGAAAGTGATGTCCGTCTTGTTGTCCTGGGCGTTGGAGATGTTCTGGATCACCATGTCGATGTTCACCTCGGCGTCCGCGAGTGCACGGAACACCTTGGCGGCCTCGCCCACCTCGTCGGTGATGCCCAGGATGGTGATCTTGCCTTCCGAGTCGTCGGTGGCCACACCGGTGAGAACTGCTTCTTCCATGGGGATATCCTCCAATGCTCCGGCGACCAGGGTGCCGGTGTCGTTGCTGTAAGACGAGCGCACCCGCATGGGCACGTTAAAGGCACGCGCGTACTCGACGCTGCGCAGTACAAGAATTTTGGAACCGCTGGCGGCCAGCTCGAGCATCTCCTCGAAGCAGAGCTTGTCCAGTTTGCGGGCGTCGGCCACGATGCGCGGGTCTGCGGTGTAGACGCCGTCGACGTCCGAGTAGATCTCGCACTCGTCGGCCTCTAGCGCGGCGGCGAGGGCGACGGCGGTGGTGTCCGAGCCGCCGCGGCCGAGGGTGGTGACGTCCTTCGTTTCACGGTTCACGCCCTGGAAGCCGGCGACGATGGCGATGTTGCCCTCGTCGATAGCTTCCTTCACACGCCCGGGCGTGACCTCGATGATGCGGGCGTTGCCGTGGCGCTCCGTGGTGATCACGCCGGCCTGGGAGCCGGTAAAGGACTGCACCTTCTCCCCCAGCGCGTCGACCGCCATGGCAACCAGCGAGTTGGAGATGCGCTCGCCTGCGGTGAGCAGCATGTCCATTTCGCGTGCCGGCGGGTTCGGGTTGACCTGTTCTGCCAGGTCGAGCAGTTCGTCGGTGGTGTCACCCATTGCCGAGCAGACCACCACCACATCGTTGCCTGCCCGGCGCGTCTCCACAATGCGCCGGGCGACCGCGTTGATGCGCTCGGCGCTTTCTAACGAAGATCCTCCGTATTTCTGGACAATCAGTGCCATGTCAGCCTCCCACGGATCCTTCGTGCATTCCAACGGTCAAGAATAGCGTCCCAAAAGCGTTGGTTGGCGTCTCTCGCTAATATCATTCACCGTGCATAGTACTTTTCTCGCCGTTGTCTTCGCGCTGCTTTCCGCGGCGACGATGGCGGCGGGCACTGTGTGGCGCCACCGGATCATGCGCGACGGAAGTTCCGTAGTGAAGTCCATGCGCCGGTCAGCCTGGTGGGCGTCGATGGGGCTGGCGTTTCTCGCCTACGGTTTCCAGGCCGCGGCGTTAGCGTTTGGCACCCTGCTGGTAGTGCAGCCGATCCTGGCGCTCTCCCTCATGCTCACGCTGGTGTTTTCGGCGCGCGCGGAGCATCGCCGGATGCACCAGGCGGAGGCGTTTTGGGCGATCATCCTCACCGCGAGTGTGGCGAGTGTGATCGTGTTCGGCCGCCCCATCCCCGGCGAGCGTGAGCCCGCGGCCTGGGAGTGGGCCACCGTGGTGGGGGTCGGTGCGGTGGTCTCGATACTTGCCCTCGCCATTGCTTCTCGACGACGCCCCAACACCCGCGCACTCATCGACGGCATCATCTGCGGCGCCATGTTCGGCTTCCAGGCCGTGTTCTCCAAGGTGGCGGTGGACGCGTTCGTCCACGGCGGCGTCTCTGGACTGCTCGCCTCCTGGCAACTGTGGGCGATGCTGGTCGCGGCGACCGCCGGCACCATCGTGCAGCAATACGCCTTCGCCGCCGGCAACCTGGCCACCTCACTGCCAGCCTCCAAGATCGTCGAACCCCTGCTGGCGTTCTCGCTCAGTCTGACGTTGCTGGGTGAAAGCTTCAGGCACCAGTCGGTGCTTGGATACGTGTTGGTGGGGTCGTCGATAAGCGTGATGCTCATCTCGGCGGCATTCCTCACACGCGTCTCCGTAAAGTGATGTAGGGTGTGACGCATGTCGCAACGGACGCTTCTCCTTCTACGCCGCGGCGGGAATCAGGCCCACTAACACGGCCGGCACCCCGTCGCGGAGTTTCTCATTGCCGGCCGTGGACACCCCCACCCCCCGACAATGAAGGAACCAAACAATGTCCGACTTCTTTGCACCCCGCGAAATCCAAACCCCCTCCGGCCCACGCAACGAAGGCCAACCCGCCTGGAACAAGCAGCGCGGCTCCCAAATGCCCGTCGAGCGCTACCTGACCTTCGCCCAAGAAGTAGAAGACATCACCCTGCCGGACCGCACCTGGCCCGACAAGAAAATCACCCACGCGCCACAGTGGTGCGCCGTTGACCTGCGCGACGGCAACCAAGCCCTGATCGACCCAATGAGCCCCGAACGCAAGCGCCGCATGTTCAACCTGCTGGTGGAAATGGGCTTCAAGGAGATCGAGGTCGGCTTCCCGTCCGCATCGCAGACGGACTTTGATTTCGTGCGCGAGATCATCGAAAAGGACATGATTCCCGACGACGTCACCATCCAGGTCCTCGTCCAAGCGCGCGAACACCTCATCCGCCGAACGTTCGAAGCCTGCGCAGGCGCGAAGAACGTCATCGTGCACTTCTACAACTCCACCTCCAAACTGCAGCGCCGCGTGGTCTTCCGCAAAGACCGCGACCAGATCAAAGCCCTGGCCACCGACGCCGCCGAACTGATCAAAACCATCTCCGCCGACTACCCCGACACCAACTGGCGCTGGGAATACTCCCCCGAATCCTTCACGGGCACCGAGCTGGAGTTTGCGAAGGAGGTCTGTGACGCGGTCGTCGCAAAGATGGGCGCAACGCCAGACAACCCGATGATCATCAACCTCCCCGCCACCGTGGAAATGATCACCCCCAACGTCTACGCCGACTCCATCGAATGGATGCACCGCAACCTGGAGCACCGCGACAGCATCATCCTGTCGCTGCACCCCCACAACGACCGCGGCACCGGCGTCGCCGCAGCCGAACTCGGCTACCTCGCCGGCGGCGACCGCATCGAAGGCTGCCTGTTCGGCAACGGCGAACGCACCGGCAACGTCGACCTGATCACCCTCGGCCTGAACATGCTCACCCAAGGCGTCGACCCCCAAATCGACTTCTCCGACATCTCCCGCATCCGCGACGTCGTCGAATACTGCAACCAACTGCGCGTACCCGAACGCCACCCGTACGGCGGCGACCTCGTCTTCACCGCATTCTCCGGCTCCCACCAAGACGCCATCAACAAAGGCCTCGACGCGCTCGCCCAAACCGTCCGCCCCGACGCCACCAGCGAAGACGTCACCTGGGACGAACTGCGCGACACCACCTGGGAAGTGCCCTACCTGCCAATCGACCCGAAGGACGTCGGCCGCACCTACGAAGCCGTCATCCGCGTCAACTCCCAATCCGGCAAGGGCGGCGTTGCCTACATCATGAAGACCGACCACGGCATCAACATGCCGCGTGCCATGCAGCCCGAATTCTCCGCCGTGGTGCAAAACATCACCGACTCCGAAGGCGGCGAAGTCAACTCCAAGAACATGTGGGACATCTTCGCCCAGACGTACCTCGACCTGGACACCCCGCTGGACCTGGCGTCCTACCGCATCGACGCCGCCGAGGAAGAAGGCGAAGACACGCGCGTGTCGGCGGTGGTGGCCTACGAGGGGGCTCGTCGAGAAGTGCAAGGCTCCGGCAACGGCCCCATCGCGGCATTCGCCAACGCCCTCGAGCAGATCGGCATTGACTTCGAAGTGCAGGACTACTCGCAACGCGCCCGCACCGCAGGCGACGACGCCGACGCAGCCTGCTACATCTACGCCGACGTCGACGGCACCTCCGCCTGGGGCGTAGGCATTGCCGGCTCCACCACACGTGCCTCGCTTGAAGCGATCGTGTCGGCGGTGAATCGCTCCTACGTCAAGAACTAGGCCGCCCTGCCCAAGAGGTCTATACTTGGGCAGACCTTTACAGGCGGTGAGGAGAACGGATGCGAACGTACGCGGTACCCGGTGGCGGATTTGATGTCCCCATCGAGCAACCGCGTATCGACGACCCCACCGCCACCTCCTTCACCGCCACCCTCAACCCCCTCGACCGAGGCGGGTTCGAAGTACTGCGAGGCGACGCCGTGGTTGGCGTGTTGAGCGCCGGGCGCCGCGCCGACCTCGACCACATCGCCCGCCACGGCTTCGCACCCCAAGTGCGCGCACGCATCGACGGCGACGACATCGTCCTCGACCTCGCCGTCCCCAGCCTCTCCATCCCCACCAACGAACCACCCCGCGCCCCCTGGGTCCTCCTCCCCAGCGGCCAGACGTACGCGGTCGGCCCGTACGAGACCGACCAGCACCCCGCCCAAGTCCTGGCAGTGATTGCTCCGGGTGGGGACGTGTCGGTCGATGGGCGGGTCGTCGCAAAGCTAGAGGCCCCGGAGCTTGCCGACACGATCGCCGACCTCACCGCGCGCGACCTCACCGTCGTCGCCCGCGGCACCGCCGACGGCCACACGCTGACCATCGACGCCGCACCCCACACCGGCGACCTCAACATCTCACCCCTGCCATTTTTGCCCGCCCTGCCGCGCGAAGACGACACCGGATTCTTCGCCACCGTCGACGCCGAAGCCGCAGCCCTCGCCGCCGACACCGAAGAGCACACCGAACCCGACACCGCAGGCCGCAACAGCATCGCCGGCCGACTCGTCGCCGCAGGCGCCGCCGTCATCGCCGTCGCCGTCACCGTCGTCGGCACCGCTATGATCAGCGCATCCTGGCGCGAAGACCAAAGCTCCGTCTCCCCCTTCCCCGAAACCGTCACCAACACGACCACGTCGGAATCGTCGGAATCGTCTGAGTCGGAGACGCCCGAGACGTCCGAACCGTCGGAGCCGTCGGAGGCGTCGGAATCGCCCGAGCCTTCCGAAGCACCCGCGCCAAGCGCCCCCGCCGTGCGCGTGCCCACCCCGCAGCAGCAACTGCCCGTACCGGCACCTGCGCCCGCTCCCGCACCTGCCCCGGCGCCTGCGCCCGCACCCGCACCCGCGCCGGCACAAGAGCAGGCACCAGCACCAGCACCCGCACCTGCCCCCGCGCCAGCGCCGGCACCCGACCCGCGCCCCTACGAATACTCAATCGGCGGCTTCAAAATCCGGTCCAACGCCCCGCTCGACCGCCCACTGTATGAGGTCACCGAGCCGTAGTACCCTCTGAACAATGAGTGACTACCCCTTCGTCGCAGTATTCGTGCAGGCAACCGGCATCCACCCGGCCACCGCACGCCTGCTCACCATCGACGCAGTCACCTTCGACGCCTCCGGCCGCATCGGCGAAGACTTCCACGCCGTGATCAACCCCGGCACCGACCCCGGCCCCGCCCACACCCACGGGCTCACCCCACACGACTTCGCTCAAGCGCCACGCTTCTCCCGACACCTGCGCACGCTGGACAAACTTCTCGACAACCGCACCCTCATCGTCCACGACACCCCTACCACCTGGGGATTCATCGTCTCCGAGGCGAAACGCGCCATGAACGCCGCCGCCCGCGCCAACCGCTCACGCCGCGGCCGAGGCAACAAACGACGCCAACGCGTCGGACACGTGCCGCGGCCGGAGATGATTGTGGACGTGCTGGCGTCGTCGCAACGCAATGGCCACATCCCCACAGACACCCGCATCAACGCAGTCGCCAACCTCATCGGCGTCGCATCACCACCCGCCACCGCCTCGCTCGAACGCGCGCAAACCCCCGAAGCCGACTTCTCCCGCGACCAAACCCTCAAACTCATCGCCATGTACCTCCACATGGCCGACAACCCCGCCACCTACAACCCCGCCGACCTCACTGGCGACAAATTCGGCCTCCAACGCAGCGCCGTCCGCGTCGACGCCGAAAAAGCCCCCGCACTCACCGCCAACCCCGGCACACTCAGCAACGACGGACTCAAACCCGGCATGGAATTCGTCATCTCCGACGACATCAGCCGCAACCCCGACGATCTCATCGACGCCGCCATGCGCGCAGGCCTGACCTACCGCGAAAAACTCACCCGCGAAACCTCCGTCGCCGTCTCCGACGCCAAACTCCGCGGCGCCGAACTCCGCGGCAAAGCCATGCACGCCGACCGCAAAAACATCCCCGTCGTCTCCGGCGACGAATTCGCCCGCCTACTAGGAGACATGACCCCCGCAGAGTAGCCTTGTGCGCATGCAAGGACCCATCTCCCGAGCTCGGGCACGCCTAGCGACGACCGCAGCCAACCTCGCCACCGCAGCCTCCCGCGCCACCGGCCGCGGCGCCGGCGGCATGATCGGCGGCCTCGTCGCAGGCGCCATCGACCCAAACATCATGGCCACCCTCGGCCGCGGCCGCCCCACCGTGCTGGTCACCGGCACCAACGGCAAATCCACCACCACCCGCATGCTCGCCGGCGCCGTGCGCACAAAGCACACCGTGGCCACCAACGACGGCGGCGACAACATGGACGCCGGCATCATCTCCGCCCTCCTCGCAGGCAAAGACGCCGAAGCCATCGTGCTCGAGTGCGACGAACTGCACGTCCCCAAGGTCGCCGAGCGCCTGCAGCCGAAAGCGTTCGTCCTTCTGAACCTCACGCGCGACCAGTTGGACCGCGTCGGCGAGATCAACTCCATCGAACGTGCGCTGCGTGGGGCGGTGATGGCGCATCCGGAGGCGGTAGTCGTCGCTAATTGCGACGATGTGCTCATCTCCTCGATCGCCTACGACCACCCCAACGTCATCTGGGTCGCAGCGGGCGCCGGCTGGCTCGGCGACTCCGTGACCAACCCACGCTCCGGCGGGCACATCGTGCGTTCCTCCGTCACGCACGACGAAGAAACTGACTGGTACGCCGTCGAAAAACTCCCCGACGGCCGCGAATTCCGCCGCCCCACCCCGCAATACACCGTCACCGACAACGCCCTGCAAACCCCGCAAGGCGCAGCGGTGCTCGACCTGAAACTGCCCGGGCGCGCGAACCGGGGCAACGCCGCCCAAGCCATCGCATGCGCCGTCGAAGCCTTCGGGGTGCCGCTCGACGACGCGGTGCGCGCCGCCAGCGAAGTGGACAACGTCGCCGGTCGCTACACCACCGTCCACCTCGGCGAACACGACATCCACCTGCTTTTGGCCAAGAACCCGGCCGGATGGCAGGAGGCGCTGTCGATGGTGGACCGTGACGCCGACGGTGTCGTCATCGCGGTCAATGCCAAGCAAGGCGACGGCGAGGACGTCTCGTGGCTGTGGGACGTGAAGTTCGAGGACTTCGGCGACACCCACGTCGTCGCCGCCGGCGAGCGCGCCACTGACCTTGCGGTGCGCCTGACGTACGGCGGCATTGACCACGAGCGCATCCCCGACCCTGTGGAGGCGATTCGTGCCTGCCCTCCGGGTCGCGTGGAGGTGTTGGCCAACTACACGGCGTTGCTGAATCTGCGCCGCGCGCTGTCGAAGCAGGAGGATTACCGTGCCTAAACTCACCATTGGTCTTGTGTTGCCCGACGTGTTGGGCACGTACGGCGATGATGGCAATGCGTTGGTGTTGCAGGAGCGTGCGCGTCTGCGCGGTATCGATGTGCACATCGAGCGCTTTTTGCTTAACGACGACATCCCCGCCACCTGTGACATCTACACCCTCGGCGGCGGCGAGGACTCCGCCCAGTTGATCGCCGCTGCCCGTTTGAGCGCCTCGCCGGGGCTGCAGGCGGCTGCCGCTGATGGTCGTCCGGTCTTCGCGGTGTGCGCCGGTTTGCAGGTGTTGGGTCACACGTTCCGTGCGCATGGCGAGGAGGTTGAGGGCGTGGGGCTTCTGGACATCACCACGTCGCCGTTGGATACCCGCGCGACGGGCGAACTCCTGTCCGAGCCGACGCAGGCCGGCATCACCGCCGAACTGACCGAGCCGCTAACTGGTTTTGAGAACCACATGGGCGCCACCGTGCTCGGCCCTGAGGCGGAGGCGCTGGGTGTGGTGACGCGCGGCGTCGGCAACGGTGCCGGTGCTGGTGCTGCCGCAACCGCAGCACCGAGCACCGCTGCGACCACTGGCGCGAAGGTGGATGGCGTGGTGCAGGGCAGCGTGATCGCCACATACATGCACGGTCCGGCGCTCGCGCGAAACCCGCAGTTGGCGGATTTGCTCATTGCACGCGCGCTGGACGTGCCGCTTGCGGAGTTGGCCCCGCTTGATCTCGAGGATGTTGCCCAACTACGTCGGGAACGCCTCGCCAAATAGTTGGTCCATTGCCCCGCGGTTGGTGTTTTTCACCGGATACCCGCGGGGCGAAATCCATACTGGGGCACCCCGCACCATGACGATCCGGCCCCGTTTCTTACGCCACGGGTCATCATCATTCACCCGATTGTGATAGCGACACAACGGCGCCAGGTTGCCAATATTGGTCTCCCCACCATGCCGCCACGCCTCCACATGGTGTAACTCGCAGTTGTCAGCCCCGTGACGACAGCCAGGAAACGCACACACCGGCGAGACCAACTTGGCCAGATCGCGCTGTTTCTGATTCGCCAAACGCTGCGTGCGATACAAGTTCACCGCACCGGCCTGCGGGTGAAACGCCGCTACCTCCAACGCGTCGCCGAACTGGGCGGCGAGAAACTCCGCACCGGTCATGGTGGTGCCATCAGTCATCGCCAACAGAACATCATCACCAGTGCCATCCAAGATGCGCAGATAATCCGGCAGCGGCACCAACACCGTGGGACGCGGCGCTGCGGTTGCGACCTTGCCCTCGCCGAAGAAAATCCCAATCAAGTTCTCGGCAATCTGCGCCGCAGCCGGACGATCCTGATCAATGCCTAAACGCCCGGCGTGCTCCATGTCGGAGATCTCGCGCTCGTCGTAGGTCAGATGCAGGGTGCGTTTGCCGTTTCGCGACGGGCCAAATTTCGCCGCATCCACCGCCGGCTTCTCGTTTGCCGGCACCAAGGAGCGGGCTGCCGCCTCAATCGCCCGGTAGCCACCCTCGACCTCAAGCAAAGCCAGGCGCAGCGCCCACCGCTGGGACGTATCCTTGACCGGTGCGATGCGTCGCTCGATCAACACCAGCTCGTCCAGCGAGAAACCTCGCGCTAAAGAACTGGCTGTCTTTTGTTTGCGCGTGAACTTGGTGCGCCCGAAGTACACATCCCGCAGCCGCGCCCAGGCTCGCGCACGATCGGGTGCAAAGCCCGAGGCGAGTGCAACATCAAGGTCGAAGTCAGCCAGCGTCTCTAACGCTGCGGCCGACATCGCCTGCACTAACACCTCGAACGAATTCATACCCAAAACGCTAAACGCCCGGCACAGAAAATGCACCTGGCCTGTGGATAACTGGGCGTGGAGTCGTCGAAAAGTAAAGAGTTATCCACAAATCACAGCTTGAGGCGCCCGGTTAACGCGCGGGAGAGTGTCAGCTCGTCGACAAACTCCAAGTCCCCGCCAAGCGGCATACCCGACGCCAAGCGCGACACCGTCAGCGACGGGAAGTCCTTCAACAGACGCGCCAAGTACGACGCCGTCGCCTCCCCCTCCGTGTCAGGGTCGGTGGCCAAGATGACTTCGGTGACATCGGGGTTGTCGGCGCCGTCGACGTCGTCAAGCACACCGCCAATGCGCTGCAACAACGGCGCAATGGCCAGATCCTTCGGGCCGACATTCGCCAACGGATCCAACGACCCGCCAAGCACGTGATAGCGGCCCGAGTACTCCCCCGTGCGCTCAATGACCTGGATGTCCTTCGCGTCCTCCACCACGCACACCAGCGTCTTGTCGCGGCCCGAGTCGGCGCAAATGCGGCACACTTCCTCGCGCGAGACGTTGTTGCAGATGCGGCAGAACGTCACCCCGTCGCGCACGGCGGCTAGGGCGGCGCGCAGCCTATCGATGTCCTCCGGCTCCGTCTTCAGCAAATGAAACGCGATACGTTGCGCGGACTTGGGGCCGATGCCGGGAAGGCGCGAGAATTCGTCGATAAGGTCTTGCAGCGGTCCTTCAAACACGCGGGGGTTCCTTTCGTGGCATGAAAAACGCGCCCGACCAGGCCGGCCGGACGCGGAAAGCGACAGGTTAGACGATGCCGCCGAACGGGATATCGCCCGGGCCTGCCTGCGGGGCGCCTCCCTGCGGTGCGCCGCCACCCATTGCGCCGCCGGTCAGCGGGGCGATCTTCTCTTCGGCGAGCTTGCCGGCCTGGTCATGGGCGTCGCGGTATGCGGCGAGGATGAGGTCCTGCAGCGTCTCGACGTCCTCCGGGTCAACGGCTTCCGGCTTGATGGTCAGGTCGGTGATTTCGGCGCCGCCGGTCATGGTGACGGCAACGAGGCCGCCGCCTGCAGTGCCGGTGACCTCGGTCTGCAGCAGTTCCATCTGTGCCTGCTGGAGTGCGGCCTGCACTTCGGCGGCCTGGCGGATGAGTTCCTGCATGTCCTGTGGCTGGGTCATGGTTGCAACCTTTCGTTTGTTGGTAAAGCTCCGTGGGCCATTGTACGCGTCGTTTAGAGGGGTTTGGCTCCGAGTTCGGCGGCGAGGAGGTCCATGGCGACTTCGGTGGCGTCGCGACGGTCGGCGGTTCGTTCTCCGTCGCGTGCTTCTTGGGCCATGTCGCGTTCTTCGTCTTCGCGTGTGTATTCGGGTTCGGCTTCTTCGTAGGGTTCGGTGGGTTCGGGGGGTGGTGGGATGTCGTCGCGTTCGCGTTTGGCGCGTTCGGCGGCTTTTTGGCTGGCTGCGGCGACGGCGGCTTGCCAACTGTTGGCGGGGGCAGGGTCTTCGGGCTTTTCGCTTGTCGACGACCCCTCTTCCGGATTCCACACCTCCCTCGGTTCTGGCCGCTTGACGTGGGCGGCGTCGGGGTTGGTGCCGACCACGCAGCGGACCTTGATTGGCGTGCCGAGCTTCTCTGTGAAGACGGCGACGATGTCTGCGTTGTTGCGTTCGGCGTTGATCCGGTCGGCGAGTGCTCCGGTGTGGTGGCCGACGACGAGGGTGTCGTTGTCGAAGCCGAGGGGTTTCGCTTCCGTCAGCATGATTTCGGCGACCTGGTTGCGTGCGCCGACGGATTGGCGCAGGCGGGTCCAGTCGCGTTCGATGCGCTGGTACAGGTCGTCCGTGTCCGGTTGCGGCGCGGGTTGCTGCGACGCGGGTTGGGCAGGTTCGGGTTCACGCTGCGGTTCCGGTTGCGGCGCGGGTTCGGGTTGCGGCGCTGGCTGTGGTTCCGGGGTCGGCTGCGACTGGGCCGGCGCGGGCTGCTGTGGTTCGGGCGGCGGCGTCTGCTGCGCTCGCTGCTCGGATGCCGGTTGAGCAGGCGCGGGTGCGGGCTGCTGAGCGGCAGGCGCAGGCGCGGGCGCGGGTTTGCGCGAGGCGGTGCGGGAGCTTGCGGCGGCGGCGGCAGCGGCTGCGGCGGCGGCAGCGCCTCCCCCGCCAGCGGCGCCAGCGTTGCCGGAGGGAGCACCAGCAGAACCGGCAGAACCGGCAGAACCAGCAGAGCCACCAGCACCGGCACCGGCACCAGCGCCCGCCGCGCCCACCGCACCGCCGCCGACGCTGACGGTGAGGAGGTGCGCCATCATGATTTCGAGGAGCAGGCGGGGCGAGGTGGCGCCGGCGAGGTCTGGGAGTCGGTCGTTGACTTCGGTGGCCAGGGCGGACAGATGGGCGGGGGTGAAGAGTTCGGCTTGGTGTTTGAGGATTTCGGAGCGGTCGGTGGGGGCGTCGACAAGCCCTTGCCCGAATGCGTCGGGCACGGTGCGGATGAGGAGGAGGTCGCGCATGCGGTCGAGGAGGTCGAGGGCGAAGCGGCGGGGTTCGTGGCCGGATTCGATGACTTCGTCGATGGTGCGGAACATGGCGGAGCCGTCGCCGGATGCGATGGCGTCGACGGCGGCGTCGAGAAGTGTGAGGTCTGTGACGCCCAGCAGTGGCAGGGCAAGGTCGTAGGTCAGCCCGTCGGGTCCGGCGCCGGCGAGCAGCTGGTCGAGGATGGACAGGGTGTCGCGCGGGGAGCCGCCGCCGGCGCGGATGACTAGGGGGTAGACGTTTTCGTCGACGGTGACGCCTTCGTCGGCAACGATGCGCTCGAGAAGAGAACGCATGGCTTGGGGCGCGAGCAGGCGGAATGGGTAGTTGTGGGTGCGCGACCGGATGGTGCCCAGCATCTTTTCGGGTTCGGTGGTGGCGAAGATGAAGATGAGGTGGGCGGGTGGTTCTTCGACGATTTTGAGCAGGGCGTTGTTGCCCTCTTTGGAGATCATGTGGGCTTCGTCGATGATGAAGACGCGGTAGCGCGATTCGCTGGGTGCATATAGGGCGCGTTCGCGCAGGTCGCGCATGTCTTCGACGCCGCCGTGGGAGGCTGCGTCGATTTCCATGACGTCGAGGTTTCCGTTGCCGCCGGGGGCGAGGGAGATGCAGGAGGGGCATACGCCGCAGGGGGTGGAGGTTGGTCCTTCGGCGCAGTTGAGTGAGCGTGCGAGGATGCGGGCGGATGATGTTTTGCCGCAGCCTCGTGGGCCGGAGAACAGGTAGGCGTGTGAAATGCGGTTGTTGTCCAGCGCGGTGGACAACGGCCGGGTTACTTGTTCTTGCCCGACAACTTCGCCGAATGTTGCGGGGCGGTATTTCCTGTACAGAGCCACGCGGGCTACCTTACTCGGCCTCGCGATTCCATTCGGTGGTGTTGGTGCCGCGGCGTCGTAGCCTGCGGGTTAGGACGTCGAGGCCTTGGTTGCGGGCGATGGCGTATTCGTCGTCGGTGAGGGCGACGAGTTCGAGCAGCAGGGTGAGCCTGTCGGGTTCGCGGTATAGCGGTGTGCCGCGGTCGAAGAGTTCGGGTTCGCGCAGCCAGCCGTGGCGTGCGGTGGTGCCGAGCTCGTCGAGGGCGCCTTCGAGCAGCACGCCGGGTTGTGCGGGGATGCCGAGGCGCTCAATGGCACGGGCTGCGGCAACGACGGCGCGCCCGGGCAATTGCTTATCGACGACCCCACCCACCGTCACAATCTCACACCGCACATCAGTCGCCCCATCCCCGTCGATGACCAGGCCGGTGTCGACTTGGGAGAAGCCGACGGTGCAGGCTGCGGGGGTGGAGTTGATGGTGGTGAGGGCGACGGCGGCGTCGTCGATAAGCATGAGCTCGATGTCCATGAAGGACCCGAGCCATGCGGCGACCTGATCAGTTTTCATGCGCCTCGATGCATGCGAGCAGCACGCAGGTGGCAACGCCGTCCATGGCGGTGCGGACCTCGTCGAGCGGCGGCAGGGACGGTGCGAGGCGGATGTTCTCGTCGTTTTCGTCGATGCCGCCCGGGAAGGATGCGCCGGCCTTGGTCAGGGTGATGCCGGCTTCCTTGGCCAGTTCCCAGACGCGCTTGGCGGAGCCGTCCTTGACGTCCAGGGAGATGAAGTAGCCGCCGGTCGGCTCGGTCCACTCGGCGACGCCGTACTCATCGAGGCGCTCCTTGAGGATGCCGATGACAGCCTCGAACTTCGGGGCGAGCGAACCGGAGTGCTTGAGCATGTGGGCGCGCAGGCCGTCGACGTCGCCGAAGAAGCGGGCGTGTGCCAGCTGGTTGACCTTGTTCGGGCCGATGCCGCGCACGCCAGCGTGGCTGTTGTACCAGTCCAGGTTCTCCTTGGAGGAGGCGAAGAACGCCACGCCCGAGCCGGCGTGCGTGATCTTGGAGGTGGACGACATGTACCAGAAGCGGTTCGGGTTGCCGTGCTTCGCGGAGATCTCGAGGACGTTCGGGTTGTCCGGGAACTCGTCGGTCAGCGTGTGGATGGCGTACGCGTTGTCCCAGATCAGGCGGAAGTCCGGCGCGGCAGTCTCCATGGCGCAGAGGCGCTCGATGGTGTCGGCGGAGTAGGTGATGCCGGTGGGGTTGCCGAAGATCGGCACCGACCACATGCCCTTCACCTGCGGATCCTTCACCAATTCTTCGACGAGGTCCATGTCGGGGCCGGTCGGGGTCATCGGCACCTGGATCATCTCAAAGCCGAAGTGCTCGACGATGGTGAAGTGGCGGTCGTAGCCCGGCACCGGGCAGATCCACTTGACGGTTTCCTCGTCCTTCCAGGGGCGTGGCGAATCGTTGGTGCCCCAGATGTAGGCAAAGGAGACGAGGTCGAACATGATGCTCAGGCTCGAGGAATCACCCGCGACGACGTTCTCCGGGACGACGCCGAGGGCCTCGGCCCAGAGCTCGCGGATGTCCGCAATGCCGTCGAGGTTGCCGTAGTTGCGCACGTCAGCGCCGGTCTTGTCGGTGTAGTCGTCCGCCCCCGGCAGCGACAGCAACGCGTCAGAGAACCCGAGCTGCTCTGCGGACGGCTTGCCGCGCGTCAGGTTCAGGTTGAGGTTTCGGGCCTTGAGTTCCTCGTACTGTGCGCGGGTGCGCTCGGCGAGTTCGTTGAACTGGGCTGCGTCCAGGTCCTTGAGAGACATCATCACTCCAGATGTTCGAAGGCGAATTTTGCGTGCCCACCATCGTAGCGGCCTATCCGTCCCCGAACATGAAAAAGGGACCTCACGCACCTGCTAGAGCTCGCTGACCCTTGCTGCGTTCCCGCCCTGGGGGAGTTCACAAGATAACACCGCGTGAGATCCTGACTGACACTGTAGCCATCTCTCGCGTGAGAACACAACCTGCGCCGGGCCACGCTGCGGTTTTGGTCTTGTGGGGTGTGTGCATTACCATGTCCAAAGACGCTTCGCCGGTGCATGCCGGGGAGGTTGTTCGCTGGAGGATTCGACTAGCGGCCTATGTCACACGCCTGGAACGCGTGCGGGTTTCACGACCCTCGTGGGTTCAAATCCCACATCCTCCGCAAATTTCACGCCCCGCGTTTCTGCGCGGGGCGTTTTTGCTACCGTTTTGTGCGTGACCACCACCGCAAACACTACCAACACTGCGCTCGATCAACTCGCTGACCTGCTGGATGTCGGCCGTTTCACGGTTGCGGATGCGGGCATGATCCCGCGCGCGATCGCCCTTGCTGCCGCCGAGGAACTCGACGTGCCGTACGAGGACGCGTGGACTGCCGAGGAGATCGCGGACAGTATCTTCGACAACTTCGCCCAGTACATCCTGGGCTCCGGGGTTGATGGTCGGGCGGCGACGCTGCTTGCAATTGTCGACGACCACTTCACCGCCCAGACGTCTCGCACCCGTGGGTCGGGGGTGTCGTCGTTTAGCAAGCTCTCGTCGGACGACTTCACCCCGGCGAAGAACAAGCTGGAGGCGGTCAACCGCATTAGCGCGCTGACGGGTTCGGGCCCGGAGACGCTCGGGCCGGGGTCAAAAGAGCGCAAGTCGGTGCTGGTGAACCTGGCGCGCGCGATCGACAACAACAACGCGCCGGAGGATGCAACCAAGATCGAGCTCGGGCGTTGGTTGGCACAGCAGTTGGGCGGGACGTGGGGGCCGCGTGATTACTCGTCGGGCTACACGATCACGCTCAACGGGCTGAACAACCTGCTGCACCTGGCCACGCGCCGGTTTACGGGCGCGGAGGATTTCGCCTCTCCACTGCTGGAGGCCAACGCGCTCGTCGCCGGTGCTGCGGAGGCGCTCGGCCTGCGGGCGGACACCGATTGGGCGAGCCTCCCGTTCGACGGGCGCACGTGTGTGGAGGAGATGTTCGCAGCGCAGTACCGCAACCGGAACCAAACGGAGTGGTTCGCCTGGTACGCCGAGTTCAAGGTTCTGCCGTTTTATGCGGCGAAGTTCAAGGGCGGCCCGGCGACCATCGGCCACACGGAGTTCGACTATCAGGGCACCCGCACGTGGGATTTGAAGGTGCATTCCAGCGACGGCAAAGCGGACCGCACGCCGCTCAACGACCAGTACTCGGTGGATCTTGCCGCAGCACAGGACGGGGTCGGGTTCATCGTGGTCAACACGGTGCCGGATTACACCGACGAGGACGCGTTCTACCGCTGGCACATGGCCAAGCGCGGCAAGGTAGTGAAAGACCGCAAGCCGAACTCGCGCAAGCTCAAGGTCGCGCACACGGTGACCAGCATTGAGGCGTACTACTTCCCGGACACTGCATCTATTAGCGACGCCATCGCCCGCGGCATCATCAAAGTCTTCAACCAGGGCCGCCAGCAGGACGGGTCGCCGCGCAAGCCGAAGTACGAGATGGACATGGCCCTCGCGCGCGGCACGGATTATTTGCTCACGGCACTTGCGTGAGGTCCTGCGCGTACGCCGCCGCCACGTCCACGTCACGCCCGAACACCACGCGGTTGAGCCGCTCCACAAGGGCGAAGGGGTGCTTGACGTTTTCGTTGACAATGCCGGCGTTGAGTTTGGTGACTAGGTTGTCGCGTTCGGAGGTGCGGATGTCACTAATAAGCACAGGCTCGATGTCGGGCACCGGCACGGACATGAGCACGCGACGGGTGAGGCTTACGCCGCCGTCGTGCCAGCGCCACCACAAATACGGCGCGGACGAGTTCAGCGTCACCGCCGCGAGGTCACGGTCGTGTGCGGTGGCGAAGTGCAGCACCTGCTTCGAGCGCCTGCTCAACTCCCCGAACGCGGCGGAGATGTAGTAGCGCGGGGTGGTGGCTACGGTGAGCGAAAACTCCGTCGGGCCAGGTACGACAAGGTCGGCGATGGTGCGCTCCCACCCCTGCATCTGCTGCCAGATGTCCTGGTGGTCGGGGTGGATTTTCAGCCACTCCCCTCCTGGTCCGATCTGCCGTGGGGCGAGCAGGTGCGGTGCCTTTTCCAGCAAGGCTGCCCTTGATGCCGCACGCCATCGCAAGATCGGCGTGACCCGCCACGCGCTTGCCCCCGGCGGGCACACGGTGACGGCGGCGCGCACAAAGTTGGTTTTCGACGTGTTCGACGAGCCGAACTTGTAGCCACGAAACAGGGTGTCGGGGACGTTGTCGAAGACGGTGATGTCGCCGCCGGTGAGGTGGTCGTCGAGAAGCAATCGCAGCCCTGCGAACTTCGGTGCGCCCAGATATGACGCGGGCGTGACCGCGATGAAGCCGCGGCTGGTGGTGGCGACACGCTCCATGAAATAGGCGAACAGGTCGCGGGTGGCGGCGGTGGCAAACGTGTCGTCGCGCGCGGTGGAGGCGTACGGCGGGTTCATGATGACAAAGTCGTGGGCGGGGATGTCGTCGTGAAGAAAATCGGCCACTACGCAGCGCGCGGCGAGCGCCTCAAAGCCGGCGGTGTCGCCCGGCGCGAGGAAGTGCGACAGCAGCACCACCGCGGTGTGCAGCGCGACCGGGTCGATGTCCACCAGGATCAACTGCTTTGCGACGAAGCCCCCCACATCCCCATCAACCTTCCGCGCAAGATGCCACGCGAGCACCCCAGTGCCACAGCACGGGTCCACCCACGTGCCCTCCGGGAAACGGTTGACGTGCTGGGCCATGAACGCCGCGGCGTCATCCGGTGTGAAGTACTGGCCGGCGTCCTTGCGCGCCTTACTGTCGTTGAGCGCCAGGAACGCCTCGTAACAAACCGCGATCTCCCCGATGGTCATGTTTTCGAACACATCTTCTGCCAGCGGCTCGACCCCCAGGTAGGATTCCACCACCGGCGCAAGGTCGGGCCGCAACGCGTTCGAGTGCGCCGCGATCCCCCGCAGCCATGCCTGTTGGCCTGCGATTTCGGGGTGCTCACGCAGGCGATTCAGCGTGGCGGTGACACGCTTTGCGGAAAAGTTCGAACCCTGGGACACGGTGCCCGAGCTTATAGCTCTTTTACTCTTCCGCTCCAATCTGGGCTGCTGTATACTCGCGTGCATGATCGACGCAAAGCTTTACGAAGCAATCAACCAGCAAGTCACCGAAGAGTACGGTGCCGCCTACATCTACCGCTACCTGGCCAACGAGATGGACACCCTGTCCTTCCCGGGCCTGAGCGAGTGGTTCGCCGCGCAGGCATCTGAGGAGTGCGACCACGCACAGAAGTTCGCCCAGCACCTCATTGACCGTGGCGAGCACGTCAAGCCGCACAACATTGAGATCGACGCGCCCGAGATCAAGACTCCGCTCGACGCGTTTGAGGCTGCTCTTGCGCACGAGAAGAAGGTTTCGGAGCAGATCCGCCAGATCACTCGCCTGGCCGATGAGGTCGGCGACCTGGGCTCCCGCCCGCTGCTCAACTGGTTCCTGGAGGAGCAGATTGAGGAAGAGTCGACCGTGAGCGAGATCGTCGACCAGCTCAAGCTTGTTGGCAAGGACGGCTCGGGCCTGTTGCGTATCGACGCCCGCCTGGCCGGCCGCTCCACCGACTCCGACGCGTAACCCACCCCGGATTTCGCGTTCAGCCCCCGTCACGTGCGGGGGCTTTGTTTGTGTCTAGCGCTGTTTGTGTCTAGCGCTGTTTGTGTCTAGCTGGATTGTTGGCGGCGCTTGACCCGCCACATGTCGATCGCGATGACCACACCGAGGATCGCAGCGTGCTGGCGTTCGCTCAGCTCCGGCTCGAACTGCACCCGGTAGTCCGACTTGCCGGTCAGTTCGCGCCCGAAGCCTTTGTACTCCGCGACCACGTGCGCGATCGGGCGGCCCTGCGATGTGAGCGTGTAGTTGCGGTTGAACACCTTGCCTTCGACTTGCACCTCGGGAAACCCTGCGATGTCGAGGTCGAATTTTGAGCCCATGAGCTTGAACCGCGATGTCAGCCGCGCCAGCTCCATCGCGGGCGTGACTAGACGCACGGTGTAGCTGTCGCGGATGAGGTCGATCGGGTCTTCGATGCTGATAAGGTGCGTGCCGCCTGCGTCGAACACGTCGACTTGGCGCGAGGCCCGGCTCAGCACGTCTTTCATGTTGAGCTTCGTTTGCCGTGCCGTGCCAAGGGGTTGTCCGGTGGGTGCTTCGATCGCGAACTCGTTGCGGCCGAAGATTTTGGTTTGCCGGATAATGACTTCGTTTTCCCGCAGCATGATGTAAATCGTAGTGCTGCCCCGCTGCGCGTGCCGGGCAGAAATGCGTAAAAGGCTGACGCCAGTTCCGAGTGCGGACTGGCATCAGCCTTTTACGGTGTTCGGGAGAGAAGGGTTAGGCGGTTTCCTCGGTCTCCTTACCGTCGCCCTTGTCCTCGCCTTTGTCTTCGCCCTTGTCGGAGGAACCCTTCGCGTCTGACTTGGAGCTCTGGGCCCACTCCGGCAGTTCGCCGTCCTTGCACAGGGCGGCGAGGATGCCAATGCCTGCTGCCAGACCAGCCAGGGACAAACCGATGGCTGCTGCCTGGGTGACCTCCGGGCCGAACTGCTGCTGCAGACGGTCAGCCTCAACCTGGATCTGACGCATCCACTCCGGCTGCGGGCGGCGGTTGGTCTCGCCGCCGAGGCCGAACTGCTCGAGCGGGTTCGGGATGTTCATCTTCTCCGACACGTTCGCTGCTGCCTTGCCCAGCTCGGCGCCGAGCGGGCCGGCCAGCGGTGCGCCGATGGCGATCAGCAGGCCGAGCGGAACCAGCCACAGCAGCGGGTTGTTCTCGGACGACATGCTGTCGAAGCACTTCTTGATGTTCTCCGAGGAGCCCTGGTCAGACACCAGGTTCTGCGGCTGCTTCTGGCCCGGGTCGTTCGGGATGGAACCGTTGTCCGTCTTGACCGGGATCTCGACGATCGTGGTCTTGCCGTCCGGCGTCTTCACCTCCACCGGGATGGTGATGTTGGTGCCCGGCTTCACGTCGGCTGGCGGGGTGATGGTCAGGTTGCCCGTGCTTGGGTTGACCTCGACCTTCCAACCCTCCGGGATCTTCGGGTTGTCCGGGATCTTCCATTCGCCCGAACCGTTCGGCGGCGGAACCTCCGTCTTTTGGCCCGGGTAGACAACGATCACGGTGGTGGTGTTGTTGTCGCCTGGGGTGGTGTTGTCGGTGCCGTTGCCCGGCTGGGTCTCCGGGACCTTCACCGTGACCTTTGCCGGCACGACGTCGGTCTTGCCGCTCGGGTAGGTGACGGTGACGTTGATGATCTTCTCGTCGCCATCCTTCGCGGTCTTCGGCACGGTGACCGTGATGTCGCCAGTCTTGGCGTCGATCTGCGGGTTCCACTCCTCAAGATCCTGACCCGGGGTGATCTCGTAGGTGGAACCACCCGGCACGTCGTCCTTCTTCGGCTTCAAGGTGGCGTTCTGGCCCGGGGTCTTCTCTACCTTCGGGTACTCCGGGGCACCGTGGACGATGACCTTCGCCGGAACGTTCTTATCCACAGAACCGTCCGGGTAGGTCACGTCGACCAGGATCGTCTTCACGTCGCCAGGCTTTGCGGAGCCCGGGATGGTGACGGTGATGGTGCCGGTTGTCGGATCAACCTTCGGCACCCAATCGCCCAAGTCCTGGCCCGGGGTGATGGTGAAGGTGGAGCCCTCCGGCAGGTTCTTGTTGTTCTGCTCGAGGCTGACCTCCACCCCGACCTTGCCGTAGGTCTCGCCGTAGCCCGGGGTGTTCAGGTTTGCATCGGTCTCGCGCACCGTCACCACCGTGTCGATGGTGTCCTTGGAACCGTCGGCGTAGGTGACGTCCACGGTGAACGTGGCGGTATCGCCGTGCTTCGCACCCTTCGGGGCGGTGACCTTCAGCGTGCCGTCCTTGGCTGGTTCGGCGGTCCACCCTTCCGGTGCGTCGACGACGGTGTAGGTGGCGTCGACGGCGGTGCCGCGGACGTCGCCAGGCTGTGCCTTCAACGCGACATCAACGGAGCTACCCGGCTTGACCGTGTTCGGCGTGTTGTAGGCGGGAGCAAACTTGGCAACGGGGACGGAACCGGTGAACTTCGGCGTGTCCTGATCAACAACGCCGTCCTCGGTTGCAACGCGCAGTACCTGTGGGTTCTTGTAGGCGTCGAAATCCTCGTCCTTGGTGGTCTCGCGAGGGTTCGCGATGATTTCCACATCAACCTTCGCCGCCTTGTCGTCATCAACCGAACCGGTCGCGCCCTTGGGGAGGGTGACGTAGACCTTGCCGGTGTCGTCGACACGCACCTTGGCACCCTCGATCTTCTTGCCAGCGATGGAAACGTTGCCGGTCAAACGTTGGTAGTCGTTCTCCGCATTGGCCACCGTGATGCCGGTGTCGTACTCGTTGCCGTCCGCGATGATCGCCTGGGACTGCTGCTCAGAAGCAACAATTGGCGCGCAGTCATCGGTCTCAAATACCCACGGGGCGACTTCAATCTGCACAGTTGGGCTGACGCGGGTCTTCTCAGCCGCCAAGATCGTCGGATTATTGACCCTCCAAGCCCACGTCTGCGCCTGCTGATTGCTGTCCACAGCCAGCTTCACAACGGCCGTGCGCTTCTGATCACGCTTCAGCGAAAAGGACTCCTGATCAATCAGCGCAACCTCGTTGACATCAAGCATCTCAACGGGCTCATTGCCCTTGCGCTTGATCTCAACGGAGCCCTTCTTCAGAGCTTCAAGCTTGTAGGAGTGGGTTGCATCCTGCGTACCTACGTTTTCAACAACGATGAACGCCGTGCCGGATTGAAACACCCGCTCACTGTCAGCGCTTACGCTCACCCACGGCACGAAAGCGTTGTCTACCTCGTCGAGGCCAACACCCACGCTGACCCCGTTTTGGGTTGTCTTCAGCGCCACGCCAGGGTTCACCGTGGTGATGTTCTGATCCAGCACAACAGCACATGCGCCCTGCTGTGGGTTCGCGGTCCGACCCGGAGGGCTTGTGAATTCTTCTGGCAGCGCGGTTGCTTGCGGGGCGACAACAGCCGAAGCACCGAGGGCAAGCGCAACGGTGCTCGCAGCAATCTTCTTCGAAATCATGAAGTCTCCTTAGAGGTTCGTTGCCCAGTGGTGCGTCCCCAAACGCAGCCACGTGACCTTCCTCCAAATATGAGTGAGCTTCAGACCGACCGCAAGAGTTTTAACATATAAAAAACAGGTTATACTTCACTAAAACACAGCAATTACAAAGATTCCCACGTCCATGGGTCGCGCGACAGTTGTGACGGTTCGAACACATCCAACAAACCATTCACGCTATCTACCTGGCCATATCCGAGCGACCCGGCAATATCACGCACAATGTCGGACTGACGTTTATCGGCCAACATCTCCCGCAAGGTGACAGCACCATCGCGCTTTGCTAATCGACGACCCCCTGGCCCCACCACAAGCGGAACGTGAATATAAAAAGGCGTAACGAGAGAAAGTTGATCAGCCAAATACGCTTGTGCCGGGGCAGAAAACAACAAATCGTCGCCGCGCACAACCTGATCCACCCCCTGAAAACCGTCGTCCACAACGACCGCCAAGTTGTACGCCCAATCCCCCGCCTGCGCCTGATCCACACGCCCGCCGCGCTTCAAAATCACATCATCAACCGGCCCCGTGTAGGCACCGTGGTAGAAATCCTCAACCGTCCACTCACGCACGTGGGCCCGCAGGCGGATTGCGGGGAGGCGGCCCTCGTCGGCGAGGTCGCGTCGTCGTAAAGCACGCTGCTCCTCCGTGAGATCACGGCACGTCCCCGGATACATCCCCGGCTGCGCATGCGGCGCGGATGCCGCCTCGCGGATATCCCGGCGCGTGCAATAACACTCATACGTATCCAGGCGAGCCAGCGCATCTGCATACGCGTCCCCGCGATCGTGCTGGTAGAGCACCGGAGGATCGAAGTCGAGGCCGAGCGCCTCCAAGTCCTCAATCTGGCGCAGCGCCGACTCCGCGGATGAACGCTCCGAATCAATATCCTCCACACGCAAAAAGAACTTCCGGCCGCTTTGGCGAGCAAACAGCCACGCCAGCACCGCCGTGCGCAAATTGCCAAAGTGGAGATCGCCGCTCGGACTCGGCGCATAGCGACCAGCAGGACCTTGGAAAACAGCCATATGTGCAATGATATTGCGCATGTCACCGCGCGTATCCCGCTCCCCATACCCGTACCTGCTCGCCGTGTTCTGCGCGGTGTTTCTCATCTCGAACATCACGGCACAAAAAGGCGTGGTCATCGGGCCGCTGGTCACCGACGGGGCCTTCTTCCTCTTCCCCATCTCCTATGTCATCGGCGACGTCATCGCCGAAGTCTACGGGTTCAAAGCCGCACGCCGCGCCGTGTTCACCGGCTTTTTCATCGCGGTGCTTGCCGTGGTGACGTTCTACATCGCCATCTGGCTGCCCGCGGCGGACTTCTACGACATGCAAGACACTTTCGCCGCAGTCCTGGGCTTGTTGCCGCGCATCGTCGCGGCCTCGCTCGCCGGCTACGTGGTGGGCCAACTGCTCAACGCGTGGGTGCTGCAGAAGATGAAAGACCGCTTCGGCACCGACCGCCTCTGGGCGCGCCTGATCGGCTCCACCATTGTCGGCGAATTCGCGGACACGCTGCTGTTCTGCACCATCGCCGCGAGCGTGATCGGCGTCGATTCCGCCGGCACGTTTATCAACTACGTCGTTGTTGGGTTCCTGTGGAAGACCCTCATGGAGGTCGTGCTGCTGCCGATCACCTATCCGACGATCGCAGCCGTGCGCCGCGCCGAACATCGCATTGCCGACGAGAGCGTGTAACCCACAGGGCTCCGAAACCTGTACTGTTGCTGATGCCGACCCCCTCCACACGTGTGGACCAAGGGGGTCTAGCTGTTTCTAATCTAACTCGCGTGGCCCCCTGGAAGGATCACGTGGAGCGAGGTACTCGCTGTACCAATTGTGGGCGAACTTGTGTTTGGGCACTTTCATTAACGACGAATTCGCACTCCACGCAACGTGATCTGCCATCTGAACGAGTTGGGACGCCCTGGAGTCCAGGAAGATGGGATCCTCAATAACATGCCGAGTTGTCCTTGGGAGTTCACGATGTGCTCGGCGAAAGTTTTTCTCAGTTCCGTCCCTTACGAGCCGGTGTGAAGGCCAAGCGCAAATCCAGCGCAGCTAGAACCTTAAGCAGCGTTTCTACCGTCGGATTCCCAACTCCATTTTCTATGCGACTCAGTTCAGCCTGTTGAATTCCGGCAGCATCAGCAACAGATTGCTGAGTTGCGCCGCGATCATGCCGGGCCGACGCAAGTGCAGCACCTACCGCTTTACGCTCTGCAAGTTCCGCAGCAAACGCTCGCGTTGCCGCATCACGAATTACCTCGGCTGCTGGCGATTCCGATTCTCGATATGGCTGGATGAAGTCTTCAAACTTTGTAGTGGCCATTTGTTCACCCCCACGCTCCGCTTAATAGGTAACCAGCAGCAAGTTTATGTGTTCAACCCCATAACAGCAAGGCGTATTTACTCTCTTTTCCAGGCAGACAAAACGGAGCGCGCTGCACGAATTTCCTTCTGCTCCTGCTTTCGACTTGGATCGCGCAACTTGTTGTATCCACCGAGCAACAAAACGATTCGCTGACCATAGAAAGTGCAATAGACACGAATTAGCACCCGTTTCCGCCTCCACCGCTTTGGAACTTCGCCAACCCTTTCCGCTGCACCAAATTCGCGCAAGATCGTCTCGATGTCACGTCGTATTCGTAGTTCGAAAAGACCCTGCCCTAAATTCTTTCCCCACTCGCTGGCACAGATATCGATGCCCAACGGTGCGAGCACATGCTCAATCGCTACCTCTACGACAGTGCGCTCCGCTTCATCCAACCGACTGTAGAAACGAGCAAAATTCCCACCGTCAAAAACCTCAATACTCCAAGTTGGTTCAGCCAAACTATCCCCCATTCCCCAATGCGATTCACTTTAGCCGGATGCGGCTCGAAGTTTCCCCAAAATCGCTCCAACCCTAGACCCGCAAATCACAGCTTAGGGGCAAACCCGAACTCACCCTGCTTGCTAGATCGAGCACATGAGTGCCCCAGAGGGCGTTTGACTGGTCATCGGGCCGAGTTCGGGTTTGCTCCTAAGCTGGCTGCGCGACTACATGTCCCCTACTTCCCGGCGTAGTAGCGGCCGAGGAACTCGTCGCGGTAGGCCTCGTAATCGCCGGCGTCGATGGCAAGGCGGATGTTGTCCACGAGGCGGATCATGAACTCTAGGTTGTGGATCGTGCACAGCGTGCCCGCCAGGAACTCCTTCGCCTTGAGCAGGTGGTGGATGTAGGCGCGGGAGTAGTTCTCAGAGACGTAGCCGCCGAACTCCTCGTCCACGCCGGAGAAGTCGCGCTTGAAGCGGGCGCCGGCGAGGTTCATGCGGCCGTCCAGGGTGTACACGCCGCCGCGGCGGCCGAGGCGCGTCGGGGCAACGCAGTCGAAGGTGTCGGCACCAGCTTCGACGGCGGTGAAAATGTCGTCCGGCTCCGAAATGCCCAGCAGGTGGCGCGGCATGTCGACGGGCAGCTCGTCGGTCACCCAGCCGACGATCGTGCCCAGGTTCTCCTTCTCCAGGGCGCCACCGATGCCGAAGCCACCGAAGCCACGGCGGCCCTCGTCGAGCGCCTCGCGGTGAAGATCCAACAAGCCGTGCGTAGCCTGGCGGCGCAGGTCCTCGTACTGCGCGCCCTGCACCACGCCCCACAGGGACTGCAGTGGCTTGTCGGCGCGAACCTTGGTCAGGCGGTCGTGCTCGATGAGGCAACGACGGGCCCAACGACGGGTGCGCTCGACGGAATGCTCCTGGTAGGCGCGAGTATCCACAAGCGTGGTCAGTTCGTCGAAGGCAAACATGATGTCGGCGCCCAGCTGGTGCTGGATCTGCATCGACACCTCAGGGGTGAAGCGGTGGGAGGAGCCGTCGATGACGGATTTGAAGTCGACGCCGTCGTCGTCGACACGCGCCATGCGATCCTTGTTCGCCGCACGGATGTCGCCCTCGGTCAGGCCTGCGGTGTCCATGGCGAGGACCTTTTTGAAGCCGACGCCGAGGCTCATCACCTGGAAGCCGCCGGAGTCGGTGTAGGTGGGACCATGCCAGTTTTCGAAGGCGGCGACGCCGCCGGCCTCGTCGACAATGTCGGGCCCTGGCTGCAGGTACAGGTGGTAGGCGTTGGAGAGGATCGCTTGCGCACCGGTGGAGCGGATCTGCTCGGGCGTGAGCGTTTTCACCGTCGCCTTGGTGGCCACGGGGATGAACGCAGGGGTCTGAATGGAACCGTGCGGGGTGTGGATCACACCGGTGCGGCCATGCCTACCCGGCGCGGGCTCCAACTGGGTGCCGACCTCGAAGGTGGTGTCCGTCTGCTGCGTCATGCGTGTTCCTTTTCTAGTTCGGTGCCCTCAACGTCGACCTCGGGGAGGAGTTTGTCCAGCCATTTTGGCATCCACCAGGCGGAGCGGCCGAGGAGGAACATGGTGGCGGGGACGAGGGCCATGCGGATGAAGAAGGCGTCGAAAAGTACTGCGACGCCGAGTGCGAAGCCGAAGATCTGGATGAACGGCAACGGCTGATCCAAGAAGGCGATGAAGACGGCGATCATGATGATCGCGGCGGCGGTGACCACGCGGGCGGCCTGGGTGAAGCCTTGCACGGTGGATTCGTGCACGGCGCGCAGCCGGTCGCCGTCGCCGTTGCGCAAGTAGGCCTCGCGCATGCGGGTGACCAGGAAGACTTGGTAGTCCATGGCGAGGCCGAAGGTGACGCCGATGAGGAAGATCGGCAGGAAGGACAGGATCGGGGTCGGCGTGTTCACCAAACCCCACAGGCCTTCTTGGAAGAACAGGACGGTCACGCCGAAGGCAGCGCCGACGGATAGCAGGAAGCCAAGGCCTGCCACGAGCGGCACCATGATGGAGCGGAACACGATAACGAGCAGCACGATCGCCAGCCCCACCACGATGGACAGGTACAGCGGCATGGCCTTTGAGAGTTCTTCGGTGATGTCCATTTGGACGGCGGTCAGGCCGGTCAGGCCAACGTCGATACCCGTGGCGTCTTCCACCTGGCTGATGGCCTCGCGCACTCCGTGGGCGATTTGCAAGGTGCGTTCCTCTTCCGGACCACCGGTTGGGGTGGCCAGGATCTGGGCGGCTGTGAGGTCGTCGTTAGCTGCGATGAGCTGCGCGTGCTCGATGCCGTTGACGGAGCCGATCTCGCCCATGGTGTAGATGAAGGACGCGAGCGCTGCCTTTTGGGCGTCGCCGCCTGCCTCATCCGGGATGGCTGACATGTACGGCTGGAGAATCTCCGAGTTGGGGTTGACGCTGTGTGCATCAACCACCAGCAGCAGTGGGGCGTTCACGCCGGGGCCGAAGCCTTCCGCCATGAGGTCTGCGGACTTGCGTTGGGTGGTGTCGTAGTTGGAGGTGCTGTCGGACGGCAGCGACATCTCCAAGCCAAGCACCGGAGTGGACAGCGCACCAAGCCCCAGCACGACCACTGCCATAACAAGGCCCGGAACCTTTTCGACGAAGCGCACCCACCGCCTACCCATCGAATTCTCATCGAGGTCTTTCGCTGGACGCTTACCCGGACCCGGATTACCGGCCAGACCGGGAATCTTGCCCGCGAAGGTCTTCGAGCCGAACGCGCCAAGCAACGCCGGTACAAGCGTCAGCGCGACGAGCACCGCGATGAACACGGTGACGGCGGCGGCAAGGCCCATCCAGGTGAGAAACTCGATCTGCGCCAGTGCCAGGGCGACCAGCGCGGTAAAGACCGTGGCACCGGCGAACACCACCGAGGAACCCGCAGTGCCGACAGCCATTCCGGCCGCCTCATCCGGCGGGAGGTGGCGTGCCTCCTGGCGGTAGCGCGACAGGATGAACAGGGCGTAGTCGATGCCCACGGCCAGGCCGATCATGACGGCAAGGACCGGGGTGACGTCGTTGAGCTCCACCCAGTGGGTGGTCAGCAGCACCAGCAGCGCGCCGATGCCCACGCCGACCACGGCGGAGATGATCGGGATCACCGACGCCGCCAAGGAACCGAAGGTGACCACGAGCACCAAAAACGCCACGGCCAGGCCGACCATCTCAGAGGTGGTCTTAATGGCAATCGGCTCGCCGAAACCAGCGCCGCCGGCTTCCACCTGAAGGCCCGCGTCCCGGCCGATTTTCATGGCCTCGTTCACCACGTCGCGGTCCGCCTGGTCGACGGACATCGACGACTCAGCGTCGAACTCGAAGGTGGTGTAGGCGATGCGGGCGTCATCGCTAAGCATGCGCAACTGATACGCATCCGCTTCCGCGCGCTCCCGCGGCATGCCCATCTCAGTCATCTGGCCAATGACCATGCGCTGCAACTCGCCGTTGACCGTCACTGGGTTGCCGAAGCGCTCCCCCTCCACCCCGAGGTGGTCGCGGATATAGCCGACGGTCGCATCCATCGCCGCCATATGCTCGGGCGTATCCAGGCGCTGACCCTCAGGCGCGGCGAACACCAAGTTCACGCCAGGGGCTGTGGCCACATTGCCGGCATCGGGGAAGTTTTTCTCCATGTCGCGCAGCGCGTCGATAGCCGGTGTGCCCTCGATTGCGAACTCGGAGGTAAACGGCTTCATCAACGAAAACGCGCCGCCCGCAGTAGCGCCGAACAGCAGCAGCCACGCCACAATCACCCGCCATTTGTGCAGGTAGGACCAACGTCCGAGGTTGTACAGCAGTTTCGCCACGTCAAAGGGTTCCTTCTGTGATACGGAAAAAGCCCCCGTTGCCGGGGGCTTTAACACTTGGCGGTAGCGGCGGGATTTGAACCCGCGGTGGTTTTACCCACACTCGCTTTCGAGGCGAGTACCTTCGGCCGCTCGGACACGCTACCGCCGACTAGATTAACGGCAGCGCCGCCAAGAAACCAAATTTAGCGGTCAGCTTCGTCGCGGACCTCGTCCGCCTTGTCCTCAACCTTGGCTGCGACCTCGTTGGCCTTGTCCTTAATAGCGTCGCCCGCCTCGGAGAGCTTCTCCTTAGCGCTGCCGATCAGCTGATCGGCCTTGCCCTCGTTCTGGAGCTTCTCGTTATCGGTAAGGTCGCCAGCCGCTTCCTTAGCCTGGCCCTTGATCTGATCAAGCTTGTCATCCAAACCCATGATGTTCTCCTTTTAGTTCGTTGGAATTGGTTCGCTCGCCCAGTGTAGGGACAAACCCGAACACTTTGGGTAACGATTCAATTACTCCTCAGCTCTTCAAAGAAATCACTCAGTAACCTGGCAGTTTCGGCCTCCAGCACGCCGGCGCGTACCTCAGGGACATGCAGATGTCGCGGGTCCCGGATGGCATCCAGCACCGAACCCACCGCGCCCGTCTTCGGCTCCCACGCGCCAAAAATTAACGACGACACCCTCGCCCCCAAAATCGCACCCGCACACATCGTGCAGGGCTCAAGCGTGACCACGAGCTCACACCCATCCAGCCTCCACCTCCCCAACGCCTCGCACGCCTGCCGGATGGCCTCCACCTCCGCATGCGCGGTCGGATCGTTGTTCGCCTCCCGGCGGTTCACCCCCACCCCAAGGACCTCGCCCTCCGGGGAGAACACCACAGCCCCCACCGGTACATCGCCCGGCGGGGTCGTGCGGGCAACCTCGATCGCCTCCCGCATCCGTTCTTCAGCCCGGCGGGCAGGTTTGCTAATCGACGGCATCAGCAAGCTCGTCGCCAAATCCCAACTCGTCGGCGATGGTGTGGGCGAGATCGGCCGGGTCGGCGTCGTCGTCAAGCAAAATGCTCAACTGCTCCTCGGACAACCCCAGATCCGCGAGAATGGCAAAGTCCCCATCAGCCCAGCCGTCGACGTTATCCAGCTCATCCGGGTCGATATCGGGGATGTCCACGTCGGCCTCATCCAGGATGTCAGCCGCGAAATCATCATCCACCGCCATCGTCGCGTCCGAAATCAACACACGCACCTTCGACGGGCCCGGACGCACCACAACCAAATAGTCATCCTCCACATTAAGCAGCGCAAACGCCGCACCCTCGCTGCGCAAACCGCGCACAGCATCAATGGAAGTGGAAAGGTCCGTGAAATCGTCGCGGAACTCGCGCACCTGCCACGAACCCCCAACCTGAGCGACGGTGACGGCAAACCCGTCCGTGAAGTCCTGACTCATGGGACGAAAGCGTAGTCCGCGCGGGCCAAAGTGTCACTAGACTTAACGCGGTGACTACCTACCAACTGCCCCCCATCTGCATTCTCGGCCTCGGACTGATCGGCGGGTCGCTCATGCGCGACCTGACCATCTCTAACGAACGCGTCTTTGGCTACACCATGCACGGGGCACGCGCGGCACAACGGGACGGCTTCGACGTCTCCGACAACATGGAAGAAGTGCTGCGCCGCGCAGAGGCCGACAACGCGCTCATCGTGGTTGCGGTGCCGATGGCGGCAGTGGCGTCCGTGCTGGACCAGGTAGCTTCGTTCGCCCCGACGTGCGACATCACCGACGTGGTATCCGTCAAAGAGCGCGTGTACGACCTCATCGTCGAGCGCGACATGCAGGGTCGCTACGTCGGCGGCCACCCCATGGCGGGCACCGAGTTTTCCGGCTGGAGCGCCTCCCACGAGGGCCTGTTCGAGGGTGCCGCGTGGGCCGTAACGTACGACTACGCGCGCGAAGGCCTTGCCGACGACCACTGGGCCGCCCTATTCACCACCGTCTGCCGGCTCGCATCCGTCGTCGGTGCGGAGGCGGTCCCCGTGCGCGTATCGCTTCACGACGAATCCGTCGCCCGCGTCTCCCACCTCCCCCACGTCATCGCCGAAGCCCTGTCGTTGGTCGGCGACCGGGGCGGAACGCTCGCACAGTCCCTGTCGGCCGGGTCCTTTAGAGGCGCGACCCGGGTAGCTAGTACGGAACCCGAACTCGTGCGCAACATGTGCGAAACCAACGCCGACTCGCTCGTGCCGGTACTCGACGAGTTCATCGAACTCCTCCAAGCCGCACGCGCTTCCCTTGCGGACGATCCGGCGTCCATGAAGCAGCTAGCCGAATCTGGCAACCGCGCCTACCTGCGCATGGCCGCCCGCAAAGGCGCCCGCCGCGAGTCCGTCTCCCCCGTGAAGATTTCTTCCCGCCCGGTCATGCGCGTCCACCCGGGCGCACCGGGCTGGGTCCGCCAGCTCGAGCAGGTGGAGTCCCTCGGCGGACGCGTCGAGGTGTTCTAGGTTTTGTTTTTTGGGGGGTTGGGGGTTTGGGGGTTTGATCCCTGGGGTTCCCCGGGGTTCCCCGGGGGTCTAGCCGGCCGTTTTCCCTGGTCGTCTAGCTCGGTGTTTGTGCAACCAGACGATGAGCTCCGTATTGACCATGGTGTTCGTTATCACCTGGGGGTTTG
>NZ_KV827998.1:0-3231 GCF_001836265.1 Corynebacterium sp. HMSC036E10
CGGACTCGCGGTACCAACTACCCCGAATCGACACGCGCTGAAAACGTCGTCCTTCTCGGCCCGCCAGGCACCGGAAAAACACACCTCGCCACCGCCTTGGGTATCACCGCTGCTCAGCAAGGCTACCGAGTACTCTTCGACACCGCCGCAGGATGGATCAACACACTCACCGAGGCACACAACAGCGGACGACTCGAGGCCGTACTCAAACGCCTAAGCAGATACCACCTGCTGATCATCGACGAACTCGGCTACATCCCCGTTGAAGCAGACGCAGCAAACCTGTTCTTTCAACTCGTCTCACGACGATACGAACACGGATCCATCATCGTCACATCCAACCTGACTTTTCCCAATGGGCTCAATGCTTCGGAGACATCACCGTCGCAACTGCCATGGTCGATCGCATCGTCCACCACGCGAAAATCTTCCAACACCGAGGAGTAAGCCACCGCATCAAAGGCCGCGAACTTACAACACCACAAACAAATCAGGCACAATAACTACGACCACACTGGGCTACTTTTCAAAGAGCGCCAGTGGGCTACATTTCGAAGAGCACTCACACTAGATACACTGCTTCGTTTGCCCTATCCACAACTGTTACGAGGGACCCTAAGTGAACGATCGAACGTTAACGCACAATCAATTTAGTCCTGAAGATTTTTTCTCTCCATGGGAGGGCACAATCAAGGGGTGGGATTCCGCCCTAGACCTGATCAATAAATTGAATCAATTGGTTGGTAACGACAGAACCCTGGCATGGAGGGGACTGTCGAAGGCCGATTATTCCTTGCACAGTTCCCTTTACCGGGCTGTGAAACGACGAGGCAACGCGAACCCCTCGGAAGATGACTTGGTTAAGAACGAGCAGAGGATTTTGGATGCAGCGCGACGTCATTGGCGATTCGACCAAATGCCCGCACTCGAACTCCTGGCGCACCTGCAACACTACGGCGCCCCCACCCGCCTACTCGATGTTTCAATGAGCCCACTCGTGGCTCTCTGGTTCGCGGTAGAGCAAAAGCGCACTACGGACGGTACAATTAGGGCTGATCTGGATGGGCGCCTGTTTGCGTTCGATGTGACGGATAGTGAAATCAGACTGGAAGAGGCATGGGGTGGATACGACCTCCCTTGGTCTAAAGGGTCGCAGGTGGCGAATAAGGATTGGCAGAATGACCTCCCTCGCTTTTGGCGACCGCCAAGCTATCACGACAGAATCCCCGCCCAGAACTCTGCGTTTCTAATAAGTGGGGTTCCAGTAGTTAGTAACGGTGCGAATACTCGGCTTTATCGCAAGACTCCTGGCGATGGATCGGGCGCCGAATCCTGGATCGCCGAGGAGGTCCGGAAAGCCACGTCAATAAATTTGAAGTTAACGTCCACGACCCGAAAGCCTCAGCTATCAATCCCACCGTCTTTCACGATTCGCGTTAAAGCATCCGCCAAGGAAGAGATCCGTGACCGTCTCAAACGAATCGCTGGGTTGGATTCCGCAGCGGTCTACCCGGACATCTTCGGTCTAGCCAACTACGGGGCCCCTTGGGTCATAGTTCCCTAACCCACTTAAGCCCGAACTTTTGTCCTTCTAAAGAACTACCAGCGACTGGGTGTCTGCTTGCTGCTGCCTCCGATAATCTCACCACCGCTTCTAGAAAAACAATAGGATCGCGACCGCGATCATCCACCAGGACCACACGAAGGTTTTCACGGTTGACTCTGGTGTAACGAGGTCGAGCAGCGCGCGCTCGGCGTACACGAGAAGGCAGTCGGTGTTCAGTCTGTAGGGGGTGCACGTGATCAGGGTGATTTTGTCTCTGTTAGGTTCGTTGGTCGCAGCGTCGTAGGCGTCGGGTTTGACCACTTCGCGGGAGGTCATACGGTATCGCAGACGCTCGCCCATGTCGTCGATGAAGATGTCGTCGCCGGGCCTGCGCATGGGCTGCCTGTCGAGCACCGCCGCATCGACCATGCCAGTGTGAGCGGACATCACCGCGTTGGTGCCGCCGCCGTCGGGCAAGATGGAGCCATACATGTGGCCAGCGCCGTCGTAAAGCACGACCGCGAGCGTGGTGAGGAACACCGACAGGTCGATGTCGATCCGCGGGATGCGCGCACGCGCGATCATGCGGTAGCTCTCCGGGAGAAAGAACAGCGCCATGTAGTCGTCGGAGCCGGGGTCGCACTCCTCCGGCGGGCGGGCGTAGGGCCCTGCGGCAAGGAGTCGAATGTTGCATTCGTGGGCGAGGCGGAGCTGCTCGACTATGGTGTCGCCGCTAAGCGCCCGTACCGCGCCCGTGTACTCCCCATTCTGCCGAATCTGCTAGTACTGAGCGGGCAGCGTTGGTGCCATGGGGTACAGCAAAAACAGCGCGCCCAGGATCAGGATGCTCCTAGACACGGCATTGCTGCCGTGTCACCGTTGGTGGTCGGCAAGCCTGTGAAGTCCAGCCAGCAGATCTGGTTCGCCCAGTTTCCGCCACGCCGGTTCCAGTTTGAGAAGATCAGTTTCCAAAGTCGCCCCCGTCAGACGTGACGGTACCCGACTGCACCTGCGCGGCTGCAGACTGCGAGCCCGAATACTCCGCGGAGGCCACCGTCAGTAGCGCAGCCAGCGCGAGTGCAGCCTCACACCACCACCGCACGGCGTGGAAGGGTTGTGAATGTAGCGCGGGCGAAGCGGATCATGCGTCCTCTGATACGCAAAGGAAGGTGATATATCACATATCTTAATGTGTCGCCAGAATCTTACGTCGAATACCAACCCAATAAGGATTGGCTTATTTCGAAGCAAAACTTGGCCGCTCTTCCCCTACCTGCGCTTTTCACAGCCGTGGGCCGGGTAGCACCCTATCTGCTCGTCGACGATGTGAATAAAGACTGAGATTGCCTCGTAAAGCCGCTCACAGTATTGGGGAATTTTTCGTTACACGCGTGTCGGCTCCTTCACGTACCTGCTCGGCGGACTTACCTGGATGGGCGTCGGCGTGGTCGCGGTGGCCTCTGCCGTGGTGGCGAAGTGGGTCCTGGTGGGCAAACACCGCGCCAGCGAACACCCGCTGTACTCGTGGTTCGTGTGGTTTAACGAACTGCAAGACCAGTTCATCGAGGTCATCGCCGCACCCTGGTTTTTCAACTGGGCCACCGGCTCCGGCGAGATGAACCTCGCGCTGCGGGCACTGGGCGTTCGCATCGGGCCCGGCGCGTGGGTGGAGTCCTACTGGTTCC
>NZ_KV827998.1:3331-52616 GCF_001836265.1 Corynebacterium sp. HMSC036E10
GGGTGGAGTCCTACTGGTTCCCCGAAACCGACCTCTGCTCCGTCGGCGCCGGCGCCATCGTCGGCCCCGGCACCGTCGTGCAAACGCACCTGTTCCAGGACCGCGTGATGTCGCTGGACACCGTCACCATCGAGGCGTCGGCCACCCTCGGCGCCCACTCCGTCTCCCTGCCGGGCTCCGTCATCGGCGCCGGCGCGACAGTCGGGCCCGGCTCGCTGGTCATGCGTGGCGACTCCGTCCCCGCCAACACCGTCTGGCAAGGCAACCCCGTCGAGCCTCGGTAGGGGTGAGCTTCGCCCCTTTCGCGGAAGTCGGGGTCCGATCCCGACTCATCGCTTCTCGGGAGGCAAACGCGGCTGAATCAGCTCAGGTACTGATATAGGCCCCCGGGGACGCAACCGTCTGATCTCTTGAAGAGCCTCGCTCCAATGTTCCTGGTCCAAGGGCAGCCAATTTTCAATGTCGGACATGTAGGAACTCGAGAGAATGTTGTTTACCGCAACTCGCTCAGATTTTGTCAGCTCTCGTTTTACTTCCGTCCTATTAGCGCACGCCAGTAGTGCGAGCGCATCTTGAACGTGACGTTCACGGTTTCCATCGGCGAGCCGGAGGGCGTGGCCCTTTATTGAGATGGCAGACCAAACGTTTGGCAGGCGGACCGCCCGCTCGTCACTAACCGGTACCTCCAGAACATCCTTGAGCGTCCCATCCGAAAGGATGCCGAGTGCTGATTTGGACCCGGGGCACTTTACGATGTTGTACCCGCGCCATCGGTTGGGCGTATTTTCACTGTCTTTCCCCATCACATCAACACGAAATCCCTGGCCACTGAGAAACTGGTGAAGGAACCCTTCTCTAGTTAGTGGCAAGACTGGCTCGTATCCGCTTTCCTCCAATTTTTGTGCCACACTGCCCAGAGTCGAATGGTTGACCGGATCCACGACTATGTCGACATCTTCTGTTGGCCTGGCGTAGCCAACCTCATTCAACGCGCAGTGCAGGTGGGTCATCGCCCCGCCAACGAGCAACCAGTCTTCCCCATCAAGCGCAGACGCAACCTTGAGGAGCAACAGACGAACGTGGTCCATAGTGGCTACGCTACAAGTGTCGAGTGCTCTACCACATATGCTCGGACCGCCTGTTGCAGCCGAGCATCCCCAAGCATGTAAGCATCAGCGAGAGCTTGTTGCTCAGTGCAATCTGTTTCCCTGATGAGGACACCTACACGGGATGTTTGATTACACAGCCCATAGATCCCCGCATCGATCAGCTCGTCTCGCGAAGATGCTTGCACATACCGGCGTCCCCCTGGCGCAAGCCCCATTTTCCGGGTGTCCAGTAGTCCTGCCTCAGCCGGCCGGAATTGATCCACGAGGTTGAAATAGGTCGGTTCGACATAAACGAGATCCCAGGCAACAAACGATTGCTCAGCGCCGAAAAGCCTAGTGAACTCCTCGGAGACGAATCGAGACAGCGCTTGCGCGAGCATGAGGTTAATGGTTCCGTGCTCATCCAACACTGCGCGTCCGCTCTTGACCACACGCCTCATGTCTTCTAAATCTGCGTGGAAGTTTTCGGCAGCTTGCTCCAACGTAACCCTCACCTCGCACCTCCTCACTTACGGACATAGGGGACGAACCACTTCTCAGGGCTTTTGCCTGAGCCTAGTGGTTCGATCTGCACCTTTCTAGTCCCCGTTCTACGAATTTCTCGAGGATCACTGTCAATCGGGCTCGGTGTAGACCCGTCTCGTTGTTCTCGGCATCTAAGGCATGCACTAGCAGCGGTTCCTCAAGGCTCCGCCGATGCTCAATGAAATCACCGCTTCCCTCGACCCCGAAATCGTCCGCGAGGTTCTCGACGTGGTCGTCGGCCTCGCCCGGGACGGCATGACCATGGTTGTGGTTACTCACGGGATGGCATTCGCTCGCGTTGCTGCAGGTCGCGTCATAGATATTGCGCCTACTGAGGGCTTTACCCCCGAAGTCGCAGCGCGCACACCTCGACAAATTAGTATTCTGAAGGGCAGAAAAAGCGCAGGGCGTTGTGGTTACGCCCAGCGCTTTGGTTGTGTCCCCGCTACGCGGTTAGACCGCTACTTTGCGACGTCCCACCAACACACCAGCAGCGATGAGCGCACCGCCGAACAGGATCGGCAACTGCAGGCCCACACCACCAGTCTTAGGCAGGTCGCCCTGGCGGACGTTGGCGACTTGGAGGTATCCGGTTGCTGCGTCGAACTTGTCCGGGCGCTCGGTCCATAGTCCAGCGCCCACAACCTCGCTAGTCCAGTTCTCACCGTCACGGATCTGAACTACAGAGCCGTCTTCGCCAGCAACGATCTGGAACTCAACCGGCGCGACCAGGAGTGAGTAGCTTTGGCTGTTCTTGGTCGGTGCCTGCGTTTCGACGAGGTAATACGGCTTCGACACTGCGAGCTTCGCCTCAGTCTTGTACGTTTGAGATGCCTCGTCCCAAGCCACTGCGAACGGACCATCGCCTTCACGGTCGGAGCGCACCTCAAACTTCGCGTTAGAAAGCACGGACTTGTCGGTAGCGTCAAGCTTTTCGAGCTCGAGCTTCACAAACTCGTCTTTCGGCTCGTAATTGTCGAACACACACGTCACGTGGGAGTAGCCCGGGATATCGACATTGATCCCATTCTCTTTATTACTGGAGATCGGCAAGTTAAAACTCGTTTTGCTGTCTTCCGTCTCCCGGATGGAGCACACAGCGTTTGCACCGTCGCGCTGGAAAATGCGATACGGATCTTTCTGAGTCTCAACGACCGAGAAGGTCGCGTGGTCTTCGTTCACTGTCCGCCAACGAACCTTGCCGTCGTCGCCAGTGATCCCAACCGAGTTAGACTTCAACGTACCGTCACCCGTATCAAGGACGTTTTCGTTTCCAGCGTTGACTGTGAATGACCAGTCCTTAGCTTGTGCGTTTTCAACCGAACCATCGGCGTTGACGATGCGCTTTTGGACAGTGAACGTGCCTTCACAATCGTTCTTGAGGCCAGTGGCCAGGGATTTCAACTGCTCCGTGAGTTTTGAGTAACCCTCCACTCGGATGGTGTCACCATCGCCAGAGATGTCCTCACCCATTTGCTTGACTTCCCTGAGTCCATGGGACCACGCATTCGGATCCTTGGTGATATCTTCGCCTTTGAAAAAGTGCCAATAGCCCTCTCTCTTCGCCTCTTTTTTCTGTGCCTCTTCAATGTTGACGATGATCTCGTTACCGGGGTATTTATATGTAGCCCGCGGATAGTCACCGGGGTTCCTTGCCCCAATTCGTTGAAAACGAACCCGCCCTGGATCAAGGGATCCTGTAGCACCATTCGGAAGCGCGTTTCTCAAAACGTAGTCCCTGGTAACGGTGTTTCCAGCCTTCAAGGTCAAATCGACCATTAGCGGGACGATTCGTGTTCCATCAGATTTGAGCGCATTTGCCGCGATAATGGCTTGGTTAAGCGACTTCTCCTGGACATAAGCACCAGTGCCATCCTCGCCTGCCTTTTGCCAGCCGGTGTCGTCCCAGGTTGGCATGCCATCGGTAATGAAATACACCACGTCGTAGTTCTGATTCTGGACTGCTTTCAGCCCGGCCTCCCAGTTTGTGGCGCCTTCACTTTTGTCTTTTTCGGTGGGGTCTCTCCACTTCGCGATTGCGTTCTTTACTGTCTGGACACCTTGCGGATCCTGGACTGAGACCGCCTCAGTGTCGGTACCGGCTGTTCGGGAGAAGTGGTAAATACCCACCTCAGTAGGCGTTCCTGCTAACGCGTCTACCATCGCGGATGCAGCTGTTCTGCTAGCTTGAAAGCCATTTGTGTCTGCGTACTTCAAAGAAGTCGAAAGGTCCGCGACAATCGCAACCTTCAATCCACACTTTTTCGCGAGCTCCGGGTTGGGAAGACGCTTCACAAGCCAATTTTCATCGGTCGGTCGCGGAAGCGGAGTCGGTTCCGTCACCTTACGCGGGACCTGAGTCCCCTTCACCGTGATAGTCGCGTCAATGTTGTTCGGCTGGTCGGTGAACCGCGTAGTTGCTGCGAGAGTCGCGCCTTTCTCAACAAGCGCACTATCGATTCGCTTACCGTCCTTGACCGGGAACACCTCGAAAACTACCGAATCTTTCGTTGCAGAAATCACTCGACGGTCGAGATCGACCCCGCTCTCGAGCATGTCGATGTGAAACCCGTACTGCTCGACCGCCAAAACGCTATTTGGCGCCTTTACCTCAACCACCGCTCCAGAAAAATTGGATCGCTGATCGAACTTGGCAGTCGTCTGGTAAGGATTTGCTCCCGTGGTGTTGACTTCGCTGAGCGTCATCGGATTCTTGGGATCAGTCTCTGAGACGACACGGAAAGTCGCATTACCAATGGTCGTCTCACCTTGAACAACTGACTCCGGTTCCGGCTCAGGTTCCTCCGTCGGAGAGGTCTCCGGCGGTGTGGGTTCCGTAGGAATCCTGAAGGAGCCGTAGACCTCCACTGCGTAACGCTGGCGGAGGGTATCCAGGTTGTCGACCCAGGCAGGGACACCATCGATACCAACCTTTATGGAGTCCTGTCCCGAATAGATGATGAGCTGCTGAGCCACTGGCGATTCACCAGTTTCTGGGTTGAAAAAGGCTGCCTCGAAACCCTTTATGCGATTCTTCTCGTTCTTAAGTTCCGTAGCATCTTTGAAATAGAACTGCTCATCAGCTGCGTCGTTCTTGACGATCATCGCCCTGTTGTTCGGTTTGCGGGTGTTGTCCTCAATATTGCGGACGACAACACGCGTGATCCTGATGTCTCGTCCTACCTGGTCAGGGTGCTCGCCGGTTGGTCGAACTTCGAGGTACGGCTCCGTACCAATATTCTCAAACTTCTGTCGGCCGGTACCGACGATCTCAGAGTTGAGCCGAACTTCCTCGGACCATTTGGTGTCATTCGCTGCACGTGCCTGGCCGTCGTTGGCCAGGGTGGCAGCGCGAGCAGCCTGTGGATTCTGGCCATAACCGGTTGCTGCCAAAGCGCGCGCAGTCGGGACTTCGTCGCTCTCTGCAATGGTGTAGGTCGCATCGTCGGTCGCGCGGACCTTTACCTCGATGTGCTTCGGCGGTACCACGTCCAACGCGTTCATGTCGAAGGCGATGTAGCCGCCCTCGGCGTTGTTGGTGAAGCCATAGCTCTCCGGATCGAGATTTTTGCCGTCGGCAGTAAGCGTCAGGATCTCTTCAATTTCGCCATCGCCGATTCGCTTGATTCCGAAGATGTCTTCCGGCGAAGCTTTGCCGCCGAACTGCCATGCTTCGCCTGTGGGGTCGTCGATAGTGATTGTGTCAACCGCACCGAAGCGGGTGGTTTGTACGGGAGCTTTCTCTGCTACGGAAGGCTGCGTCGCGCTCACCGGTCCGGTGGTCTGTGCCGCCGGAGCCACTGTTTCCGCAACATCAGTTTCGGACACGGCAGTTTCTGCAGAAGCAATCTCCGACGCCTCCACGTTCTCCGAGGCCACAGCACTCTCAGCCGTAGTCGCAGTAACGCTCGTCTCCTGCGCGTCGACCGGGTAGGAGCCCAGGCCGGCGGCGAGCGCCAACGAGGCGACCACAGCAGCGACTCCACGAACGGAGCGACGGGTGCGCGAGCTCGCAGTGGCTGCAGGCTTCATAATGTTTCGCATAATCCTTGTTCCTAAATCCGCTTATCTACCGTGTTTACGATTCGTTTTTGCTTCGCCGGGCCAGCACGAACCCGATCAAGATCAGCAGTCCGCCGAGTCCCGCCGCCCACAGCACGTTCGCGCCAGTGGAGGCGAGGTCGCCGCCCCGGGTGTTATCTGCTGGTTTGGTCACTGTGGTCACGGAGCTGGTTCGCGTGGTCACCACGGTGGTGGAGCCGTCGGGCCTGGTGGTGGTCAACGTGGTCTTGACCGGGGTGGTCACCGTGGTCACGGTGCTACCCGGAGGAGTCGTTTTCCGGGTGGTCGGCGTGGTTTTCGTCGTCGGCTCGGTTGTTGCCGGGGTCGAGGTCCCCGGCGTTGGCGTCGGGGGTGTGGTTGGGGTCAGGCCGCCGTCGTCGTCCCACTTGGTCACTACGACGTTTTCGTAGGTGAACCGCTCGCCCTTCACATCGCCCAGCGGCAGAATGATCAGTTGGGGGCTGGAGACGTGGTACTCGCGGTCGTCGTCAGGCGCCTGCTCCTCCAACAGGTACAGGCCGGCGCGGAGGCCGGTGAACTGTACCGCGCCGCTGGCATCGGTCGTTTTCTTATCGACGACACCAAGCCCCCTCTCACGCGCCTTTTCCATCGTGAGGTTCTTGGCGCCTTCGCGGCCTTCCTCGGTGGTCACGTCGATGTCGTTTACGCGGGAGAGCACGAACGTGGCGCCTTCGATGGCTGGTGGTTTCGCGCCGGCGGGGACGTCGTCGTAAGGGTTGGTGGCCGTCTTCTTCACCAGCAGGGAGATGGCGCGGTTGGTGTCCACGCTGTCGGCGGCGATGTTTTTGTCGTTGCCGGAGACCACGCGGGCGTCGGCAGCCGGCATGAATGCGCCGGTGGCCAGGATGGATGCCGCGCCAAGAGTCGCGACAATCTTCGAAGCTCGCATTAGGACTGAACCTCCTTGTTCATAGCGTCCTTGCGGTCGCTCTTCTTCTTTTCGCGGATGATCCACCAGATCAGGGCCAGCAGCACCAGCAGGGAGACGGCGCCAAGGGCCCACATCCACCACTGGACGGTGGACGTGGATTCGTCGAGAATCTGCGCCTCGTCCGGGTCCATCGGCACACGCTCGGCGTGGACCAGCAGACGGTGCGTATTGATGCCGTACGGGGTGCAGGTGACCAAGGTGAGCAGGTCACGGTTGGCTTCGGCGCGCAGGCTGTCGGTCTCGTCCGGGAGCACAACCTCGATGTCGTACACCTTGTACTTCATGCGCTCACCGAATGTGGAGACGTAGATGGCGTCGCCGATTTCGACGTCCACGAGGTCGTCGAAAAGCGTTGCAGTCGTAAGGCCCGTGTGACCGGTGATCACGGAGTGGAAGCCTTTGCCGCCGGTCGGCAGCGCGGAGCCGTACAGGTGGCCGAGGCCCTTTTGCAGGGTGTTTTCGCTGGTGCCGTGGAAGACGGGCAGGCGGACGTCGATAGACGGGATCGCAATTTGCGACATCGCCGACACCCCCGCCAACTGCGCCTCATACGCCTTGTACTCAGCGTTGTCTTCACTGATGCGCGCAAGCCACGGGTCCAGAATCGGGCCGTCGGTATGCGCGCGGTTGTACGCGATCGCAGCCTCGTACGCACGGTTGACCTGCTCCGGCGGTGCCGCCTCGAGCTGGTCTTCGTACATCTTCGCCACCTGCTCCTGCACACGGTTGTTCCACTGGGTGGAGATCACCGGGTACATCAGCACCGTCAGGCCAACGAGGATGATGAGGACAGGCAGCGCCACACGCTGGAAGAACGACTTCTGCGCCGGCTGCTTCCGGTGCCTCGCCTTCACTGCTGTGCTCACGTTGCTGTCCTCTCTGGGGCCATCGCTTATCGACGACAACCCTTTCCTTCAAAACTGGAGCAGGAATTTAACGCCCTCCTGCTGGCGGGCGTGCGCCCCGGTTTGGGTCTGTGTTTCTGTTTAGGTCCGGTTCCGGGGCGCCTTCCGGGCTAGCCCTCTTTGGTGAGCTCTAGCCCTGGAGTCCGCTTATGCGTTTGCGCTTATGCGTTCTTGCTTATGCGGACTGGGAGTTGCGACGTGCCGCGTAAACACCGCCGCCAATGATGGTCAAGCCTGCAAGTGCCATGATCAGCACACCCATACCACCGGTGTTCGGCAGGAACGGAACGTTGCGCTTGAGGTTGTTGATCGCCACACCGTTCATGATGACCGTGCCGTCATCGGTGTAGTCACCGTGCTGCAGATCGGTCTTGGTGGTGAAGTCCGCAGGCTGGGCACCCTTCTTGGTCTCGCGCTTCAGGTCGAGCGGGTAAACCTTGTTCTTGTCAAAGGTGTAGCCAGCCGGAGCGTCGGTCTCACGCAAGCAGTACTTACCCGGATCGACGATCTCTTCATCATCTGCGTAGTCGGTGACGTGCAGACCCTCAAATGTGAAGGTGCCATCATCGCCGGTTACGCCCTCGGCAAGTGCCTTGCCGTCGAAAGCAGTGCCCTCGGAGTTGCACTTGCCGACCTCGAACTTCGCGCCCTTAAGCGCGGTACGCTTGCCGTTTTCCTCACCGGTCTTGAACACCTGGATGTTGCCGAAGTAGGAAACAACCTTGTCGTTCGGGGTCTCGTTCGGCGGGGTGTCCCCCGGCGGATCGTTCGGCGGGGTCTCCGGCGGTACCGGCTTGAACCCCGCTTCGTCCTTCGAAGTACGGAAGTACTCACGGACAGAGTTCTCAACTTCCTGATTCTTCTTCGAACCCTCGAGAAGTTTAGCTTCCACGGTTGCAACAACCTTGTCGCCCGGCTTCAGAAGAGAAGAATTAACGCCAATGAAGAATCCGTCGTTTGCATCCGAGGCGAAATCTCCATCTTTCTTGGAGCCAAAGCCCTTATCCTGAGCGACAGCAAAGTTTGGCTTCTCAACCTTGGTTTCGCCGTCGGCGTTCACGATCTTGACCGTGATGCTATCCAGATTCGGCGTGATCTCAGTGTTGTTATATGCATCGCGAAGGCCGAACCAATCAAGCTTCTCGCCTTCCTTCGCCGAAGGAACTACGCCGGTGAGCGTGTAGGTAATGTTCTCCTGATTCAAGGCGTGCTTGTCTTTATCGACGACAGCCTTCTCCGCGCGTGCGAAGGAGTTCTTCGGGTACACGTTGACGTTGGAGATCCATTCCTTGCCAGTTGGATCGGTCATCGGCAGGAACACAATGAATGGGTCAGCCGGTACGAGGGTCTCGGTTCCGTTCTTCTCGAAGCCTTCATCGGCAGGCAGCCCGCCATCATGCTTGGTCTCCGTAACCAAGTAGGCGCCAGCGGGGAGGTTCTCAAATTTTGCCTGCCCCTGACCTGCGGTTGCTTTATCCTGAGGCGGTACCGCGTTATCGAAGTCAAGCTCAAACCCGGACTTATCGGCGCCAGCCTTGTTGTAATCCTGGGTGAGTTTCGCCAGTCGGTTGAACTCCTTCTGATCCCGAATGTCACCCTTGAGCTTCTTGATCTCAAACGTGACACCGTTCAACGCGCCACCGGAAATTTGCTCATCTTCCTGGCCGGTTCCGATGCGCAGCTCAGTCGGGTTGTAGCGCTTGTTCACCGTAAGGGAAAAGTTGTCACCCTCCGGAATCGTCGAGGACTCAGCAAGCTGTTCGGTCGCACGCGCCGTCGGAGCAGTCGCGTTGGTCGTCTGCGCCAGCGCGTCCTGCGCGGCGATGCCGGCGGAACCGGCGAAGGTGAGGCCGGCGGCGATTGCGATCGCGGCGGTCTTCTTCATGGCAATTGCCATAGTGGTGGTCCTTTCGGAGAAGTAATTGTCGCTGGGCCCTATCGGTCAGCGAGAGAAGTCTGTTCGCACGACGTGTCCTTCGTGCGATTCTTCTGGGCCCAGCCTGGGCGCCATCGTAAAGTTTATTTGGTTGCACAACTTAAGTAAAGCGCAAATATGGGCCGTTTCCCCTCGCTAAGGATGGTTTCAGGCAAGTTTCCAAACCTTTGCGTTAGCTGCGAAAAGCGAGCTGGCCTTACAGGCAAATGACACCGAAAAACGGGTGTTCGACATCACATATAGGGGGGGGGGGAGATGTTCGACACACTTTTTGCGTGAGTTTTTCAAGGGATTTCTTAGCAACCGCGCTAACCGCGTCAAACACTCCCCACCAGCACGTTTACCCCGCTATGCAAACACATGAAAAAGACCCTCTGCGCCGGAATCCCGGGGCAGAGGGTCGTCGCTAAGCAGGGACTCTAGTCGCCGATCTGGTCACGGCCGCGCTTAACGATCAACGGGTCGGGCTCGCCAACCACGTCGTGGTCCTTGTTCGTGTACTCAAACTTGGACAGGATGTAGCGCATCGCATTCAGGCGAGCGCGCTTCTTGTCGTTGGACTTGATGGTGATCCAGGGGGACTCGTCAGTATCCGTGTAGCGGAACTGCTCCTCCTTCGCGCGGGTGTAGTCCTCCCACTTATCCAGCGACGCCAAGTCCATCGGCGACAGCTTCCACTGACGCACCGGGTCCACCTGGCGGATAGCAAAGCGGGTGCGCTGCTCCTTCTGGGTCACCGAGAACCAGAACTTGGTCAGCGAAATGCCGGAGCCGAGGATCATGTTCTCCAGCATCGGCACCTCACGCAGGAACTCGGCGTGCTGCGACTCGGTGCAGAAACCCATCACACGCTCAACACCGGAACGGTTGTACCAGGAACGGTCGAAGAACACGATCTCGCCCGCAGCCGGGAAGTGCTCAATGTAGCGCTGGAAGTACCACGACGTGCTCTCACGTGGCGAAGGCTTCTCCAACGCAACGGTACGAGCACCACGGGGGTTGAGGTGCTCGTTAAAGCGCTTGATGGTGCCACCCTTACCGGCGGCGTCGCGGCCCTCGAAAATAATGATGTGGCGCTGACCAGTATCCTTCGTCCAGTTCTGCCATTTCAGCAGCTCAATCTGGAGCGCGCGCTTCTCATGCTCATACTCATCGCGGGAGAGGCGCTCATCGTACGGGTAATTCTCGCGCCACGTCTGAATCGCAGTGCCGTCCGGCATCAGCAGCACCGGATCGTCTTCATCGGTGTCGTCCACAACCCAGCCTTCGGTCTGGGCGAGGTCGATCATCGGCAGTTCGTCATCCTTGTGGTCAGCCATACCACTCATTCTATTCCGCTTTGCCCCGCTGCGCTGGGAAAGCCCCCGAATAACAAAAAATGCCCCGTCGCACGTAGCGACGAGGCACCTCAGAAGTCGGTCTTATGCAACCAGACCAACGAGGTCGGCGAGAGCGCCTGCGAGGACGCCGAAGTTGCCAAGCAGCTCAACGAGAGCGCCCGGGATACGGGTAACCTCAGTAGCGGTGCCGTTCTCAACGCCGAGACCGGTGCCGGAGGAAAGTGCAACCCAGTTGTACAGTGCTTCCATGATGTTTTTCTCCTAGTTAAGAGGTGTGCTTACTTAGCTTCTGCAGCCGGCTTCGGGGTGACCTTCTTGCCGGTCGCCTTCTCAGCGAACGTCAGCAGAGACTCCGGGGTCTTGGTGAAGATCTTCTCGATCGCGGTTGCGAACGTCTTGAAGTCCTTGAGCGCCTTCTGGATGACCTTGAGATCTACAGGCATTACATGCTCCTAAAAGTTAGGTGCCAGTCTGTGTCTGGCTTTACTGACAGGTACTGACACCCATCGGGCGTCAGGGAGTTATTTTGCCATAGGTAACGATTACGTCAAGGGAAACTGCAGAATTGTTTTCAATGCTGACAGATATTTTTCAACACCTCACGTTTACCAAAACGTAACCATATTTCAGCTCTATCTCCTACCTGCCCAAATTCAATAGAAGAAGTAAACGTCATATGAATTCGATGACGACTGTATAGACCATTCAGCACCGAAAATCGCGACGGAAACGCCACAAACCGGAAGTGGATGTGGGGAACTACACCTATTCAGGGGGTCGTCGACAAGCAATTGCGCAAAAGAAAAACGCGCCCCGAAGGACGCGTCTCTCAACAAGCGGGCGTTACATCATGCCCATAGCCTCCGGGTCCATGCCCGGGTTCGCACCAGCCGGCTCCGGCTTATCAGCCACAACCGCCTCAGTGGTCAAGAACAGCGCAGCGATGGACGCAGCGTTCTGCAGCGCAGAACGGGTCACCTTCGCCGGATCCGCAATGCCGTTAGCCAGCATGTCGACGTACTCGCCGGTCGCAGCGTTCAGACCCTCGCCATCCGGGAGGTTGGCAACCTTGTCAGCCACCACGCCCGGCTCCAGGCCAGCGTTCAGCGCGATCTGCTTCAGCGGAGCGGACAGGGCCTCGCGGACGATCTTCACGCCCGTAGCCTCGTCGCCCTCAAGGCCGAGGTCGCCCTCGAGCTCGTTGGCAGCCTGCAGCAGAGCCACACCGCCACCAGCGACGATGCCCTCCTCCACAGCAGCCTTGGCGTTACGCACAGCATCCTCAATGCGCAGCTTCTGCTCCTTGAGCTCCACCTCAGTAGCAGCGCCAACCTTGATCACCGCAACGCCACCAGCCAGCTTGGCCAGGCGCTCCTGCAGCTTCTCGCGGTCGTAATCGGAGTCAGAGTTCTCGATCTCAGCGCGGATCTGCTTCACACGGCCGTCGATCTGCTCCTGCTGACCAGCGCCCTGCACGATCGTGGTCTCATCCTTGGTCACCACAACCTTGCGAGCCTGACCCAGCAGCTCAACGCCAGCGGTCTCCAGGGACAGGCCGACCTCTTCGGAGATGACCTGGCCGCCGGTCAGGATCGCCAGATCCTGCAGCATTGCCTTGCGACGATCACCGAAGCCCGGAGCCTTCACAGCCACAGACTTGAAGGTGCCGCGGATCTTGTTCACAACCAGTGTGGACAGGGCCTCGCCCTCAACGTCCTCGGCGATAATCAGCAGCGGCTTGCCGGACTGCATAACCTGCTCCAGCACCGGCACAAGCTCCTTGACGTTGGAGATCTTGCCGGACACCAGCAGGATGTACGGGTCCTCGAGCACGGCCTCGCCGCGCTCCATGTCGGTAGCGAAGTAAGCGGAGATGAAGCCCTTGTCAAAGCGCATCCCCTCCGTGACCTCGAGGTCCACACCAAACGTGTTGGACTCCTCGACCGTGATCACGGACTCCTTGTTCACCGCACCGTTGCCAACGGCGTACATTGCCTCGGCGATCTTCTTGCCGATCTCCGGGTCAGAAGCGGAGATACCAGCGGTGGAAGCGATCTCCTCCTGGGTCTCAACTTCCTTTGCCTGATCCAGCAGGTACTTGGATACCTTGTCGGTGGCAGCCTGGATGCCACGCTTGATGCCCATCGGGTTGGAACCAGCCGCAACGTTGCGCAGGCCCTCGCGCACGAGCGCCTGGGCGAGAACGGTAGCGGTGGTGGTGCCGTCACCGGCGACGTCGTCGGTCTTCTTGGCGACTTCCTTGACCAGTTCCGCACCGATCTTCTCGTACGGATCCTCGAGGTCAATCTCGCGAGCGATGCTCACGCCGTCGTTGGTAATCATCGGAGCGCCCCAAGACTTCTCCAACACCACGTTGCGGCCCTTCGGGCCCAACGTGACCTTTACAGCGTCAGCCAGGGTGTTCAGGCCGGTCTCGAGGCCGCGACGTGCTTCCTCATCAAATGCAATCATCTTTGCCATGTGAGTGTGTCACTCCTTATATATAGGCGTACGTGGACGATCACTCAGTTCGTCGGTGCAAGCAGGCGCCCGCGACGGCACGGCTGACGAGTGGTCTCAGCCTCACCCGCTCTTCTTCGTTTATTTGGCACTCGGTTGAGATGAGTGCCAGCCACATTTTTAGCACTCTCGGGGGTTGAGTGCAAGAGACGCAGGGGCTGGCTCGGTTGCTGCTAGCGTAGTGCCATGACTGACGCACAGAACAGCACAAGCAACAGCACAGCAACCTACGCACCACAGCGCGACCGGATCTTCGCGGATCTGTCCAAGTTGGTGTCCTTTAACTCCCCGCACTCCACCCCGGCCCTGAAGGACGAGCACGAGGCAGCGTGTGTGTGGACGGTCGAGGCGCTCAAGGACCTCGGCTTCGAGGTCACCCGCTACCCGACGGTGGACGACGCGGACACCATCGTCGCTACGAAGCCGGCGAAGAACGGCATGCCGACGGTGCTGCTGTACTCGCACTACGACGTCGTCCCGGCGAACGACCCGGAGGCGTGGACGAACGACCCGTTCGAGCTGACCGAGCGTGACGGCCGCTGGTACGGGCGCGGCGCCGCGGACTGCAAGGGCAACCTGGCCATGCACCTGGAGGCGCTGCGCCTCGTTGAGGAAAACGGCGGCACGGACCTGGGGCTGAAGGTTGTCGTCGAAGGCTCCGAGGAGCTCGGTGGGGATGACGGTCTGGGCAAGTTGATCGTCGACAAGCCTGAGGTGTTTGAGGCGGACGCGATCCTGATCGCGGACTCCGGCAACGTGGCCGTCGGTGTGCCGACGCTGACCACCTCCCTGCGCGGCGGCGCCCAGATCAACGTGACGGTGGAAACGCTCAAGGGCGCGATCCACTCCGGCGGTTTCGGCGGCGCAGCTCCGGATGCGGCGCACGCGCTGATGGTCATTGCAACATCGCTTTTCGACGAGCACGGCCGCACCACCATCGACGGCGTGGACACCACCGCGAAGTGGGACGGCGACCCGTACGATCCCGAGACGTTCCGCGGCGATGCGACCGTCCTGGACGGCGTGGAACTGCTGGGCACCGCAGACGACAACCCGGCTGACCTGGTGTGGGCACGTCCGGCAGTGACCATGATCGGCTTTACCTCCACCCCGGTTGCAGAAGCGATGAACGCGGTGAACCCGCGCGCGGAAGCACAGTTCAACCTGCGTGTTCCGGCTGGCCAGGACTCCGCCGAGGTGGCGGAGAAGATGGTAGAGCACATCAAGGCGCACACCCCGTGGGGAGCCAAGGTGGACGTACAGGTCAGTGGCGTGAATCAGCCGTTTTCTACGGATGTGGAAGCGGAGGCCGTCGCAAAGCTTGGGCAGTGCCTGAAGGACGCATACGGCGCAGACGAGCTGGCTGTCGTAGGCACCGGCGGCTCGATCCCACTGACCATCACCCTGCAGGAGCAGTTCCCCAACGCGGAGATCGCACTGTACGGCGTGGAGGAGCCGCTGTGTGGCATTCACGGTGTTGACGAGTCCGTCGACCCGACCGAGATCGAACATGTGGCCATCGCCGAGGCGATGTTCCTGCAGCAATACGGGAAGTAAGAAAAATTCGCTACAGTGGCAAAAAGACGGCCGCGCCACTGGTGTTGACGCGTTGTATCTTGTTGCCGCGATGAGCAAGTTATTTCTGTGTGAACTGGAAACCCCCTGAGGTTAGGCGCGCCAACGGTACGACCGACCTCAAAGGAGGGCTGCCAGAAACGTGCTCACGTTACTTCTTGCGCTCACGGCTGCCAGCGCCATCGCCCCGGTGCTGCTGCGCAGCATCGGCCGCTCGGCGTTCGCCCTACTGGCGTTGGTGCCGCTCGGCGGCTTCCTGTGGGTGGTCAAACTCTTCGCCGACGGGGTGTTCCGCGACGGCGGGGAGATCGTTTCCACGTTCACGTGGATGCCATCGACCAACCTCAACTTAGAGTTTCGCCTCGATGCCCTAGCAGCGCTCTTTAGCCTGATCATCCTGGGTGTCGGGGCGCTTGTGTTGTTCTACTGCTGGGGCTACTTCGACTCGAACCCGCGCAGGCTGGCCAAGTTCGGGTTTGAGCTCAGCGCCTTCGCCATGGCCATGTACGGCTTGGTCATCTCGGACAACTTCCTGCTCATGTACGTGTTCTGGGAGTTGACCTCGATCCTGTCGTACATGCTGGTGTCGTATTACGGGGAGCGGGCGACCTCCAGACGCGCAGCCATGCAGGCACTGATGGTCACCACAATGGGTGGCCTGGCCATGCTGGTGGGCATCAACCTCCTAGGCTTCAACGCCGGCATCTGGCGTCTGTCCGAGGTGTCCCAGATCGCCGACATCGAGGGCACCCCGGCGATCTCCGCGGCAATCGTGCTGATCATGCTGGGTGCGCTGACCAAGTCCGCCCAGGCCCCGTGGCACTTCTGGTTGCCCGGCGCGATGGCGGCGCCGACGCCGGTGTCGGCGTATCTGCACTCGGCGGCGATGGTCAAGGCGGGTATTTATCTCGTCGCTAGGCTTGCGCCCGACATGTCGGCGGTGACCACGTGGCACCTGCTGGTGCTGTCTACGGGTGGGTTCACCATGCTGCTGGGTGGCTGGATGGCGCTGAAGCAGCGCGACCTGAAGCTGGTGCTGGCGTACGGCACGGTGAGCCAGCTGGGCTTCATCATCACGGTGATCGGCGTGGGGTCGCGTGAGGCCGCGATGGCGGGGCTTGCGATCACGTTCGCGCACTCGCTGTTTAAGGCCGCGCTGTTCATGATTGTGGGCACGATCGACCACGCCACCGGCACGCGCGACATCCACGAACTGTCGGGGCTGGGCAAGAAGCAGCCGTTGTTGGCGGGGTTGGCCATTGTGTCGGCTGCGTCGATGGCTGGCATCCCGCCGCTGTTCGGGTTTGTAGCCAAGGAAGCCGCGCTGGAGATGATCCTGCACGAGGAGTTGCTCACCGGTATGCCGGGCAGGATCACGCTGGTAGTGATGGTCGCTGGTTCCATCCTGACCATGGCGTACTCGCTCTACTTCCTGCACGGTGCCTTTGCGACGAAACCAGAGCACGACCGCAAGCCTTCCGAAGCCGTGCGCGACATGCACCGGGTGGGCCCCACACTGTGGCTCTCCCCCGCCATCCTGACCGCCGGCACGATCGTGTTTGGCCTGGTGCCGGCGCTGCTGTCGGACCCGATCAACAACCACCTCGACGCGCGCTTCCCCGACGTGGAAGGCGAAACGCTCGCGCTGTGGCACGGCATCAACGTGCCGCTGATCCTGTCTGCGGTAATCATCACTGCGGGCGCGATCATGTTCTGGCAGCGCGACCTGGTGGCAAAGGCCCAGTTTGAACAGCCCGCGCTGGGTAACGCCAACGCCGTCTACGACACCATCCTGAGCAAGCTGCACCACTGGTCGATGCGCCTGACCGCGTCCACCCAGCGTGGTTCGTTGGCGATCAACCTGGGTGTCATCTTTGCCACGCTGATGGTTGTGCCGTTGGCTGCGCTGATCCTGGGGGCGTCGAACAACATCCGCATGATCGTGTGGGAAAACGTCTGGCAAGGCCTGATCGTGATCATCATGGCGGGCATGGCGTTCTTCGCCACCCTGCAGCGCAACCGCCTGTCTGCCGTGGTGATGGTCGGCATGACCGGCTACTGCCTGGCCATGATCTTCGCGCTGCACGGCGCACCGGACTTGGCGCTGACGCAGGCGCTGGTGGAGACCATTGTGATGGTTATCTTCATGCTGGTGCTGCGCAAGATGCCCACAGAGGTCGAGCCGCGTCACGACGACAACCGTCTCCGCGCCTGGCTCTCCATCGGCACCGGCGTATCAGTGGTGGTCGTGGCCATGACGGCGATGTCCGCACGCGTGGCCGAGCCGATCTCCACAACCATGCCGGAGCTGGCGTACGAAATCGGTCACGGCCGCAACACCGTCAACGTGCTGCTGGTGGACCTGCGTGCCGCCGATACGCTCGGTGAGATCACCGTGCTGGTCATCGCCGCAGTGGGTGTGGCCAGCCTGATCTTCGGCACCGGCAAGTTTGAAACCCAGTCACGCCGCCCGACCCTGCAGACCACAAAGGCCCGCTGGTTGGCCTCCGGCGTGAACGACGAAACCGCACAGAACCGCTCCCTGATGGTGGAGGTTGCCACCCGCATCCTGTTCCCATCGATGATGCTGCTGTCGGCGTACTTCTTCTTCTCCGGCCACAACGCCCCAGGCGGCGGGTTCGCAGGCGGCCTTGTCGCCGCACTCGCGCTCACGCTGCGCTACCTGGCGGGCGGTCGCAAGGAGATTGAAGCAACCCTGCCGGTGCACCCAAGCAAGGTGCTCGCCGCTGGCCTGCTGATGTCCGCCACTGCGGCGGTCGTGCCCATGTTCTTCGGCAACCCGCCACTGACCTCTGGGTACGCCACGTTCAGTCTGCCGCTCATCGGCGAGTTCGACGTCCCATCCGCCCTGCTTTTCGACGCCGGCGTCTACGCCATCGTCGTCGGCCTCATCATGCACGTGCTGGCCTCCATGGGCGCCCACATCGACCTCGAAGAAGAGTCCCGTAAGCAGCGCGCCCGCGACCGCGCCATCGAACTGCAAGAGAAGAACCGCAGGCGCCGCGAACAGCAAAAGCGTGATCGCCTGCAGCGGTTTGATGAGCGGGCGGCGGTGTCGTCGGCAGGGTCGTCGTCGATTAGCAAGAGCTCGGAGAAGTAAATGGAAGCGAACCTGTTCTTACTCATCGGCTCGGGCGTACTCATCGCGTGCGGTGTGTACCTCATGCTGGACAAAGCAATGACGCGCATGATCATGGGCGTGCTGCTCATCGGCAACGGCGCGAACTTGCTGTTGCTGCAATCCGGCGGCCGGGCGGGCTCCCCGCCGATCATCGGACGCGACTCCGAAGCCGTCGCCGACTCCGCCGACCCGCTGGCGCAGGCGATGATCCTGACCGCCATTGTCATCTCGATGGCCATGGTCGGATTCATGCTTGCGCTCGCATACCGCCAGTACCGCTACCGCACCGACGACGTGGTCGAACGCGACGAAGAGGACCGCGCAATTGCGGTGCGCCCAACCACGCCGACGGGCGACCGCGACGAAGAAGAAGCAGCCGGCAAGGCAGCCACGGCAGCATCCTTCGAGGAGCCGGTCAAGGCGGTGGACCGTGAAAAATAACCTGTTCGCCCTCGCCGACTGGGCCCTGCCCGCAGTGCCCTACCTGACGGTGCTGATGATTCTGCTGCCGCTCATCTCCGCGGCGTTCATCCTGGTGTTCCGCGGTGTGAACCTGCAGCGCTTCATCGCCCTGCTGACCCTGGCCACGCTGACGGTCATGTCGGCGGTGCTGATCATCGTCGCGGACACCCACGGCATCCAAACGGTGCAAATGGGCGGCTGGGAGGCGCCGATCGGGATTACGTTGGTGGCGGACAGGTTGTCGTCGATAATGTTGTTCGTCTCCTCGATCGTGCTGGTCGCGGTGATGTGGTACGGCATCTCCCAAGGCCTGCGCGATGGTGACGACGACGACCCAATCGCCGTGTTCCTCCCCTCCTACATGCTGCTGAGCATGGGCGTGAACCTGTCGTTTTTGGCCGGCGACCTGTTCAACCTGTACGTCGGGTTTGAGATCTTCCTCGTCGCCTCATACGTGCTGCTCACCCTTGGTGCGTCGCCGCAGCGCGTGCGCGCTGGCATCGGTTACGTGATGGTGTCCATGGCGTCGTCGATGGTGTTCCTGTTCGCGCTCGCACTCGTGTACGCGTCCGTGGGCACCATGAACATGGCGCAGGCGGGCATCCGCATGGAAGACGTGCCCACCGGCACCAAGGCAGCAATCTTTGCGACGATCCTCATCGCCTTCGGGATCAAAGCCGCCGTCTTCCCCCTGGACGCCTGGCTGCCGGACTCCTACCCCACCGCCGCCTCCATCGTCACCGCCGTGTTCGCAGGCCTGCTGACCAAAGTCGGCGTGTACGCGATCATCCGCATGCGCTCCACCGTATTTACCGACGGCTCCCTCGACTCCATGCTCATGTGGGTCGCACTGCTGACCATGATCGTGGGCGTGATGGGCGCGATCGCCCAAAACGACATCAAACGTCTCATGTCCTTTACCCTGGTCAGCCACATCGGCTACATGATCTTCGGCGTGGCCCTCGGCTCCGTCGCAGGCCTATCCGGCGCGATCTTCTACGCCGTCCACCACATTCTGGTGCAGACGTCACTGTTCCTGGTGGTCGGTCTCGTGGAAAGGCAAGCAGGCTCCGCGCAACTGCGCCGCCTCGGCTCCCTGCTGTACACCGCGCCCGTGATTGGCGTGCTGTACCTCGTCCCGGCGCTCAACCTCGGCGGCATCCCGCCTTTGTCCGGCTTCCTGGGCAAAGTCATGCTCATCCAAGCCGGTGCCGAAGACGGCTCCTGGCTCGCCTGGACCCTCATCGGCGGCGCAGTGGTCACCTCGCTGCTCACCCTGTACGCCATGATGAACGTCTGGTCCAAAGGCTTCCTGCGAGATCGCGCCGACGCCCCCGAAGGCGACGTCGTCCTCGCCCGCCCCGCCAACCTTGCCGAGCGCGGCGAGACCGTCTCTGCCGGCGAACGCGACGACGTCGGCCGCATCCCCGTCGGCATGTTCCTCTCCACCGCACTGCTGGTACTCACCTCCACGTCGATCACGTTCCTGGCCGGTCCGATCTCCAACATCACCGACCGCGCCGCCCAATCCGCCCAAGACGTCACCATCTACCGCAGCGCAGTACTTATCGACGACCCCACCCAAGCCACCCGCAACCTCGACGCATTCACCGAACCCACCGACTCCCAAGGCGGGCACGACTCGCTGATGAACCGTCGCAACCAGGAGGTGCGTAACTGATGAGCCTGCTCACCGGTATAAAAAACCGCATGCGCCCCGCCTACATTGCGTGGCTGACCTTCATGTGGGTCCTGCTCATGGGCGAAGTGTCCTGGGGCAACGTCGCCGCCGGCCTCGCCTTAGGCGTCGTCATCGTGCTGGCCCTGCCGCTGCCGCGCGTCCCCCGCAGCGGAAACCGCATCCACTGGCCACGCCTGATCGCCTTCGTCGGCATCTGGCTGTGGGACCTCATCGTCGCCTCCGCCAAAGTGGCCTGGCTCTCGCTGCGGCCCCAACCCCAACCCAAAAACGCGATCCTGCGCGTGCCCATGCGCGTCAGCAACGAATTGGTGTTCTACCTGGCCACCTGCGCCTACAACCTGCAGCCCGGCGGCACCGTCACCGACATCGACCTGGCCAACCGCGAATGGACCATCCACGTCCTCGACGCGTCCACCCCGGCCGACATCGAACGCGAAATTGCCAACGTAGCCACCCTGGAACGCCAAATGATCGGGATCTTCGAAAGCAGGAGCAAATGAACGAAACGATCTACAACGTCTTCCTCGCCATAGCCGCCATCTTCATCTTCGCCGGCTTCTTCATCCTCGCCTGGCGAGTCATCGTCGGCCCCGACTCCCTCGACCGCGTCCTAGCTAACGACGGCATCACCGCCTCCCTCCAGTGCGCCCTCGCCCTCTACATCTGCTGGACCTTAGACACCACCGTGGTCAACGTGATGATCGTCATCGCACTCCTCGGCTTCATCGCCTCCCTGTCCGTCGCCCGCTTCCGCAAGAGGGATGGTTCCCTATGATCACCGACATCATCTCCCTGATCTTCATCCTGCCCGGCGCGTTCATGGTCTTCTCCGCCGCCGTCGGCACCGCACGCTTCAACTCCACCCTCGCGCGCGTCCACGCCATCACCAAACCCCAAACCACCGGGCTCGTCCTGTTCATGATCGGCACCATCATCCGAGTCACCACCGCCGAAGACTTCGGCGTCCACGAAAAAGGCGACATCGGCATCATGATCCTGCTGGTCATCTTCGCCCTAATGACCAACCCCGTCACCGGCCAACGCCTCGGCCGCATCGCCCGACGCGAAGGCCTCTACGGCGAAGAAGGCCAACTCACCCGCAACGATCGCCCCGCCAGCTACCACCCCAAGCGCATCAACCCCAACAAGCCCACCGAAACCGAACGGCCGGCGGGCTAAGGGCTGGCTGCTACGGCGCTACGGCGTGAGTTCCCACATTTCGTCGCAGGTCGCGTCCACAACCGCCTTCCAATCACCCGTGCGCTGGTAAATCTCCCGCTGGCGCTGGTAGCCGGCGCCACGCTCGACGATCTCGCCGACCAGCCGTAGCTCGTCGAGGCAGTTGAGGTCTTGGGCCGTGGGCGTGAGTTCGTCGATAAGCAATTGCAGCTCGTGCTTAATCCAGTCCTCGTCCGTATCGCGGCTAGTGATCACGAGCGCGTCCATGCCATAGCGAGCGCCGCGCCACTTATTCTCCGCGACGTGCCACTGCTGCAGGGTGGGCAGGGACTCGCCGCGATCGAGCATCCGGTCGTAGTGGACCACGAGACAGTGCGTGAGCGCCACGACCGCGGCGAGCTCGCGCAGGTTAGACGTGGCATCCGAAATGCGAACCTCGATCGTGCCCCACTTCGCGGCCGGACGGACATCGAAATGCATCGAACCCGTGTGATTAATCACGCCCGAAGTCTGCTGATCGCGCATAAACGCAACCCACTCATCCCAATCCTGGAACTGATACGGCATACCCGCGGTGGGAAGCTGCTGGTAAAGCATCGTGCGGTTCGAAGCGTAACCCGTATCGATACCGTCCCAACCCGGGCTCGAGGCGCTTATCGCGAGCAGGTGCGGGTACTTCGTCATCACCGCATTAATGATCGGCCACACCTTGTCCTCATGACTGATCCCAATGTGGCAGTGGATACCCCACAACAACATGTGCTGACCCCAATACTGGGTGCGATCCGCGATCTCCTGATACGTGTTCTTCGGACTCAACGGATTCGTGCGGAAATCCGAAAACGGGTGGCCGCCGCTCGCCCACAGGCGGAGGTTCTTCTCATCCGCGACCTCCTTGATCGCTTTGAGGTCGCGCTGGAGGGCGTCGACCGCCTCCCTGGTATTCGTGCAGATCGGCGTGACAAGCTCGATCGTGTTCTGCAGAAACTCCGGCTCCAGGTGCACGTCCGGATTGCGCTTCTGCACCTCCTCGATCACCTCAGCCGCACGCGGCACAAGGTCGCGCGTTTCCGGGTCGACGAGACAAATCTCCCACTCGACACCGAGGGTAGGGGCGGCCGACCTGGCAAAATCGCGAAACGGATCCATAGTCAGCCAGCCTAACCGCTTCGGTTCCCGGGACTGGCATGGCGAAGCGGTTTATATGCGGGGCGGTGCTGTTGGGGTTCCGCCTTCCACACAGATGGTGAGGACGCAACGGAGAGCTTGCCGATTTTTGGCCATCTTCACCCTTGCATTCTCACCATGTGTTGGGGTGGTGCCGGGGTGGTGTCGTCGTAAAGCTAAACGGCGCCTCCTACACGGCATATTTCGCCAATTTTCGACGAAATGCACCGTGTAGGAGGCGCCGTTTGGAGGCTAAAACTAGCCGGCGAGGACGACCGCGACCGCACTGCGGTTATTCGCGGCCTGCTCCGGAAGGCCGACGGCGCCCTCCGGGATGTCATTCTTCGCGCGGGCGGTGCCACCGACGCGGCGGGCGATGTCGGCAGCGACCTGCTCAGCACCCGGGGTAGCCGGGTCGAAGAACACGTAGGTCTCCGGGAAGATGCCGTACTGCTGCTCAGGCATGTTCATCGTCGCAGCGTCCTGGGACTGATTAGCGACGTTGAACTGACCCTTAAGCTGGTCCGCCGTGCGATTAGCCAGGTCAGCGATGCCAGAGTTGTTGTAGACGAAGACCTGCGCGCTCGCATTGTCGAGCTGCGCGCCCTGCGGGGCCGGAGCCGGAGCCGGTGCCGGGGTCTCGGCGTTCGGGTCTTGCGCGTTGGGGTCTTGCGCGTTGGGGTCCTGGGCCTGGTCGCCTTCGCGCTGTTCGGCGTTCGGGTCCTGCGGCGCGTTCGGATCCTGGGAGGCGTTGGGATCCTGGGCGCCCTGGCCCTGGCCCTCGCCAGGCTGGGCCGCGGACGGGGCGGCCTCGGCGGTAGCGGAGGTGGAGGTTTCGGACGAGGCGGAGGATGCGGCGTTGTTGTCGTCGCCCTTCTGGGTCATCGCCCACAGGGCCCAGAGCAGCAGCAACGCGGCGACGGCGATAAGGATCATGGCGAGGCCACGGCGAGGCAGGCCGCCTTGGGCGGCAGCGGCGCCCGCACCGGCGCCCGCGCCAGCACCGGCTCCAGCAGCGGCGCCGCCAGCGGTGACGGCGGTCGAGCCGGCACCAGCACCTGCACCAGCACCGGCACCGGCACCGGCGGCGTAGCCTGCGTACGCCTCGTCGTAGGCCTCGTCATAGTCATAGTCGGCGTCGTCGTCGCGACGGTGCGCGCCGCGGTATTCCTCGGCGGGTGCGTCGGTGGGGGTGTCGTCGATAATTTCGGCGTCGAGGGGCTCGTCGCCCACGTTGTCGTAGCGGGGGTCGTTGCCATACTGATCTTTAGTCACAGCAGCAACAATAGCCACACCTGGTGAGGGAAGGGAGGCAACACACCGGGTTAGGCGTCGCGAAGCCTTTGCAATCGCCGCACCAACTGAGGCTCCGCCGCAAGCGCCTCGGGATTATCCAAAAGGACGTTGAGGCGCTGGTAGTAGCGGATCGGCGTCATGCCAAGTTCAGCGCGGATGGCGTCCTCGCGCTTGCCGAGGGACCGCGGGGCGCGCGCGGCGAAACGGAGCACGGCGAGGTCGGTGTCGGAAAGCATGCCTAATATATTGGCATGACCATCCGACCCATCGTTATCCACGGCGACCCTGTGCTGCACGAACCGACCAAACAGGTCACGCAGCCCGTTGAGGAACTGCAGGAACTCATCGCCGACATGCACGAAACCATGGACGCCGCCCACGGCGTGGGCCTGGCCGCCAACCAGATTGGTGTGCCGCTGCGCCTGTTCGTCTACCACTGCCCCGACGGCGACGAGATGCGCCGCGGCACCGTGATCAACCCGGTGCTGGAAACTTCCGAAATTCCGAAGACAATGCCTAGCGACGACGGCGAGGACGACGAAGGCTGCCTCTCCGTCCCGGGCTACTCCTGGCCGACCGGCCGCGCCGACTGGGCCAAAGTCACCGGCCTGGACGAGAACGGCAACGAGATCGAGGTGGAGGGCACCGGCTTCTTCGCCCGCTGCCTGCAGCACGAGGTCGGCCACCTGGACGGCTTCCTGTACACCGACGTGCTCACCGGCCGTTACAAGAAGGAAGCGAAGCGCGAAATCCGCGACAAGGGCTGGCGCGAGCCGGGCAACACGTGGCTTCCAGGCACCGACGAGGATCCGTTCGGCCACTAACGCGGTATGATGTGCGGGACTGTCTATTTTTCCGGAGGCACCCATGCGCATCCCCGCCGTCATCGCCGCGACTGCGATCACGCTGACCACTCCCGCTGCGCCCGAAACGCCGCTCGAGCAGCTGCTTAGCGACGTCACCGAGACCCGCACCACCTCCCTCACCGCACTTAAGGAAGCGGATGGGGAGGACGAGGTCCGCGAGATCCTCACCGATTGGCGCAAGGACCTCATCGAGGCCGCCGACGACCTTGAGGAGCTCCGCGAGGACGCCGGCGACCTGACCGACGAGGAAGAAGCCGAGTTCGACGAGGCAGCCGACGCCCTCAAGGCCGAGCGCGCCGGTGTGCGTAAGTTGCGCTCAGAGCTTTTGCTTAACGACGACACCGTCGTCCTCCCCTCCGCCCTCAAGGGCCTCGACGGCATCCTGGGCACCACCGCCTTCGACGCCTTCGAGCGTTCGGACAACGGCGATGCCCGCATCATCTACGGCATCCCGGGCGGCAAGGAGGAGGCTGCCGCGTCGGAGGATGCGACTGCGGAGAAGGCTGGCGAGAAGGCTTCGGAGAAGGCTGCTGTTCCGGCAACCACGGTGTCGACCACCCCGAAGACTACTGCGCCGAAAACCACTGCACCGGAGGTCACCGAGTCGCTGAGCCTGCGCGCCGAGCGGATGCAGGACGAGACCACCACCTCGGAGACCACTGAGTCCACCACCAGCGAGAAGACCACGACGAACACGTCGTCCGGCACCGAGACCACAAGCACCACGACCGGTACGACTACCGGGCAGACCACAACCTCCGGCACTTCGTCGAGCACGACGTCTAGCGCGACCGCCACGACCTCGTCGTCTTCGTCTTCCTCTTCGTCGACGACGTCGGCGTCGGTGCTGCAGAACCGCACCACCTCTGCAACGTCGAGCACGACGCGCTCGACCACGTCCTCGTCGACCACGTCACGCACCACGACCAGCACCGAAGATGAGCGCGACGGCGACCTCGCCGACACCGGCACCCCGATGCGCGGGCTGATCGGCCTGGGCGCGCTTGCGCTGCTGGCCGGTGTGGCGTTTATGTTGCCGGGTGCGGGTAGGGCTCGTCGATAAGAAGAGCGCGAGAAACACAACATATGTCGCGTATTTTTCGCTCGGATGACGTGGGGGTGGGTGACCGCGTCGTGGTCAGGCAGCGGCGCGGCGAGCACGCCAGCGACATCATCGGGCACGTCGTGTCGCTCGACCCGCTGGTGGTGCGGCCGCAGGAGGTGGGTGGCTTCCCGTCGTCGAAGGAGGCGATCGAGGTGGCCAACGTGCACATCATTAAGAAGCTGTCGGCGAGAACGGTGCGCAACTCCGAAATCCGCGCGCTGGAACGCCGCATTGCCGACGACATCCCCACCACCGAAGAAGCCTGGGCCGAAGGCTGGATCATGCGCACCGGGAATACTGACGAGGCGAACTCGGCCGTACCGCTCGGGCCGTCCGCTGGCCTGCAACCAGTACCTATCGACGCCATCCGCGCCTTCTACCGCGAACGCAACCTGCCAGTGCGACTCTTGATCCCGGAGCGGATCGGGAAACCCGCGCTGAAGATCCTCACCGACGAATGGACGCTTGCGGAGGAGCAGGTGGCGTGGGTGGACGGTGAGGGGTACGGGGTGTCGTCGATTAGCAATGTGCCCGAGGGGGCGCTCGAACATCACCGTCGGCGGCTGGCGCTAGGCTAGGCGCATGCGAATCGCCACCTGGAACGTCAACTCCGTGCGCACCCGCGCGGAACGCATCGCCGCATTCCTCGAACGCAACGACGTAGACGTGCTCGCGATGCAAGAAACCAAAACCGCAGACGCAACATTCCCCTACGCCACCTTCGAATCCGCAGGTTACGAGGTCGCACACGTGGGCGTGAACCAGTGGAACGGCGTGGCCATCGCCTCGCGGGTGGGGTTGGACAACGTGCGCGACCACTTCGACGGCCAACCCGCGTTTGCCAAGAAAGGCGAACCGAAGGTGGAAGCGCGCGCGGTCGGCGCCAACTGCGGCGGCGTGGAAGTGTGGAGCCTGTACGTGCCCAACGGCCGCGAGATCGGCGACCCGCACTACGACTACAAACTGCAATTCCTGTGGTCCCTGGCGGAGTCCGTGCGCCCCGGAGACCTGCAGGTGTTCATGGGCGACTTCAACGTCGCACCCCGCGACGAAGACGTGTGGGACGTCGCCTGGTTCGAAGGCAAAACCCACGTCACCGAACCCGAACGCGCCGCGTTCCAGATGCTGCTGGAGGCGGGGTTGTACGAAATTCGTCACGACAACCCCTACACGTTCTGGGACTACAAATCCGCGCGGTTCCAGCACAACGAAGGCATGCTCATCGACTTCCAACTCGCCACCGCACCCATGCGCGACCTGGTCAAACGCGCCTGGGTGGACGTCGACGAACGCCGCGGCAAGGGTGCCTCCGACCACGCACCCGTGATCGTCGATTACGACACGCGCGGCCTCTCCTATAATGAGGTCCGATGAATATCGACCTCGGATGGTGGCAATTCGCGGCGATGGTCCTCGACTACGCCATCAAATTCGTCATGATCGGTGTGGTGCCGGGCGGGCGCAAACCGTCGTCGGCAAACGCGTGGCTTTTGCTCATCCTGCTGCTGCCCGTCGTCGGGCTGCCGCTGTACCTCCTCATGGGCTCCACGTTCGTGTCGCGACGCCGCCACCGCATCCAAGTTGAAGCACGCCGACACATCGACGACTCCAACCTCAACGTCGCCGACTTCCCCGCCGACGTACCCCTGCCCGACGTCACCACCTCCATCGTGCGCCTCAACCGCAACCTCACCGGCTACCCCGCCGTCCACGCCGACGTGCGCGCACTCTGGACCGACTACCGCAAAACCATGCACCGCATGGCATCACTTATCGACGACGCCACCTCCCACGTCAACATCGAAATCTACGCCGTAGCCTGGGACGACACCACCGACGTCGTCTTCCGCGCCATCGAACGAGCCGTCGCCCGCGGCGTCCACGTCCGCCTCCTCTTCGACCACATCGGCAGCCAAAAATACCCCGGGTTCCGGAAACTGAAACGCCGACTGACCGAAATCGGCGTCGACTGGCACATGATGCTGCCACTCGCCCCACTCCGCGGCCGCTGGCGCCGCCCCGACCTACGCAACCACCGCAAACTCCTCGTCGTCGACTCACGCGTAGCCATGCTCGGATCCTTCAACCTCATCGACCGCTCCTACCTCGTCCGCCAACACCGCCGCGCCGGCCGCCAATGGGTCGACGCGTTTGTCGAACTCGAAGGCCCCATCGTCGCGTCCGCCGACTCCATGTTCGCCACAGACTGGTACACCGAATCTGGCGAGGTGATAGAGCAGGCGCCGGTGAGGGAGTCGTCGACAAGCAATGGCGTGCTCCAACTCGTCCCCTCGGGACCCGGATACCTCACCGAGCCGAACCTGCGCATGTTCGTGTCCATGATCCACAACGCAAAAACGCACGTCACGCTGTGCTCGCCCTACTTCGTACCCGAAGAATCCCTGCTGGAAGCCATCACCTCAGCCTGCTACCGCGGTGTGCGCGTCGACCTCCTCGTCAGCGCCAAATCCGACCAATTCATGGTCCAACACGCCCAATCCGCCTACTACGAACAACTCCTCAAAGCCGGCGTGCGCATCTGGGAATTCCCCGCGCCATTCGTGCTCCACACCAAGTTCGTACTTATCGACGACGGCCTCCCCGGCTCCTCCGCCGTCGTCGGATCCTCCAACATGGACATTCGCTCCTTCAGCCTCAACTACGAATCCTCCCTCTTCGTCGCCTCCGGGACGCTGCTGCACATGCTGTCCGAACTCGGCACGTGTTATCTAGCCGTGTCGCGGGAGCTTACTTTGGAGCGGTGGGATCAGCGGCCCTGGTACAGGCGCTACATCGACAACGTGATGAAACTGACCTCCGCCCTGCAGTAGGGGGTTTGGGCTGGGTGCGTGGCCCTTGCCGTCCGCCCGGCCCCTTTAACGCAAACGGCATATCCTGCACGGTACATTTCGCTAATTTTCCGCGGAATGCGCCGTGTTAGATGTGCCGTTTGGCTAAGTTTGGTGCCTCACCACGCGGGCAGAGCCTCAACCGACGCCGGGCCGATCTTCTCCGAACGACGCTTTGCCTCAATAATGCGAAGAAGGACTTTCTCCTCATCCGCCCAAACTTCTGTAGGCGTGATGCGGATGATCCAGTAGCCGGCCTCCCGAAGCTGATTTTCACGATGAATGTGCTGTTGAGCGGCACGTGACGCATCCTCCTCAAACTTGATGGCACCGTCGACCTCAATGACCAGCTGGCCCCACAGCAAATCCACCCGGTATTTGCCGATGCGCATCTGCTCCTGCGCCACGACACCGACGCGCCGAAGCAGAAGGCGAACGAGCGTCTCATACGGAGACTCCGACAGCATCGACAATTGCCCAAACGCCTCTCGGGCCTGTTCAATGCCGCGGTTACCGCTAAGGCGGTGGATTGTTTCCTCCAGCTCAGTGTGGATGCCCCCCTTGAACGCGTCGAGTTTCCCGAAGAACAGGCTGTCCATCGCGACCACGCCTTCTTTCACGCCGTGCCACCGAGCAATGTCGACTGCCGTGCGCACCGGGGTCGTGAGTTTCACCTCGTCGTTCTGGCCTAACGCGGTGATGTCCATGCCTGGTACGACGATTCGTCGATAGGTAACGCCCGAAGGACGCTGCGAGTGTCGGGGAACGCGCCCCTTCGGGTTTGCCATCTCCACCTCAAACGTGCGGGGCAGAACCCACATTCCGTGCGCCGTCGCCGCAGCACGTCCCACCAGTATCGACGTGTGTGCCGCCGCCCCCGCTGCCCAGCACCGTAGGAACTGTTGTTCGTGGGGCTTCAGTTTTACCCATTCCGTGCGCGCGATAAACCTTGTCGACGACAGCTTCACACAAACTTGTTCAGCAGCCTTGCCGCGTCCAACTAGTTTCCCCACCAAATCTTGTCTAATCATGTTGCCCCCTCCCCGAGACGCGCTTGAGTGTAGCGCAGTAGGGTGCGGCGCGGGGTGTCTCAAAGCTAAACGGCGCATCCTGCACGGTACATTTCGCTAATTTTCGACGAAATGCGCCGTGTAGGATGCGCCGTTTGCGGGAGGTGGCGCGCCGGGGTGGCGGCACCAGCGCGGCACCAGGGTGGCGGCGCCAACGCGGCGCCAGCGCGGCGGCGCCAACGCGGCACCGGCGGCACCCGCCCCTCAAGCCCCTACGCGTCGCGGGACTCGAGCGCCACCAGGCCCGCGATCCAGAGCCCCACCGCCCACACGGCGAAGACCAGCAGCGATACGCCGAGGCCCCAGTGGCCGTTGGGCTGGTTGACCATGAAGGAGGTGAGGTTGCCGAAGGGCAGGAACTTGGCCACGTCGGCACCGAAGCGCGGGATGAAGCCGACGATGGTTTCTACCAGCAGCATCATGCTGATGCAGGCCACGATGGTGCCGGAGGTGTTGCGCACCAGCCAGCCGACGCCCTGGGTGAACATGGTGATCAGCGCCATGCCAAGCGGGACGGCCCAGAGGGCGCGTTGGGTGGCGGGGTTGGTGGTCCAGTTGGCGGGGACGGAGGCGGTGAGGTCGCCAAGAATGAAGGCGAGCACCAGCGCGACCAGCGCCACGATAGCGGCCAATACGGCCGCGAGCAGCACCTTCGCTACGGCGAGTTGCCAGCGTTGGGCGACGACGCGGAAGTTGGTGGCGGGGATGCCGTAGCGGTATTCGGTGGTGACGGTCATGGCGGCCTGCACGATCACGATGATGGCGATGGTGGTTGCCACGGATGCGATGACGGTCAGGGGCGCGTAGGGCATGCCGCTGGTGCGGGAGGCGTAGCCGAATAGGAGGCCGTAGAGGGCGGAGATGACCAGGGTGATGCCGGTGGTCCAGAAGAAGGATGCGGTGGTGCGCAGTTTGGTCCACTCGGCTTGGATGAGGTTATGCATTGGGGGCCTCCGCGGATACGTACTGGGCTTGGTCTTGGGTGCTGTGCATGTAGGCCTCTTCGAGGGAGGCGCGGCGTTCGGTGAGTTCGGCGAGTTGGATGCCGGCTGCGAAGGCGAGGGCGCCGATGTCGTCGGAGGCGCGGTCGGCGATTTCGAGTGTCGCGCGCCCTTCACTATCGACGACGCGCCTAAACGGCACCCCACCCAACGCCGCTTCGAGCGCCTGCGTGTCTGCGGCGCGCACCACGGTGGTCACGCCGGAGTTGTTACGGATGAATTCGGCGACGGAGGTGTCGGCGACGAGGCGGCCGCGGCCGATGATGATGAGGTTGTCGGCGGTTTGGGCCATCTCGGCGAGGAGGTGGGAGGACACGAGCACGGTGCGGCCCTCCGCTGCCAGGGACTTCAGTAGGCCGCGGACCCAGCGGATGCCGGCGGGGTCGAGGCCGTTGACGGGTTCGTCGAGGATGAGGTATTCGGGGTCGCCGAGCAGTGCGGCGGCGATGCCGAGGCGCTGGCCCATGCCGAGGGAGAATCCGCCGACGCGCTTGCCGGCAGCGTCGGTGAGGCCGACGAGGTCGAGGACTTCGTCGACACGCTTGCGCGCAATGCCGGCTGCCTGGGCTTGCCAGAGCAGGGTGGCGCGTGCGGACCGGTTGGGGTGGACCCCCTTGGCGTCGAGGAGGGCGCCGACTTTGCGGGTGGGGTTGGGGATGTTGCGGTAGGGGGTGCCGTCGATAAGCGAATGGCCCGAGGTGGGTTTATCCAACCCCAGGATCATGCGCATGGTGGTGGATTTGCCGGCGCCGTTGGGGCCGAGGAAGCCGGTGACCACACCGGGTTTGACCGTGAAGGTGAGGTCATCGACGGCTTGGACGGAGCCGTAGCGTTTCGTCAGTCCTTGGACTTCAATCATGCGGTTTAGTATGCACCATCGCGCGCGCAAGCACTGTGTCTAGGGAGGCGGCGAAGGCGGGGTGCAGCGGGAAGTCGCGCAACGTGTCCAGGGGAACCCAGCGCAGTTCTTCGGATTCTTCGTTGGGGGTGGTGGGCAGGGGCTCGTCGCAAAGCGCGAGCACTGTTGTGTAGGACCAGTTGGGGAACTCCGCAGTGCGCAGCGTATCGACGACCGCCACCTCCCCGGGGTCAATCGCACACTCCTCCACTGACTCGCGGATGGCGGCCTCGGCGGGGGTTTCGTGCGAATCGATCGCGCCGCCGGGGTACCCCACGTGTCGCCCTGGGCGGTCCAGGCGGCGCGGTGTTGCAGCAGCACACGCGCGTTTTCGCCGGTCCCCGCGATAAGGAAGAGGCCAGCGGCCCCGTGAAGACCCCAGAATTTTGTGCCGTTGGGTGCGGTGACCCAGCCGTTTCCGTCGCCAAGCATGCCCCCACTGTAGGTGGAAGCGGTTATTATTGCGGAATGGTAATGCGGGCGACGGCCTCGGCTGCGGGGCTGGAGGAGACGAGCGCGGACGCATGGCTCGATGAGCTGGAGCCGCGCCGCGAACGTGCCCGCTTCTTGCAGGGGCGGCTTGTGCGGCCGATGGCGATGGGGCGCCGGGGCAAGGCGTTTCTACAGACCACGCCCGGCAAGTTGATCGTGGTGATGGTGGTGCTGACCACCTCGATGCTGGCGGCCGGGCTGTCCATGAGCCAGTCCATGTCGCTGCGCAACCAGTCGCTGGACACGGTGCTGAATGCCACGGAGCCGATGAGTGCGGCGGCGCACGTGCTGTCCACGTCGCTGCTGCGGGCGGATACGATCGCCGCGGGGTCCTACGTGCAGGCGGGGCCTATGTCGGAGGACGACATGCGCACCTACACGGCGGCGCTGGACCAGGCGGTCAGTTCCGCCTCCGAGATTTACAAGGGCGCGGTGGAGGCCGATTCTGCCTCGAGCCGGGAGATCGAGGACCTGGTGATTAACATCCAGCGCGACCTGCCAGTCTACAGCGGCCTGAACGCGCGGGCGCAGGTGAACCAGCGCATGGGCAACCCGGTGGGCGTGGCGTACATGTCGCAGGCCAGTGCGATTATGCGTACGCGGATGCTGTCGGCGGCACAAGAGATCAATACGCTCACCCGCCAGGACGTTGCCGACGAGATGCGCCGACTGTCCCAACCGCAGTGGGTGACCCTGTCCGGCTTCCTGGCGGCGCTGGGGTTCCTGTTGCTGGCGCAGTGGTGGCTGTGGCTGACGTTCCGCCGCCGTTTCAACCGCGGATTCCTCGCCGCCACGCTGGCGCTGCTCATCGCGATCAGTTGGGCCGGGGTGTCTAACTTCCAGTCTTGGCGCTCCGGTTCCGTGGCGTACGCGCGGGCGGCGCAGCCGTGGGAGGAACTCACGGCGGCGCGCATCGACGCCCTGGAGACCCGCACCGACGAAACCTTCGCGTTGCTGCGCCGCGAAACCGCCGCCCAGTCCGCCCGCGACTTCACCGAGACCTACTCGTCGGTCGCCGGCGCGGTGCATACGGCGGAGGATTACGGCATGAACAAGCAACTTATCGACGACTCCCGCTCCCACCTCAACGCTTGGTCCAACGAACACGCCGAACTGGTCGGGGCGCTGAACTCCGGCAGTTACGACCAGGCGGCGGCGCTTTTGAGCACGCGTAGCGACGCCGACGGCGAGGCCTCCTTCCGTGGCCTCGACGGGTCCCTGGCGGAACTGATTGCGTCCTCGAGGGAGAACACGCGGCTCTACATTGCGGAGTCGTTGGACGCGACCCGGCGCGTCTCCGCCGCCGTGGCGCTGCTGTCCGTGCTGGCAGTGGTGTGTATCTGGTGGGGCATCCGCCGCAGGTTGGGTGAGTACCTATGATGCGCGCTCGGTTCGGCTCGCGTGTGGTTGCGGCGTGTGCGGTGGCGGCGCTTGCGGTGCCGTCGTTGGTGGCGTGCGCCGGCGGTGAGGGGCATGAGGGGAAGGTATCGGCGACGATCGAAACGCCGTCGCCGACCCGCGAGATGGTGCCGCTGCCGCCGGCCGCCCAGTTGGATCCGGCGGCCGGTCCCCCGGCGGATCCGTTCACGCCGGACGAGTTCGAGTGGGAGGGGTCGTTGGACCCGCGCGGGGGCGCTGGAAGTGAAGCGGACGGTGCCGAGGAGGAGGCCCCGAAGCCGAACGTGGAGCGCATCCGCCAGCGCGGCCGCATCATCGTCGGCATCGACCAGTCTTTGTACCTGCTGTCCTACCGCGACACGGACTCCGGCAAGTTGCGCGGGCTCGAGGTGGACCTGGCCCGGGCGATCGCCCACGACATCTTCGAGGATGACCAGGACCTGCGCGTCGATTTCCGCTTCGTCGATTCGGCGGCCCGCACGGAGGCGCTCAATTCGGGTGAGGTGGACATCATTATCCGGACGATGTCGATTACGCCCGAGCGGGCTGAGGTGATTGAGTTTTCTACGCCGTACCTGACGTCGTCGGTAAGAGTGCTCGTGCCCAAGGACCGCGACGTGAATAGCTTGGAGGACCTCGCCGGGCGCACCGCCTGCATCGTCGACGGGACAAACCTGCTGCGTATCGCCAAAACCTACGTGCCGGATTCGAACATTTTGCGCACCCGCTCCTGGTCGGATTGCCTGATGGCGGTGCAGCAGTTTAGGGCGGAGGCGATCGTGGCGGATGATGCGATCCTCGCCGGCCTGGCCGCGCAGGACCCGCACACGACCATTCTGGACGGCGCGTTTGCCACCCAGTACTACGGCGTCGGCGTGGCCAAGGGCCAGGACGATCTGGTGCGCCAGGTCAACGCCACCCTGGAACGGATGCGCAATGACGGCTCCTGGTACACCCTCTACAACACCTGGCTCGGCGGGTCTATAGCTGAATCCTCACCGCCGCCGCTGCGGTACCGGAAGGAGGACAACGATGGCTAAGCCACACGACCACGACGACGTCCAGCCCACCGAGGCGGTCGCCTTCGACCCCTTCGCGGATGATGAACCAGGCACCGAAGCCGTCGCCTTCGACCCGTTCGCCGACGATGATGATCTTGACGACGACTCCGACGCCGAATACGCCGGCCTCGGCGAAATGGCCGGGCTGCTCAAAGACCTGGACAAGTTGCGTAAGGGTTCGGGGCGCGAGGATACGTCGCAACGCTCGCGCCAAGCTGCGCTGGACACCTTCCGCGAGCGCCGCGGCACCCGGCGCGCCAGCCGCATCATCGCCGACGGCATGGTGGAGCTGCCGTGGGTGGAGCCAACCGAACCACGCGAGGCGCTGATCGACCCGGAGCCAGCCGTGGTGAAGAAGGGCATCGCGCCGCCGGTGCTGCACCCCGGCGACATCGTGGCTGGCCAGTACGAGATCACCGGCGTGATCGCGCACGGCGGCATGGGCTGGATCTACCTCGCGCAGGACCACTACGTGGCCGGGCGGGTGGTGGTGCTCAAGGGCCTGCACTCCACCGACAACCCCGACGAGGCCGCAGCCGCCGAGGCGGAGCGCGAGTTCCTGGCGGACATCACCCACCCCGGGATCGTGAAAATCTTCAACTTTATCGACGACCCCCGCGTCCCCGGAGGCTTCACCGTCATGGAGTACGTGGGTGGGCCGTCGCTCAGGGCGAGAAGGAATTCGTCGCCAAGCGGAGTGCTCGAACCCGACATCGCCATCGCCTACATCCTGGAAGTACTGCCCGCGCTGGACTATCTGCACTCGCGCGGGGTGGTGTACAACGACCTGAAACCCGACAACATCATTGTCACCGAAGACCAGGTGAAACTCATCGACATGGGCGCGGTGTCCGGCATCGGCGCGTATGGGTTTATTTACGGCACGAAGGGGTTCCAGGCGCCCGAGGTGACCACGGAGGGCCCGTCGATCGCGTCCGATATTTACACGGTCGGGCGCACACTCGCCTCGCTCGTGGTGGACCTGCCGCAAACCGACGGCATCTACGACCCCGGCCTGCCCACGCCCACCGACGAGCCACTCTTCCGCCAGTACACCTCCCTGTACCGGCTGCTCGCGCGGTGCTGCAACGAAAACCCCGCGCGGAGGTTTGATAGCGTCTCCGAACTGGAAAGCCAACTCCTCGGCGTGCTGCGCGAGGTGGTAGCAGTCCGCGACGGCCGCACCTACCCCGCCCAACACTCCCTCTTCTCCCCTCAACGCCGCACCTTTGGCACCAAACACCTGGTGTTCCGCACCGACCAACTCATCGACGGCATCTCCCGCACCGTCGACATCACCCCGCAAGAAGTCGTCGCCGCACTCCCCTCCCCGCTGATCAACCGTGACGACGTCGGCGCCGCCATGCTCCAAGGCTCCTCCTACGCCGAACCGCGCGAAACCCTGGAAACCCTGCGCCAAGCCATGACCACCCCGCAATACGAACACTCCGTGGAAATCCCGTTCGGCGTGGTGCGCACCATGATCGACCTCGGCCTCACCTCCCAAGCCCGCTCCTGGCTGCTCACCCTCCAGGACCGCTTCGGCGACACCTGGCGCTTCTCGTGGTACTCCGGCGTCGTAGAAATGCTGCTCGGCGACTTCCCCACCGCCACCCGCTCCTTCTCCGAAGTGCTCAACCAACTCCCCGGCGAGGCCGCCCCCAAACTCGCACTCGCCGCCGTCTCCGAGTTGTTGCTGCAAGAGCGAGGCCTCCAAGAGCAATCGCTTATCGACGACTCCCTCGCCCGCACCGCCACCAACCTCGAACACCCCCTCTCCAACGTCCCCACCACCGTGCTTCGCGCCATGGTGGAAAACGGCCAAATGGACCCCACCTGGACCGTCACCGCCCTCGAACCCGGCGCGCTACGCTTCCACGCGATCCGGCTGTACTCCCTGGTGTGGCTCACTAACCCCACCACCGTCTCCTCCGCCTTCGGACTCGCCCGCATGCTCATGCGCGAAGGGGAAACCGATTTGGCGTTGCGGGCCCTGGACAAGGTGCCCAACGCCTCGCGCCACTCCCGCATGGCCCAACTCACCGCCATCCTCTACCTGGTCCTACCCGTCGCAGGCACCGGCGCCGACCCCACCGAAGCGCAAATCCGGGAGGCCGCCGCCCGCCTCGACCAGATCCCCACCACCGAGCCACGCTTCCTGCAGATCAAGACCGCCGTCCTCGACGCCGCCCTGCACTACCTGGTCACCGAAGGCTCCGCCAACACCCCCACCCTTTTCGAATACTCCTTCACCGAACGCGAAATCCGCCACGGCCTCGCCCAAACCCTGCGTGCCCAGGCCCGCGTCGCCCCCTACGCCCAGCACCGCTACGCGCTTGTGGACATGGCGAACAAGGTCCGCCCCGCCACCTGGTTCTGAGGGTGGTGGCTGGTGGGGCCGGTGGGGCCGGTCAAAAGCTAAACGGCGCATCCTACACGGCATATTTCGCTGGTTTTCGACGAAATGCACCGTGTAGGATGCGCCGTTTGGGTCCACGGGCCGGGGGCCAGGGCGCGAGGCCGGGGGCCGGGCGCCCCGGCGCGTGGCTAGCGGTTCATGTACGCGGCCGCAGCACCGCCGAGGCCCAGCACCGCCAGGATCGCGATGATGATGCCGACGATCGCGCCCGGCGAGGACGAGCCATCGGCACTGCTAGAGCTGCCAGAGCTGCCGGAGGCCTGCGGCTCGACGGTGGAGGTCGGTTTGGTCACGGTGGGGCCAGGGGTGGTGTAGACCGTCTTGGAAGGCTTGGTTGGCCGCGGCGTGGTCGGCTTCGGGCCCAGGGAGGTGATCGCCGGGTCGCGCTGGCCGGGCAGGACCGGCAGGTTGGTGGCGGTTGGGATCGGCGGGGCCTGGGTCAGGGTCGGCTTGGACGGGTCGGGCTTGGCCAGGATGTCGCGGACTTGGTCGGCCTTCTCTGGGTTGGTTTTCTCCAGGTCGGCGATGAGGTCTTGCATGTCCTTGGCGGAGTAGTTGAGGACGGAGAAGTTGACGGTTTGGTCCTCGACAAGCAGGCCTTCCTCGTTGAAGACGCGGAACTGGATCGGCATTTCGGCTTCGTCGTAGCCGATGGTGTTGGTGATCGGTACTTCGATGGGCAGGGCGGCGTTTTCGGTCAGGGCGCCTTCGACTGGGTATTCCCTGCGGAAGTCGCCGCCGGGGTAGTTCACCTGGAGGGTGAATTTGTGCAGGTCGATGCCGAGGTTGGAGAGTTCGACGTTGACGCGGGAGTCGTAACGATTAGCCACGATGTAGGACGGGTTGTCCTTCAGGCTGAGCATGCGCAGGCCCGCCTTGCCGTTGTTGCGTTCGGCGGACAGGGCGACGAGTTGGCTCACGGAGGGGTGGGTGTGGCCGGATTCGTCGGGGTCTTCGTCGGCGACGCCGGAGGTGCCGGTGGCCTTGCGGATTTCGCCGTTGACCAGGTCGAGGTTGTTCCAGTCGGGGGCGATGCTGTAGTCGCCCTTGAAGCATTCGACGGAGCCGTCGGTGCACTTGGCCGGCAGCGGCTTTGTGCTGTCGGGCGTGGCGGTTTCTTTGGAGTAGTTGAACACGCTGAACTGGTAGAGGTAGTTCATGACCGATTCGTAGTGCGGGACGTACTCGCTGTCGGGGCGCTTTACTTTCGACGAGCCCGAGTGGGTCAGGCCGAGGTTGTGGCCGAACTCGTGCAGGATGGTGTTGCGGAGTTGTTCCTGCGAGGTCATGCGTTCGTTTTTGGCGATGTAGAAGGCGCCGTCGGCAAGTAGGGCGTTGCCGGAGGACGGGTTGTCTGCGGCTTGGCTGTCGCCGATGACACCGACGCGGAAGATGTTTTTGCGCTCGCCGAGCAGGCGGTCGCGGTCTTTGATCATCCTGACTGCCGGGTTTTCGCCGGCGAAGTAGTACTCCGCGTAGTCCTCGGTTGGCCCGCCGTGGGGTTCGAGGCCGGGGATGTTGTTGTAGTAGACGCCGGCGTCGATGTGCAGGTTGTAGCCCTCTTTGTCGAAGAGGTCGACGAGGTCGTTCAGCGTTTGGCGCGAGGGGCGGTACACGTTGGTGTTCGCATTGGCGCATTCCTGGAACTTGTCAAAGTCTTCTTCGGTAGGCGCGTACTTGCGCTTGTCGGAGCAGCCCAGGGATTCCCATTCGGATTTCATCCAGTTGAGTTGGAGGAACAGGTCTGGGCGCGTGGGGTCGGCGCCCCAGCGGTGGAGTGGGAATTCTTTGCCGTCGGCGGAGGTGAAGCCGTTGCGTTCCCATTCGTCGGGGAAGCCGTCGCCGTCGGTATCTTTTAGCGCTTCGCTGGCGGTGCCTTGGAAGGTGACGGTGGCTTCGAGGGTTTCGCCTGGTGCGACGGTGTTTTCCCATTTGCCGGTTTGGAAGCGGCTGGCGTTGTTGGCGCCGGAAAGGGCGTTGTTGAGGGTGTCGCCGGTTGCGGTGGTGGTGGGGTCGTCGAAAAGCGTATGCACGTTGTAGCGTCCGCCGACGGAGACCTCGTACCCGTTGTTTTTGGGGGTGGCGGTGAGGTCGTAGTCGTAGGACATCATGCCTGCGGTGAGGTCGATGGCCAGGGGGCTCGGTGCGTCGGTGACGTTGCGTGCGACGACGTTGACGGTGACTTCTTTGGCGGTGACGGTGAAGGTGCGGGTGAGCTCGACGCCGTTTTTGGTGTGCGTGAGCGTGATGGTGTCTACGCCGTTTTTGCTGGAGGTTTTGACGTCGGTGTCGTTGCCGACGTATTGGACGCGGGTGCCGTCGTTAAACGCGTCGATGTAGAGGGCGGTGGGCAGGCTGCCGTAGGTGGGGTTGTTGTAGGTCAGCCAGCTGACGCGGCCTTTGTTGGCTTCGACGGTTTGGAAGCCTTCGAACGCACCGGTTTTCGCGTCGACGGAGAAGGGACGCGTCTGCTCAATGACGGCGCCTGCCTGTATTGGCACTACGAGCCCTGCACCGAGGCTCGCGGCAACCGCGGCGGCGGCGACTTTCTTGTGTACTCGCATGTTCTCCTACTTCCACCAGACGAGGAATTGTTGGTAAAACTCTCGGTTTTCGTACAGGGCGTAGTTGGTTGCCCCGATGAGGCCGAGGATGGCAAGCAGCCCGGCGATCCAGCCTATCGCGCGGGTGTCTACGGAGCTACTGCTTGTCGACGACTCCACCGCCCGTGTCGCCTCCACCGTCACCGTGAACTTGCCACGGGACCCGTCGAGGTATTCGACGAACACCGGCACGGCCTTCGCATGGCCCTCCGCACCTGCGGGGATGCTGGCGGTGAGTTCGCCGGTGGCGTGGTCGATGCCGAAGGTCCAGCCGTCGGATTCGGTTTGGCCGAGCGAGAACGGGTGGTCGATGGCGGTCTCCGGGCGCGTCAGGGCGAAGCGGGAGGTCTCGCCAGCGGTGCCCTTGACCAGCATGTTCTCCAGCTTCGCGTCCTTGGCCAGGGTGGTCGCGCCGTTGGCGGTGAGCACCTGGACGGGCGCGGAGGTGAACAGTTCCGAGCCGTCGCTGAAGCTAATACGCACGGGCACCTCGCGGATGCCGGGCAGGGTATCTGGGGTGGCCTTGACGGTGAGCACGCCGTTTTCCGGGTCGATGGCGGTGTGCAGCCCCTCCACCGGGGTGACCAGGGAGAAGGATCCCTTGTGCTTGGTGGGGGTCAGTACACGTTCCGCGCCTGCGCGGACGTTGCCGCCGAGGTATTCGATGCCGGTGAGGGCGGCCTCGCCACGCACGGCGGTCGCCGGGACCTCGACGATGCGTTGGGAGCCGTCGGTGAACGTGACCACGATCGGGATCAGGGTGGCCAGCGCGTTGCTCCTCGCCGCCTTGCCGCCGTCGATGGCGGCGGTGATGGCGCCGGTGGTTTCGTCGACATGGACGCGCCAGCCGGGCTCGCTAAACGACGCCGCCAGCCCGTACCGCGCCCCCTCCGGTGCAGCGGTGGGCAGTTTGGTGGTCGGGTCGCCGCCCTCGGTGAGTTTCAGCGGCGCCCACGACACGGCCTTGCCTTTGGCTTCGGAGCGGGTGGTCACCGGGACGACGACTTCCTGGGTGGAGCCGTCCGGCAGTGTCAGTTTGATCGGTACGTCGAAGGGTGCGTCGGCCGGTGCGTCGGTTGGCACCTTGATCGTGATCTCACCGGTGTTCTCGTCAAGCTCTACCGGCAGGGTGGTCAGGCCGTCTGCCTCGAACTTCGTGCCTTCCGGCACCGAGCCGGTGGGGGTGATCCTGATGTTGCCTTCGGCGTCGAATACCGGCTTGTACTCCAGGCTGCGGACGCCGTCGGCGAGGGTGGAGCCGGTGAGGGCGTCGATACGCACGGTGGCAGCCTCGCCGCCTTCGCGCCCCTTATCGTCGATGGTGCCGTCCGAGTACAGCGCGCGGACCTGCACCTCGATCGGCTTGGCGTTGTCCTTCGGCGCGGTCGCGCGAATCAGGCCGGAATCCAGGTCGACGGCAACATCCCAGCCCTCGAGTTCGGTGTGCGGGGTGGCCAGCACGTACTCCGCATCCTCAGGCATCTTGCCAATCTGGCGGATGAGCACCGTCTTGCCTGGCTGCGCGCCCTTATTCTGCTCGTAGGCGGGTTGGTAGGTGACGTTGTGCGGGGCGGGGTCCACGATGAACTTCGCATAACGCTCCGCGATGGTGTCATCCGGGAATGTGATCCGCACGCGGACGTCGAAGTTCTCGGTGCGTGGCTTTGTCACCGTGATCACGCCGGTGGACTTGTCCATTTCAAGGCCCGTGGAATCACCCAGAATCTCGAACTTCGTGCCGGCAGGCAGCGGCTGGTTGCGGTAGCTGCGGCCGCCCTCGTTCAGCGTCGCGGTCGGTGCGCTGTTGTTGCCGGTCTCGCCGTAGCGCAGGTAGCCCGGGCGGTACTCGGGCCAGTAGCGGGAGGCGTCGGTGTTCGGGGGTTGGACGTCGATGGTGACGGTGCTGCGCGTGCCGTCGTCGGTAATCACGCCAAACTTGTACTCCCCCGGCGCCAGGTCGCGCGGCGGGACTGCCTTGATCACGCCGTCGACGCCAACGGTAACCCACTCGGGCGCATCGTCGGCGGCGCGGATGCCCATGCTTGTCGACGGCACCCTCGACGGCGCAGCCTCTACATCCTCACCAGCGCGCACCGTGATTGGATGCCACGCGAAGCCGTCAGCCACGGACACCGAGATCTCAAGGTGCTCCTCCAACAACCTGTCGTCTTCGGTGATGACCTCCACGACCACGTCGTAGTCGCCCGGCTCCTTGGGGGTACCGGTGATGACGCTGTTTTCCTCGTCGTAAATCACACCGTCCGGCAGGCCCTGGACGTCCACGGAGGAGGCGTTTTCGGTGTCGACGGGGATCTCCAACTTCTCACCGGGCCGGACGGTGCCGTCCGGCGGGGTGGTCAGCTTCTCCCGGACAGGCTCAGGAAGCTCCGAGGTGTCCTTGACGGTGATAGTGAACATGGAGGTGACGACGTTGCCTGCGGTATCAACGAGCGGACTGCCGTCCTCGCCCAGCACGCGCGCAGTGACGTTGTAGGTGCCCGGGGTGGTCGGGGCGCCCTTGAGGTACACGTTCTGGAAACGGCCCTTGGCGCGGGAGGTGTCGGCGGTGATGCCTTCGGGGAGGGTGGAGTCGTCGATAGTCAATGTGGCGCCATCGGGAACCCGCAGCGCGCGAACGGGGACCGGCTTGATGCGCTTGTGCGCCCAGAAGGTGCGGTCCTCGACCCGCATGAAGTACGGGTCCGCAGAAAGCACGATGTCGAACGGCACGATCTTGTGGTCGCCGTCCTTGTACACCGCCATGATGTTGATGGTCTCTTCATCCGGCAGCTCTTCAGCCTTGGACGGATCCGGGGTGATGGTCACGGTGCCCGAATCGCCGTCGATCTCAGCACCCCAGGCCGGGTTGACGGCATCGGGATGTTCAAAGCGGTAGTGCACCGGCTTGTTGATGTACGACTCAAGGAAACCGAGCACCACCTCCGTGGAGGTGTTTTGGCCAAGGCGCACCTTAGCCGCTGGGTAGGAGACGCCAGACCACCCCTCGTCGACCTCGGGGGGATTCGCCGGGTCTGCAACCGGCTCCGGTGCGGGTTCCGTGGTCTCCGTGGGTTCGGCCGCCTGCACCGGTTGCACCGCGCCTGCGATGAGCGACAGGCCGATGGCACATGCTGCGATTGAGGTTCCACGTCGGCGCACACTGGAAACGTTGCGGTGCTGCTCGGCCATCTGCCCATCCCCTTTGACGGTATGTTCAGCCCGCAATGCGGGCGTTGTTACTACACGTCAATATATCGGCTTAGGGTAAGTTGTTACAACATTTTGCTTTTATACCCGTGCGGCGACGGCGGCGGCCTTCTGCGCGATGGCCAACTCCTCGTTGGTAGGCACGACGAGAACCTTCACGGTGGAGTCGTCGGTGGAGATGATGCGTGGGCCGTCGTTAGGCAAATCGTTCTTCGCCGGATCGATCTCGATGCCGTAGTGCTTCAGGTTGTCCAGCGAATCCATGCGAACAAACTTATCGTTCTCGCCAACGCCGGCGGTGAACGTAATGGCGTCCACGCGGCCGAGCGCGATCATGTAGGAACCGATGAAGCGGCGCAGCTGGTTGAGGTACACGTTGTAGGCCAGCCAGGCGTTTTCGTCCTCGTTTTCGATCATGGCGCGCAGTTCGCGGAAGTCATTGACGCCCGACAGGCCCTTGACGCCAGATTGGCGGTTGAGGAGGTTGTCGATCTCGTCGATAGTCATGCCACTTTGACGCACCAGGTGGAAGATGATGCCCGGGTCGATATCGCCGGAGCGGGTACCCATGACCAAACCTGCCAGCGGCGTCATGCCCATCGAGGTGTCGATCGGGTGGCCGTTGGCCACAGCAGAAGCGGAAGCGCCGTTGCCCAGGTGGAGCACGATCTGGCGGGTGTGCGCCGGGTCGCGGCCGATGAGTTCCGGCACCTGGGAGGACACGAACTCGTGTGAGGTGCCGTGGAAGCCGTAGCGGCGGATCAGGTTGCGCTCGGAGACCTCAGCGTTGATGGCGTACAGCGCGGCGGCCGGGGGCAGGTCGCGGAAGAAGCCGGTGTCGAACACGGCGACGTGCGGGATGCCCGGCAGCAACTCGCGGGCGACCTCGATGCCATCGATGTTGGCCGGGTTGTGCAGCGGCGCCAGCGGGATGAGGTCCCGGATCATGTCGACGACCGGGTCCAGGATCAGCTCCGGCTCGGAGAACACCATGCCGCCGTGGACAACACGGTGGCCTGCGGCGACGATGTCGAGTTGGGTCGGGCCGACGCCTTTGGCGTCGAGAAGCTTGAACGTCTCCTGCAAACCGGACGCGTGAGAGGGCACGGCCTTTTGTACGACGTGCTTCTGGCCGTCGTACTTGATGGTGATGCGGCCCTGGGGCTCACCGATCTGCTCAACAAGACCCGAGACGAACGGGTCTGCCGATGCGTCGGAGGTCGGGTCGACGATCTGGAACTTGATCGAGGACGAGCCGGAGTTGATAACCAGTACGTAAGACATTTACTTCGCCCCTGCCTGAATCGCGGTGATAGCTACGGTGTTCACGATATCTGGCACGGTGGCGCCGCGGGACAAATCATTGACCGGTTTATTCAGGCCCTGCAGCACCGGACCAACTGCGAGGGCGCCTGCGGTGCGCTGAGCGATCTTGTAGCCCGCGTTGCCGGCCTCCAGGTCGGGGAAGATGAACACGTTGGCCTGGCCCGCTACCGGGGATTCGGGGGCCTTCTTCGCGCCCACGCCCGGGTCGCAGGCGGCGTCGAACTGCAGTGGGCCGTCGATGGCAACGTCCGGGGCGAGTTCCTTCGCCTTCGCGGTGGCCTCAACCGCGCGCTCCACGTCCGGGCCCGCACCGGAGGAGCCGGTGGAGTACGACAGGATGGCCACCTTCGGATCAATGCCGAACTGGGCGGCGGTCTTGGCGGACACGGCGGCGATCTCGCCGATCTGCTCGGCGGTCGGGTTCGGGTTCACGGCACAGTCGCCGAACGCCCAGAGACGGTCCTGCATGACCATGAGGAAGATCGAGGAGACCACGGATGCACCCGGGGCGGTTTTGATGATCTGGAACGACGGCTTAATCGTGTGCGCGGTGGTGTGCGCAGCGCCGGAGACCATGCCGTCTGCCAGGCCCTTGTGCACCATCATGGTGCCAAAGTAGGAGACGTCCTTCATGGTCTCGCGGGCCTCCTCGAGCGTCACGCCCTTCTTCTTGCGCAGTTCCGCAAAGTCGGCGGCAAACTCCTCGAGCAGGTCGGATTCGAGGTGGTTGACCAGGTGCGCACCGCTCAAATCCAGGCCAAGGTCGGCGGCGCGGCGGTTCATGTCGTCGACATCGCCAAGGATCGTGATCTCCGCAATCCCCTGGCGCAGCAGCTGATCCGCGGCCTGCAGAATGCGGTCGTCCTCGCCCTCCGGCAGCACCACGTGCGAGCCGGCGGCCTTGGCCTGCTCCAGCAGCTGATGCTCGAACACGATGGGGCTCATGACCTGCTTGGCCTCGACAGCAGCGGGTTCGAAGGTGTCCACTTCGCCACCGCTAATCGACGACACCACAACCGCCCCGAACTCCTCCACGCGGCGCTTGGCCAGGGTGGCGGTGGTGTCGTCGCTAGTAATGAGCACCACGGGCACCCCGAGCGCTGCGGCGAGCTCGCCGTCAAAGTTGTAGTCACCAGTGCCCTGGATCAGTTTCGCGCCGCCGAACAGTGCGCCGGAGTTGAAGATCTCCGCCACGCTGTCGCCTTCGGCGCGCACCAGTTCGAGGCCGAGACGGCCGGCGAGCTGTTGCAGATCCACACCCTCGAAGGTGCGGTTTGCAAGGGTTACAAGCAGGGTCTGGGACATTGTCTCACCTTTCGTTGTGGGGCAAACAGTGCATAGTTTACCGGCACTGCCGACACGGCGAGACACTATATGGTGTGACCTACATCTTCTTCATGGCGCGCGCCGCGTCATCGGTACGCACACGCGCCTCAGCGGCCGAATCCGCGGTGGAAAGAATCAACACATCCGGGCCAAACATGCGCACCGTGGTCTCCTCCACCTCCATCGCGGCGGCGATAGCCTCCAGCGAGGGAGTCACCCCCGGCAAGAAGCGCACAGCACCGGGGCTGACCAGCGTCGAATCGATGGGCAACTCCTGCGTCGCACGCGCCTGCAGATCAAACTGGTTGACGCGTTGCGTGGCAAGCGTGACCAACCCATCACGGCTCGGGCGTGGGGTGACCTGGGAGAAGTAGACATCGTCGCCAGAGACAAACAGCTCAATGGAGTACACGCCGCAACTTGCAAGCCCCCCCATGATGCGCGCGGCAATCGAGCGCGCGTTGTCCATCGCGGCCTCCGGCATCGGCGCAGGCTGCCACGCCTCCACCAGTTTGCCCTCGCGGTGGCGGGTGCCGATCGGCTCGCAGAACCACGTAGCCAACTCGCCCGTGTTCGGGTCGATGGAGCGCGCCGCGAGGATCGTGGCCTCAAAATCAAAGTCGATGTAGCGCTCCACCACCCCACCGTCACCCTCCCCTTCCGAGGCGATACTCCAGGCCTCCGCAAGGTCGGCGTTGCTGTGCACCGTGGAAAATCCCTGCCCGTCGCGGGATTTCGGCGACTTCACCACACACGGAAACCCGAGGCGCTCCACCGCGTCCTGCATTTCCTGCGGCGTGGTCACAAACTCACAATCCAGCGTGGGCAAGCCCAGTTCCTCGCTCGCCTGGGTGCGCACCGCCATGCGGTCCGCAGTACGGCGGCATGCGCTTGTCGACGGCGCCACCGCCGCCCCGGCAGCCTCCGCCGCCACCTCAACCTCTTCGAGCGTGTCCGGCGAATCCCCCGTGGTCACAATAATGTCCGGGTGGAACTGATCAGCCAGCGACACAGCACCAATCTGAGTCTCAAACCCAAGGCGCTGGTAAGCCTGCTCAAGCTCGCGGGCCATCGGCGACGTGCCAAGGATCAGCGCGCGACGCTGTGCAGAAGATGGAACAGTCATAACGCCAGATTGTCCCACACTTATATGTCGCGCAGGTAGCCAAGAGACTCGGCTATGCTCAGGGACAGAGGCGGCGCCCTCGCCAGATTATCTGGGGACAGCGACGCGCCCAGTCCCCGTCGTGCTGCTGGCCGGCGGGGCTTTCATAACCCCTCATTACACTCAAGGTCCAGCCGAGGGAATCGCTATACAGGCGCAACCGCGCGAGCTCTCCGAACAACCCGATGCCCACGTAGGCGATGTAGTCCTCATCCAAGGTATATTCATCGAGGACACAGGTGCAGACTTGGAAGTCCAGGCGGATGAAATCACCCCAGCCGAAACAGCCTCTTAATCGTTGCGACTATGCGACGTGAAGAATCATCTAGCTTGGAACGAATCCACAAAAAGTATCTGTTGCCACGGCCAAGGGAATGTGCTCGCTCCGCTCCAAACAGTTCTAACCACCGCAAGCATGGCCAAAAGATCTTAGTCCACGCAAATGAACCCTCAACGCCGCTGCGCTATCTCACCTAACGCCATCTTCACTCTTCGAGCGAACTCCGGGCAACCCACATCCTCTAACACTTGATGGATAGGCCGAGACATCCTCCCCCGCTGCGAGTAGTAATCAAATTGGCCTTCCGTAGCAGCTATAAAAGCTGGCACATTCGAATCCGCAACGAGATTAAAAAAGTCATCACTGTTGACAATCTCGTAGTGCTCTTCGTCGGGCACCAAGGTGATGTCCTTCGGCGCATTGTCAGTAAGGATGTAGTTTGCCTTACCAGCAACAGCGGCTGCATGAACATGAAAATCCCCTTCATCTGTCCCAGTAAAGGCATAGTCCGCCTCTGGGTAGATGATCATTTCATCAAAGATCTCCTCAAGCATTTTGAGCCGCCCCTCGATAGCGGTTCCAGGCCATTCGGGGTGCTTACGACGCATCACCCTTAACGCCTCTACTTGAATGTCCCGAGTCCATAACAGCACATACATCCCACTGTTGCACCTACGCAAATGAAATAGCCAGTCCGTCAATATTCGACTGGCTACAACATTCGCATCCACTAAAACACGCTGAACCACAAGGGTAATGCTATCGCCTTAGATTCCAAGTCTGGCGATCAGTCATCAATCGGACCGAACTCCCGGAACTCGAAGGAACGAAGTTCCTCAAATGCGTCATTCCGCTTCTTTTCCAAACCTCGTTTGAAATCGAGAACATCATCCCGGTTAAAGCGAGTATGCGTACCAACTTTAAAGCTGCTTATCTTACCCTCCTTTGCCCACTTCATTAGGGTGGGCCTCGAAACTCCAAGAATCTCTGCAGCCGATGTACTGGTTAACTTTGCGGGCATACGTGTGATGGTGACTTCACCATTCTTAATGATGGCCTGAAGAGCCGCGATCACAGTTTCCTGGATCCCCTCAGGCAGATCAATATCGTTACCATCACGGTCACGGATCGCAATGTCCGCGCCGTCCGGCAGCTTCAGTGTTTCAAATGATGCCATCTCCTCGGTAGTGAGAACGATGGGCTTCGGGGGAGATAGTGTGATGGACATCTGAACCTCCTGTTATGTACAGGATGAACAATATCGACTTTCACTTGCAAGTGCAAGAGGTGTCCCTGTTTGGCTACTTCTACCGCAATACAAAACGCCGTTGCCCCGCCCACCTGTTTGGTGAGCGGGGCAACGACGTTTCGAGGAAGGTGCCTCACCTCCCGCGCTCAGTGAGCGCTGGGAAGCGGGGCGGTTTCAGGGTGCTGGCTTAGATGGAGGAACCGAAGCCTTCGCCCGGGGTGCAGTTCTTCGCGGTGAGCACGCCACCAGCGATAGCAGCCGGGATGAGCACCAGCACAGCAGCACCGGTGACCAGGTTCAGGCCGATCTCCTTGAGCTGTGCGTTGATCTCAGCGGCCTGTGCTGCCATCTGCGGGTTGTAGATGCCAACCTGCTTCTGCAGTGCGATGTTCGCAGCCTCGACCTGGGCGTTGAAGTCCCGGATGACCGGCTCCAGGCCCGGCAGACCCGTGGTGGCCAGCAGGCCGACCGGGATCAGTGCCAGCAGCGGCAGGCCGAGACCACCGATGGAGGAGGCCAGGCACTTGCGCTGCTGATCGGCGGAGAGGTCGCCCCAGCTGCTGCCTGCAGTGGTCTTGCCCTCACCGATCTGGATCTTGAAGCGGTCGATCTCCTTGCCGTCTTCCTTAACGACGACCCAAGCCTCGCCGGCCGGGGTGCCCTCCGGGACGGAGACAATGATGTTGCCATCCTTGTCAATGGTGACCTTGGCGCCCTTGATCAGGTTGCCATCCTTATCGACGAGCTCAGCAGTCAGTTCACCCTTCTTGTCAGAGTTGCCCTGATCAACCTTGCCGACGTTCTGCTCCTTGCCGTTCGGCGTGACCGTGCTCTTACCCGGGGAGACAGTGGTCTTGTCGTCGGACGCGCCGGAACCGTTGTCGTCGCGGCCCTTCTTGTGGCCGTTGACGTCGATTTCGACCTCGGTCTTGCCGCCGTCCAGGTCCGGATCCTCGATGGTTACCGTGATCGGACCATCAACGTCCTTACCCGGGGTGACAACGATCTCGCCGGTGTTCGGATCGATTTCGACAGGGATGTCCTTGCCGTCCTCATCCTTAGCGGAGACCTTGGTGTCCTTATCCGGGTTGTTGACCT
>NZ_KV827999.1:0-31553 GCF_001836265.1 Corynebacterium sp. HMSC036E10
AACGCCGCAGGTCAGCGCGTACAGATGGGTGTACTACTGGCGCGCAATCTTGCTTGTGGCCGAAGGGCTACTGAACTACATCTTCATCTTTGAGTTTGATGTGTTGATGGGCTACGGCCTGACCGCCCTTGCGGTGGCGCCGATTATTGCGCGCAGCGAGCGCGTGCAAAAGGTATGGATGTGGCTGGCGCTGAGCGCACATGTCCTTGTCATGTTGCTGTTCTCCGTGGGCACCTATCTGCTTAACAGTATTCCGCTCGACGAGATCGAGGGTGGCGAGGATATCCCCACGTTTGACCAGTCGTTTGCGCTCTACACCGCAACCGACAGCTATCCGGCGATGGTGCAGGCGCGTATCGACGACTTCTTCGGCGGCAGGTTCGAAATCCCAATCATGTTCGTGATGGGCATCGGTGTGTTTCTCCTCGCGGCCAGGTTGTACCGCGCTGGATTGTTCCAACCCGCCGGGGCGGGGTTGCGTCGCAAAGTAATGCTCGTCGGCCTTGGTGTTGGTATCCCGCTGGACTGGGGGCTGCGCTTGTTTGCCACCGGCGCATCTGCTTCGTTGACGCGCTACGTCACCTCGACGGTAGTGGCGTTCGGTGTCCTCGCGCTCATCGCGGCCTTCTACATCCGCCGCGACAACACGCTTGGTGTGGTGGGAACCGGTTTGGCTGCAGTCGGTCGCACCGCGCTGACGTGCTACATCCTGCAGAATGTGCTCGCCTCTGTGGTGTTCTACGACTTCGGGTTTGGTCTAGCCCGGTACGTAGAGGGGCCTGCCGGCACCTTGCTCGTGTGTGGGGTTTATCTCGCGTTGTGTGCGCTGCTTGTTGCCTTCAGCATGTTGTGGCTGAAGCGCTTCCAGCGGGGACCGTTTGAAATTGTCATGCACCGGGCTGTCGACATGGTTGCGGCTAAGCAACGGCAAGCAGTGCAGCGGTAGCGGCAATGACGGTAACTGGTGCCAGGAGTAGGCCCCACAGGATGAAACCGCGCCACGGTACTGGGGCCTTTGCGCGGCGGAGTTGATCTGCCCACAGCAGTGTGGCGAGCGATGCCCATGGGGTGATCACCGGGCCGACATTGACGCCGATCAGGAGAGCCAGCACGCTGGCCGGATCGCTGACTGCAGGTTCGAGCATCAAAAACGCAGGGATGTTGTTGATCGCGTTCGCTGTGGTCGCGCCAGCAGCTGCAATTGCTAAGGGGTGTGTGCCGGCGAGTTGCTGCACGGCGGACGAAATATCGCTGATCTGCAGGGCCAGTGTCGCCACCGCGGAGAAGGCAGTGGCAAGGCTGAGCGCCGACCACGGGATGAGTGGAGTAATGCCGTCGCTCCGTCCGGTCGGGCCCACCGCACACCACATTGCGATGGCGGCGACGGTGCTCGTCAGCCAGTAGGGGATCGGGCTGAGGAGTGCGAGGACGGTGACGCCCAGCACCGCAAGGGCGCCCGTTGGGCGGGGGAGGATCGATAACGCTTCGGGCATAGGCTCGCCGGCTGCGCTGCGGTATATCGCCCGGGCCGCGTAGGACGCTGCCACTGCCACTGCCACTGCCACGGCTGCAGGGGCGGCGGCGAGTTTCACGTATTCACCGGTGGTGGAAAACGCGTCGCCGCCCACCGCCAGCAAATTCGTCAAGTTGGAAACCGGCAAAGGCATGGACGCAAAGTTGGCAATCCACACCACGGAAAGCGCCACCGCCGGCACCGGGAGGCGGAAGCGGGAGGCGAGTTGCACCGCCAGCGGGGTCAGCATGATCGCAGTGGTGTCGAGTGAGAGGAACGCCGTTGCGGCGACACACAGTGCGAGAAACCCCGCCAGAACGATCTCTCTGCGTGACGTCGTGCGCTGCAACGCGCCAACCAGCCACTCGAAGGTGTGCACACGAGCAGCGAGATTGACGACGACAGACATGCCGGCCGCGAAACCGAGTACTGGAACAAGCCGAAGGGCAACTTCAGTGGCGTCGTTCAGGGACACTGCGGCGAGCACGGCGAGACTGGCGATTGCTGCCAGCGGCAAAGAAAACGAGGAAAGATTCATGGCGGGGTTGAGGGTAAGTGGTGGATGAGCAGGGCGGAGGTCGTCGATAAGCAAGTTGCAATGATTAGGTCGCAGCGTAAGTGAGCTGTATGCTATTTCGAGTTGTCCGGCAACCGTCGGATGAAAAGACCATTTCGCACCCAACTCGGGCACGATCCTTAATGTAAGGAACCGACCCGTAGTTCAATCCTGAGGGAGACGAATACTAATGAGGAAAGACATTCACCCGGATTACCACCCGGTGATTTTCCAGGACGCGAACACGGGCCACAAGTTCCTGACGCGCTCCACCCTGACTTCCGCACGCACCGAGCAGTGGGAGGACGGCAACGAGTACCCGCTCATCGTGGTTGACGTGACCGCAGAGTCTCACCCGTTCTGGACTGGCGCTCAGCGTCTCATGGACACCGCTGGCCGTGTTGAGAAGTTCAACCAGCGTTTCGGTGGCATGGCACGCCGCAAGAAGAAGTCCGCTAACTAAAGGGCGTAAAGGAGCACAATCATGGCAACCCCTAAGTTCAAGATGTCCCGCGCTAACACGCGCATGCGCCGTTCCCAGTGGAAGGCCAACAACCCTGACTTGGTCAACGTCAAGATCGACGGCCGCGAGGTGCAGATCCCGCGTCGTCTGGTCAAGGCAGCTCAGGCTGGCCTGATCGACGTCGAGCAGTTCTAAGCTTCCGCAAGGTAAAACTCGCGCAAAAATACCGGGTTCCCACAGGTGGGGCCCGGTTTTTTAATGCCGTTTTCACTCTTAGAGGAAAATAAGTCATAATATCCGCATGAAAATTCTCGTTGCCGATGACGAACAGGCTGTGCGCGAGTCACTGCGTAGGTCGCTTCGTTTCAACGGATACGACGTAGTCCTCGCCGTAGATGGTGAGGATGCGCTCGACCAGATCCGGTTAGAACAGCCGGATCTGACCATTTTGGACCTTATGATGCCAAAGCTTGACGGCCTCGGTGTCTGCCGTACGCTGCGTTCTTCGGGCTACGATGGCCCGATTCTTATGCTGACGGCGCGCGATGGTGTCGCGGACCGTGTGGCTGGCCTCGACGCTGGTGCGGACGACTACCTGCCCAAGCCGTTCGCGCTTGAGGAGCTGCTGGCGCGTGTCGGCTCGCTGCTGCGTCGCTCCCGTGCGGAGTCGCGCCACAGTGAGCAGAAGGATTCGACCACGCTGAAGTTCGAGGACCTGACCATGGACACCTCGACGCGTGACGTGTTCCGCGATGGCCGACCGATCTCGCTGACTCGTACGGAGTTTGCGTTGCTGCACCTGCTGATGCAGAACCCGCGCCACGTATTGGCCCGTCAGACCATTCTTGAGGAAGTGTGGGGCTACGACTTCCCAACCTCGGGCAACGCCCTGGAGGTTTACATCGGTTACTTGCGTCGTAAGACTGAGGCTGGCGGTGAATCTCGCCTTATCCATACTGTGCGTGGTGTGGGTTACGTGCTTCGGGAGACTGCTCCGTGATGTTGCGCGTCGCGTCTGGCGATGCCTATGAGACCCGCCTCGGGGCAGGTCATTCCTTGCGCCTGAAATTGGCGGTGCTGTCGGGCTTCATTGTCGCTGCCGCAGTTGGGTTAACGACGATGCTTGGCATGTGGCTGTCTACCAAAACCCACGAAGGCGTGTTGGATACTGAGCTGCGGAGCAAGACGTTGGGGATGGCTCGCCAGCTCGACGGGGCCTCGGAAGATCAGATCCGCTCTGAAATTGCGGCGTTTCGGCGATCAAACCCGTTGACAAGCATTGCGGTTTCAGGGGCAGACTCGAACCTGTTCTTGGGGGATCCGGTATCAATTTCAGGGCCGTATTTGCGTACGGAGAGCGGCGATTCGGTATCCGTGCGCTCAGTCAACGGTAAGCGTGTTGTTGTGCGCCAAACACCGGATGGGATGGTGGTTGCCGCATCTCGGACAGAGGACCCGTACGGTCGCATCTCTGGAAGCCGGGCGGCGGCAGCGCTGGTGGTTATCGGTGTCGGCAGCCTGGTGGCGTGGATTTCTGGTGCGTTCATTTCGGCGGTGGGCTTGACTCCGGTGCGCAGGCTGCACCGTGAGTTGGACAACGCTAACGAGTCGAGTGGGCCGCGTGAACTTCCGGTGGAGGGCGACGACGAATTTGCGGAGGTGACCTCTTCGATCAACGCCTTGGTGAGGTCGTTGGAGGAGTCCAAGAAGCGTCAGGCGCAACTGGTGGCGGATGCGGGCCATGAGCTCAAGACGCCGTTGACATCGATGCGCACCAACATTGAGTTGTTGATGATGTTGCATAACTCGGGCCGCCAAGACCAGATTTCGGCCGAGGACCGGGCCGATCTGGAACGTGATGTGCTTGCCCAGATGGAAGAGATGTCGATTCTGATCGGCGACCTGGTGGACCTTTCTCGCGACGAGTCGCATGAGACCGAGCCGGAGGATTTCCGCCTCGACGAGGTGCTCGAAGAGGCGCTGGACCGTGTGCGTCGTCGTCGCCCCGATGTGACGTTCTTGTTCCACGCCGACCCGTGGGTCATTCGTGGTGATCGTTTTGCCATGGGACGTGCGCCGATCAACTTGATCGATAATGCTGCGAAGTGGTCGCCGGAGGGTGGTGCAGTGCGTGTGTCGCTTAAGGCGGCGAAGCGCAACGCGGTGCTTATTGTCGACGACTCGGGCCCCGGCATCCCACCCGAGGAGCGCGAGAAAGTCTTTGAACGGTTCTACCGTTCCCCGGAGTCGCGCGCTATGCCGGGTTCTGGCCTGGGATTGGCGATTGTGAAACAGGTGATGGACCGCCACGGTGCGACAATCGTGGCGGAAGAGTCGGATGACGGTGGCGCCCGTTTCCGGGTGGTGTTCCCGGGACGTCCTCCGGAGGACGAGACGGCTGAAGATCTTGTAGTTGAAGACGAGAACGAGACCCGCGTCATCCCGAAGAAAAGCTACAGCTAAACCCGTACAGAAAATGTACAGAAAACACTACGTTTCGTTTGGTGAGGTCGCAAGCGCCGCCACAGCGCGGTAGGGCATACTCGCAATCCATGAGCAATACGCGCGATTTCGGAGAGCAACCCAACGATGAAACCTCGAGCTTTCCGCACCAGACAACTGAAAACTACGACCAGGCACCGTATGTGCCAAGCGGTGGCGTGTACACGGTTCCGCCGCAATCCCAGGCTCCGAAGCGTCGCGCAGGCGTAGGAACCGCCTTTGCGGTTGCGTTGGTGACCGCCCTCGCGGCCGGTGCCGGTGCGGGTTACGTTGCGGGGTCGGCGGGATCGTCGCAAAGCGCAGATGCTCCGAGTGGAGAGCAGGCGCAAGAAAACGCCCTGGAGAATCCCTCTGTGTCGAATGCCGCGGAGGCACCAGATGGATCGGTAGAGAAGGTGGCGGCGCAGGTGCTGCCGTCGGTGGTGTCCATTGAGGTGGCCACGCGCTCTGGTGGGGCGGAGGGATCCGGCTCCATCATTTCCTCTGATGGGTATGTGCTGACCAACCACCATGTGATTGCCGCAGGTGCGCAGCCGGGGACCGAAATTCAAGTCACGCTCAACGATGGTTCTCGCCACCGCGCGCAGTATGTTGCCTCCGATGTGAACACCGACATTGGCGTGCTCAAGATCGAGGGCGTAGACAACTTGCCGGTGGTGCAGTTCGGCAATTCTAACGACCTGCGCGTGGGCCAGCAGGTCGTGGCGGTCGGCTCGCCGTTGGGTCTGTCTGCGACGGTGACCTCAGGTATCGTCTCTGCGCTCAACCGACCGGTGCGCGCGAGCCAGGGTGGCGGCGAGAGCTCGCTGATGGACGGCATCCAGACGGATGCGGCGATCAACCCCGGTAACTCGGGCGGCCCGTTGGTGGATATGAACGGCAACCTGATCGGTATGAACTCGGCGATTGCGTCGCTGTCCCAGAGCAGCTTTGGCGGAGAGAGCTCCGGCGGTTCGATCGGTCTTGGGTTCTCCATTCCGTCGAACTTTGCCAAGCGAGTGGCGGACCAGCTGATCCGTAATGGTGAGGCGACGCAACCGATGCTGGGTGTGCAGGTCAGCATCGCCCAGGCCATCACTGGCGGCGCTGTGGTTGCCGCGGTGGAACCTGGCAGTCCTGCGGAGCAGGCTGGTCTGAAGCCGGGGGATGTGATCACGCGGTTGAATGACCGACTTATAGATTCAGCCGACGCGTTGATTGCCGCTACCCGTTCGCAGGACTTTGGCCAGACAGTGACGCTGCAAGTGGAGCGTCAAGGAGAAGGTGAGCCGATTCCGGTAGAGGTGACCCTCAGCACAGAGTAAGTTCTTTAGAGACTTGCAATATTTTCTCACCGCGCTGACGGACGGGAGCCCGTTTTACGATGACTGAACTGTATGACTCGGTTGATCTTGCTGATCTGGACATGAACGAGCCGGACGATGCAACCCTTCGTGCCTCTGAGCTGGAGCAGGCTGCGCCGGAATCGCCGCGTGCCATTGTTGTGTTGGTGGGGGATCGTCGATACGACGCCCCCGGCGATAACACCGACAAGATGGTGGTGGAGCTCCTTAGCGAGTTCAATTACCGGGTTGACGGTGTGGTGCGGGTGAAGTCGAAGAAGTCCGATATCCGCAAGGCGATTGAGACCGGTGTCGTCGGTGGTGTGGACTTGGTGCTCACGCTCGGTGGTACGGGTGTTGGTCCGCGCGATAAGACGCCGGAGGCGACGCGCGGCATCATCGATAAGGTGGTGCCGGGGGTGAGCCAGGCGATTCGGGCGTCGGGGCAGGCGTGTGGCGCGGTTGATGCGTGCACCTCCCGCGGCATTTGCGGTGTATCCGGCTCTACGGTGGTGGTGAACCTGGCGTCGAGCCGTCAGGCGATTCGCGATGGCGTATCGACGATTGCCCCGCTGGTCACCCACCTCATCGGCGAACTCAACCAGTACTCGGTGTAGATAGCGCGCGGTGACAGTGCAGATGGAACGCAAGAGAAGAAGAGTCGTGCGTCGTGCGGATGTGGATTACGACCGCACGGCGGATAAGGCGCCGTCGCAACAACGCAAAAGCCCGGCGTTCGACGGCGAGCGCGAAGTGCTACTCGATGACGAAGAGCCGGGCTTGACTGGCCGCGCCTTCTACGAAGAGCAGCGGCCGCCGCATCACGGGGATTAGTTCAGCGGCTTCTGGGTGGAGTTCGGGTTCTGGTTGGACAGCAGGTCGCGGATTTCCGCGAGCAGCTCGGTCTCGGTCGGAGCCGGCTCCTCTGGGTCGACGCCCTTGTGACGCTTCTGTGCCTCGTCGAGCTTGTTCATCGGCATGACCAGCAGGAAGTAGATCACTGCAGCGATGAGCAGGAAGTTGATGATTGCGGTGATCAGTGCACCGAAGTCAACGAAGGTAGCCTCGTTGCCCTCACGGACGAAGAAGCCGAGGCCGGAGTAGTCCACGCCGCCGAGGGCTGCGAGGAACGGGTTGATGATGGAATCGGAAAATGCGGTGACGACAGCGGTGAAAGCTGCACCAATCACAACGCCAACGGCAAGGTCAATGACGTTGCCGCGCATGATGAAATCTTTAAAACCTTGAAGCATGTTAGGGAATACTAGGCGGTTGTATATGACGACTCAAAAGTAAGGTCAATGGGCCATCCAACGAGGCTGCAGCAACGGCTTCTGCTTGAGACTGCCGAAATAGCACAAGAACTGTACCTTTCTCACCTGAAGTAACCACGCGCCCGCCAGTCGCGACAGTGCGCGGCCCTTGTGCGATCACGTCCACCCGTGCACCGTGATGCAGCAGCGGAATGATGTCTGATTCCGCGACCGGAACCGGCACCAGAGAGAACTCTTCGCCGGGTGGTTCCTCCGCAACCAAGGTTGCGGTGAGATCCGGTCCGACAAGGCGTGTGGAGGTCAACACCTCACCAGCTGATGCCGCCGCGGCAAGAAGTTGGCCCTCCGCCAGCGCGAGATCAGACAGTGCCCCCTGCGGTACTGCGTCAGCTGGAAGTCGCCGCAGGGCCACGTCCTCGCCGGTAAGCGTGGTGCCGGGCGCAACCTCACGGGCAAAGACAACCACCGCTGGATCATCGCGTGACACACCGACGATGACGTGCAACGCCGCGGCGATGACAAGAACCACCGCAACGATGCGGCGAATGATGACAGACCGGCGGTATCCGGGCGTGCGCAACTGTGCGAACTGTGCGTGAAGGTCCATAGGTATCTGACGGACCCTGCGCTACCCCGGTTCCCTCAGACCCTAAAAAATCCGCTTGGGGTGATGATGTAGTCCACGGGTTGGTCGTGGTCGTCGCAAGGCACGGCGTCCACGATGTCCGCGTCGTAGACCACCGCGGCCACCGGTACGTTGAGTCCTGCAAGCGCACGGTCGTAATAGCCTTTGCCTTTACCTAGGCGCATCCCGCCTCGGTCCACCGCGAGTGCCGGCGCGACGATCAACCCGCACGAGCGCAGCACCCGGGAGGTGAATCTCGCGCCGGTGGGCTCGACGACTCCGAGTGCACCGGCTGCACCGGCGTCGTCGGCTGCGGCTGGGGACCACGCCAGCTCGCCGCTGCTGAGCGAGATCGGCAAGAACACCGTGCGGGCGGGCCCGGTAAGACGTGTCGCGAAATCGGCTGGGCCCGGCTCAGTAGCCAACGGGTTGTAGGCCGCGATGTTGGTCCCCACCGCATTCGTCTCACGCAAACACGCCAGTGTGTGCGACACAATCGCGTCGTCAAGTGACTGCTTACGTGCAGTGTCTGCGGCTAATTCGCGCCGGGTGGAGAGGTGGGCTCGTCGCAAAGCATCTTTTGCATTGACGGCTGGTGTGGATTGAGACACGGAACTCCTTGGGTCGCTCACCGGGTTTACAGGGGCGTCAGGTTAAGCTCATGACTTATGCGGAATTCTACTGACCACACTGCTGCGGCCCCGGCTGCCACGGACGGCAACGCGTTTTCGCTGAAGACGGTTGTTGTTCCTGCTGCTGGTATGGGGACGCGTTTTTTGCCGGCGACGAAGACTGTGCCGAAGGAGTTGCTGCCGGTGGTGGACACTCCGGGCATTGAGTTGATCGCCCAGGAGGCTGCGGCCTGTGGTGCGCAGCGTTTGGCGGTGGTGGTGGCGCCGAATAAGGAAGAGATCATGCGCCACTTCGGTGACTTTGCCGAGTTGCAGGATCTCATGGTCGCGCGCGGCAAGGAAGAGCAGGCTGAAAAGGTTGCTCGTGCTGGCGAGCTGATTCAGGCTGTTGCGGTTGAGCAGGATCAGCCCCTCGGCCTGGGTCATGCTGTGGGGTGTGCGGAGCAGGCGCTTGACGACGACGAAGATGCCGTGGCCGTCATGTTGCCGGATGATCTTGTGCTGCCGATGGGGGTGATGGACAAGATGGTCGAAGTGCGCAATCGCCTCGGTGGGTCTGTGCTGTGCGCGTTTAACGTCTCGCGTGAAGAGGTGTTTAACTACGGCGTGTTTGATGTTGAGGATGCGGGGGAGTCCTTTGATGGCATCGAGGTGTTGAAGGTGCGTGGCATGGTGGAAAAGCCTGCTGTGGAGGATGCGCCGTCGACGCTTGTGGCTACTGGCCGGTATTTGTTGGATCGTGGCATTTTTGATGCGCTGCGTCGTATTACCCCGGGTAAGGGCGGCGAGCTGCAGTTAACTGATGCCATTGAGTTGATGATCTCTGAAGGCCACCCGGTGCATGTGGTGGTTCATGAGGGCAAGCGCCATGACCTGGGCAACCCGGGTGGTTATATTCCGGCGAATGTGGACTTTGGTCTGCACGACGAAAAGTACGGGCCGGCGTTGTACACGGCGTTGAAGAAGATCATCACCGAATACGAAGCAGAACACCCCGAACTGACAAACTAAGGCGAAAGTAAGGCGGGTACATCCATGCGCAGCGTTGAGGAGCAGCTTGCAGCAGTGATTGATGCTGCCGTCGCGCCGGAGCCCATCCGCGTCGCACTCACTGATGCCCTCGGGCTGCGGTGCGCGGAGGAAATCGCCGCCACCCGCCAGGTTCCCGGTTTTGCCCAGGCTGCCATCGACGGGTTTGCGGTTCGCGCCGTCGACGTCGGCGGTACCGCAGGTCTGCGCAGGCGACCAGCAGCTGGCGCCGAGGATGAGTCCGAAGCGGACGCCGAAGAGCAGAAGGCCCCACGCCCGGCGCCCGATCGTGCGCTGCCGGTCGTCGGTGAGGTGCCCGCCGGATCTCAGAAGCCGCTGCGCCTCCAACCACGCCAGGCGGTGCGTGTGGCCACAGGCGCGCCACTGCCCACCCTGGCTGATGCTGTGTTGCCGCTGGAGTGGACCGACCGCGGCCGCAAGCGCGTGACTCCGCTGCGCCCCGTGCGCACCGGTGACTTTGTGCGCAAGGCCGGCGACGATATCCAGCCCGGCGACGTTGCCGTGCGCCAGGGCACCATCTTCGGTCCCGCGCAGGTGGGGCTGGCTGCTGCGGCCGGTCGCGACAAGGTGCTCGTTTACCCGCGCCCGCGAGTGACGGTGATGAGCTACGGACTGGAACTCGTCGACTTGGAGCGCGACCCCGGTTTGGGTCAAGTCTTCGACATCGCTTCCTACGCTGTGGCTGCCGCTGCTGAAGAGGCTGGCGCTGAGGTGCAACGCGCGGGCATCATCAACGCGGAGCCGCGCCGCATGCGCGAGACCATCGCCGGTTACGTGGATAAGAGCGAGTGCATCATCATCACCGGCGCCGTCGGTGGCTCCGGTGCTGCGGCGATCCAGGAGATCCTGCGCGAGATGGGGCAGATCGACACCACCCGCGTTGCCATGCACCCTGGCTCCGTTCAGGGCTTCGGCGTGCTGGGGGAGGAGAGGATCCCAGTGTTCCTCTTGCCCTCGAACCCGGTGAGCGCTCTGGTGATTACGGAGACCATCGTCCGGCCACTCATCCGCCGTGCCCTCGGGGCGCCGACGATCACGCGTCAGACGGTGCGTGCGCGTTCGTTGCGTCCGATGGAGTCCATCGACGGTCGTCGGGGCTACATTCGCGCCCGCCTCATGCGAGACAGCGAGACCGGCGAGTACCTCGTGGAGCCGCTGAGCGTGCTCGACGCCGGCCCGACCCACTTGCTGGCTGGGTTTGCGGAGGCCAACGCCATGATCCACTTGCCAGAGGGTGCCACCCACGTGCGCCCGGGCGACGAGGTGGACGTCGAGTTCATCCGGCAGCGCAGCTAGCGTGTTTGCCATGTTTCGCCCGCCCACACCGGGCTGGCCAGAACCGACCCCTGCCGTCGGGTTGCCGGACGGTGCGCGTGTGCAGTTGCGTCCGCTGCGCGGTAGTGATGGGGCGGATTGGTGTGAGACGCGCGTCGTCGATAGGCAATGGCTCGCGCCTGTCGAGCCCACAGTGGACGGCACCTGGGAGGACGCCCACTCGCATGCAGCGTGGCGCAACTCGTGGCTCAACCTCAAACGCATGGCGCAGCAGGGCACGGTGGTGCCGATGGTCATCGAGGTCGACGGCGCGTTTGCCGGCCAAGTGACGTTGGGCAACATCCAGCACGGGATCGTCTCCGAATGCTGGATCGGCTACTGGGTGCATTCGCCATATATGGGGCGCGGGGTTGCGTCGGCGGCGTGTGCACTCGGCGTGGATCACGCCTTTGGGCGCGTGGGCCTGCACCGTGTGACGGCGACGTATCTGCCGGGCAATCCTGCCTCTGGCAAGGTGCTGCGCACCAACGGCTTTGTGGAGGAAGGCTATTTGCGACGCAACCTGCACATCGACGGGCAGTGGCGTGACCATCACTTCGTCGCCATCAATATCGACGACTATCCCACGACCGCGGTGCAACGGCTCCGCCGCGCGGGTCGGCTTGTCTAGGTGGTCTGGTTTTTGAATTCCTTTCCGCGACCACGGCGCGCCAACCCGCCGAGTGTCGGTTGTGCCGATACCGTGGCGTGAAGTGTCTATTGGGTGCATGTAGTTGCGGAAAGGTCTGTGATGGGCAGCTCGAGCTTATTGATCGTTTTGATCCTCATCGTGTGGGTGATCGTGCTCGCGCCGTTGGCGGTGGGGAATAACAAGCCGATTCGCCGCTCCGGTGAGGGCTACGAAGAGACGCGCGTGCTGCACAAAGGTGGCGACGCCCCCATGGCAACCCGCCGTCGCCCGAAGCTGACCCAGGCTGACATCCACCGCCACGACGACGCAGATGACGATTACGAGGTTGTCGAGGCTGTCGCCGAGGAGGAGCAGGTGCTTATCGACGACGCCCCGAACCTGCGCCTCTTCAAATCCGTACAGGCCGAAGACGCTGCCCAGGACGACAACACCGTCGATGGCGAAGTTATCGAGCACGTCGCCGACGAGGCTGACGCTGAATCCCAGGGCGAGGCTGCACCCGCCGAGTCTGAGGAATCTGTCGAGACCGCTGAATCTGCTGAGACCGCCAGTGTTGTCGCCGCAGAGGCTGGCGGCTCGACCGCAATCTCTGTGCTCGTCCAGAACGAAGAAGGCGCTGAACACACCGCTGAAGAAGCTGTCGAGGAAGACCTCTACGAGCTCGACGAGACGTACACCTCGCCGGCGGACCTGGGCTACGCCACCGCAGACACCGTCACAGATGCAGACACGGACACAGGCGCTGAGGCTGAGGTCGCTGACGCTGAAGGTGCGGAGGACGCAGAGGACAACGCGGACGATGTCGAGGCCGTCGACGCTGAGGATGCTGTGGACGCAGACACAGACGCTGAAGACGCGGCCGAAAACGATGTCGTCGACGAGGCAGACATCGCATTTGCGGCGTCGCGTCGTGGCCGCGGTGGCTACGACCCACAGCGCGAGCAGGCAGCCAAGGCCACGCGCCAACAGCGCCGCCAGCGCACGCTGCTCGGTCTGCTTGCAGCGTGTGTGATCACGTTTGTGGCCGCGTTCGTCGCCGGTGGCTGGGTGTGGGCGCTCAACATCGTCGCGCTTGGCCTGACCGCGTGGTACATGATCGCACTGCGCCACACCGTGCTGCAGGAGCGCGCACTGCACCAGCGTCGTCTCCGCCAGCTGCGTCGCGCGCGCCTGGGTGTCGCTCTGGGTGATGAGGCCAACTCGCGCGAGCGCGTTGCTCGTCGCTACTCGGGCTCGGTGATCCTGGATCTTGATGACGACAGCCCCGACTTCGACGCACTGCCCGTTTCTCGCTTCACTCCGCCAGAAGACGACCACGACCGGGCCGACTACCGCGATATCCGCGACCGCTTCGCTGCACGCGCCAGCTAGTGCTTATAACCAGGCGATTTAACCACATCGGGTTGCAGGAGTAACGTGGCAATCGCCTTCAAGAGGCGCCCTTGAGGGGCTATAGCTCAGTTGGTAGAGCGTCGCGTTCGCAATGCGAAGGTCAGGGGTTCGATTCCCCTTAGCTCCACTTTCCGCCCCGCACGATAGAACGATCGTGCGGGGCTTTCGCTATGGAAAGGATTGGTCACAGTGTCCGCGCAGTGCTCATCGTTGCGCTGCTAAACCTCGCGTACTTCTTCGTTGAGTTCGTCGCTGCGATATCGATTGGTTCCGCATCATTGTTTGCGGACTCGGCCGACTTCCTCGAAGACACCGCTATCAACCTGCTCGTGTTTGTTGCGGTTGCATGGCCTGCTTCGAGGCGACGCGCTGCCGGCAGTGTCCTCGCCGCCCTGATCTTGATCCCGGCGGTGGCAGCCGTGGTGACTGTGGTGGTCAAGATTTTGAACCCAGAGCCACCCTCACCGGAAGGGCTGACCGGTGTTGCGCTCGGCGCGCTGGCGGTCAACCTGATCTGTGCCGTGATCCTGCTGCGGCTGCGCGACGAAGGCTCGTCGCTTGCCACCGGCGCGTGGCTCGCGGCACGCAACGACGCGTTGGCCAACGTGCTCATCATCGTCGCGGGATTGCTGACCTTCGTGTGGCACACCGCGTGGTTCGACATCATCGTCGGCGCGATCATCGCCGCGGTGAACTTTTCGGCGGCGAAGGAAGTGTGGGAGGCCTCCCGCGAGGAGTACGACTCGGTCGAGGACGCCTTCGCCGAAATGGACGACGACTAGTCCCACACTCCGGATCTGCCACGCTTCCACGTGCCGATGAGGTTCGTGTCCAAGATGCCGGTGGACTCCATCAGCGCGTACATGGTCACCGGTCCCACGAAGGTGAACCCCCGCTTCTTCAAATCCTTGGCTAACTGCGCAGACTCGTCGGATTGTGTCGGGACTTCCGCCATCGTGCGCGGGGCAGGGGTTGTCTCCGGCTTGTAGGACCAGATGAACTCGCCCAGGTGCGTGCCCTCCTCGCGCAGGGCAAGTGTTGCCTTGGCGTTGGTCACGGCGGATTGGAGTTTGCGGCGGTTGCGGATCAAGGTGTCGTCGTCAAGCAAATGCTCAATGCTCATGCCCGCGACCACCTCCGGGTCGAAGTTTGCGAAGGCGTCGCGGAACGCATCGCGCTTTTGCAGGATCAACCGCCACGACAAGCCCACCTGGAAGCCCTCGAGGCAGACGCGTTCAAACATGCCCCGCTCGTCGCGTACGGGGTCGCCCCACTCTGCGTCGTAGTAGTCGCGCAGCAGGGGATCGGTTGCGGCCCATGGCGGGCGCGCACGGCCGTCTTCGCCGACGACGGGCCATCCTGCGGCGTCTGGAAGTTGGTCAGTTTCGTTCATCTTGTTTTCACTCATAACTATTGGACTCGTTTCTACCCCATTCGGTTCCACGGGTACGCTCATTGGCATGAATAGGCCTGCCGTACGTGACTTTGCGCTGCTCCTTTTGCGTCTTGTCCTCGGCACCGTATTTGTCGCCCGCGGGTTTCAACACTGGTTTGACACCGGCATGGCGCAAACCGGGCGCGATTTCGCGGCACTCGGGGTGCCGCAGCCACAACTGTCCGCATACCTGACTGGTACCGCTGAACTTATCGGTGGGGCGTTTTTGGCAGTGGGGCTGCTCACTACGATCGTCGCGTCGGTGCTGACGCTGCTCGTGCTCGCCGCGGGGTATTTCGTGCACCTGGATAACGGGTTCTTCGTGGAAAACGCCGGGATCGAGTACCCGCTGGTGCTAGCTGCGGCGTTGTTTATCATCATCGTGTTCGGCACCGGTCGTGCGAGTTTGGATGGGGTGTTAACGCGTGCTTAGCCACGAGGAAGTTCAGGCAGCGCTGTCTGCGCGTATCGACGGCGAACCGGCCGGTCTCGACGACGCCGTCGTCGACGCACACCTGGCGAGCTGTGATGAGTGCCAGGCCTTCCTCGACCAGGCCCTGGTGCTCTCCCATGAGTTCGTGCCGCAGGAGCGTCCCGCGATGGCCCCGCCGCAGGATCTGTCAGAGGTGATCCTGGCAAGCGTGGACGACGAATGGCGCAAGCTCTCGCAACGGCGCGCTTTCGGCCTTGCCATCGGGCGCACTCTGCTTTTCGCCATGGCGGTGGCGTGGGTGCTGTGGGCCATCAGCCTCATCGTTGCGGGTGGGGAAGAGCCGGTGGTGGCGTCTAGCGCGTCTGTACGCCTTGGTGTGGCGCTAGCGCTGGCGTTTACGGCGTGGAAGCCGCGTCAGATCCCGGGCGTGCTGCTGATCGTGGGGTCGATGTTCACCTTCACGGTCGGCTTCGCGGTGCGCGACGCGGTCCTTGGCGCGGGTGAGTTTGAACCCGCCGCGGTATTCATCCCGTTTGTCAGCGTGATCGCGCTGGTGTGGACGTGGTTCGCGGATCGCGGCGGGGAAGTGCGCCGGGCGTGGCGCATTCTCGGCGCCAACCCGTTGTAGTTACTTCCAGCTCGGCAGCCACATGAGGGATTCGTAGTAGGAATCCGGGATGCGCATGCCGTAGAAGATCGGGGACCAGTAGAAGAAGCTTGCCGCGACCAAGGCGATGTAGACCACGGCAGCGAGTTGGCCCCAGCGCATCTCAAAGCCTGCGACCTTGTTGACCCACCCCCACGTCACGGGTCTGCCCTTCTTCGCAAGGTTGCCCACCGCCAGCGCAAGCAGCACCGCCGTAAACGGCACGAGAGCAGTGGCGTAGAAGAAGTACATCTGGCGGTCGAATGCAGCCAGCCACGGGAGGAACCCGGCGGCGAAGGCGATCACCGGAACGATGACGCGGAAGTCCTTGCGGGTCAGCCAGACCCAGCACGCCCAGAGCAGGACTGGCACGGTGAGCCACCAGATGGCAGGGGTGCCGAACATGTAGATCATCTCGCGGCAGGTGCCATCGCCCGGGGCGACCTTGCACTCCAAGTCAGTGGCGGAGTAGTAGAGGATCGGGCGCGCAGAGACGAGCCATGCCCACGGCTTGGAGTCCCACGGGTGAGAGTGCCCACTCGAGGAGGTCAGGGATGCGTGGAAGTTCAGGACGGAGAAGTGGTAGTACAGCCAGCCAGCGACGGAATCGGGCAGGTTTGTCAGCCAGGGCCAGTCGGAGCCGGCGATGGTGCCGTCGGCAAGCGAGTGGCGGTACACAGAGGTCTCGGATGCGAACCAGGCGCGCCAGGACCAGATGTAGAGCAGCGCCGGGATGAGCACGATCGACGCCAGCGCCGCCGGCACGTCGCGCAGCAAGGTGCCTGCGACCGGTTTTTCCACGCCGTAGCGGCGGCGCAGGTAGAGGTCCCAGAACGACGACAGTAGGCCGAAGAACATGATGTAGTACAGGCCAGACCACTTCACCGACAGCGCAAGACCAAGCGCGATACCGGTGGCGAAGCGCCACCAGCGAAAGCCCATCCGCGGGCCGAACGGGCCAGTGCCATCCAACTTGCCTGCCAGCCAGGCGTCGTGCCAGCGGTGGTGCACCTCGCGCATATCGCCGGCGAGCGTCCAGGCAGCAATGACGATGAACAACACCTGGAAGATATCCAGCATGCCGAATTTGGCGGCGACGAGCAGGACGCCGTCGAAAAGCGCGATGATGCCCGCGATCACACCGATGGAGGTGGACTGGCTTATGCGCCGTGCGAGGAGGAATACGAACACGACCACTGCGGTGCCGAACAGGGCAGTCATGATGCGCCAGCCCAGTGGGGTGTAGCCGAAGATGGTTTCGCCCATCGCTAGCAATTGTTTGCCCAGCGGCGGGTGCACGACCAGGCCGTAGCCCGGGTTCGACTCAATGCCGCCGAGTACCGGGTTGAAGGAGCTGCGCACCATGTCCCAACCCTGCGGCACGTAGTGCTTCTCGTCGAAGACCGGGGTGCCGGAACTGGTTGGCTGGGTCAGCCCCAGGAACCTGGTAAACAGCGCGAGGACACCGATCACGCTGGCGGCGATGGTGTCGCGGCGCGTCCACGGCACCGATACGGGTGCGGTGGGGGCCGGTCGGCTCGGGCGGACTTTGCGCGCCGCGCCTGGTTCGTCTGACGCCGGGGTGGCGTTGGAAGTGCTCGCGATAGTGGTCACGGACGAAGATACTAGCGCCTGACGCGTATGCTTCAGGCTTATGTCCGCCGAGCATGATCGTGAAACCCAGTTCCCAGCTACCGGAGTGGTGCTCGCCGCCACACCGCTGGGCAACATCGGGGACGCCTCTCCACGGCTCGTGCAGGCCCTTGGTCAGGCCGATATCGTCGCCGCGGAGGATACGCGTCGCACCCGCGCGCTGGCTGCGGCACTCGGTGTGGAGATCACCGGGCGCGTGGTGTCCAACTTCGACCACAACGAGGACGCGCGTTCGCGTGAGCTTCTCGACGCCGCCCGCACCGGTACCGTCCTCGTCGTCACGGATGCCGGCATGCCGATTGTTTCCGACCCAGGGCATTCGATCGTCGCCGCCGCCCACGACGCCGGCATCCCCGTGACCTGTATCCCGGGCCCGTCTGCGGTAACCACGGCACTCGCGCTGTCCGGGCTCAACGTCGGCCACTTCATCTTCGACGGCTTCGTGCCCCGCAAGGCCGGTGCGCGTCGGGCCTGGCTGGAATCCCTTATCGACGAGCGTCGCGCCGTCTGCTGCTTCGAATCCCCGCACCGCATCGCGCAGTTGCTTGACGACGCCGCCGACGTCCTCGGCGGTACACGCCGCGCCGCGGTGTGCCGGGAACTGACCAAAACCTATGAAGAGGTCAAGCGCGGCACTCTTGCAGAACTTGCCGAATGGGCAGCAGACGGCGTACGCGGCGAGATCACGCTTGTGATTGAAGGTGGGGAGCCGAAGCAGCCGGAAGCGGAAGATTTGGTGGGGAAGGTGCTTGAGCTCGTCGAAAAGGGCGAGCGTATGAAGGACGCTGCGAAACAGGTCGCCAAAGCGCACGGCGTGAAAGTAGGGGACCTGTATGATGCCGCGCTCGCTGCGCGCGGTTGAGTAAGTTCTCGCGACAACTCGGTTAGCACAAAGGTGTTATTTACGTTAGCCTGCTTGGGCACTTTTAAACACCTGAAAACTTCAAAGGAGTAACCGTATGTCTCAGCGAGACTCACAAAGGGATCCACACGATCCCGATGCGGAGACGCAGAGCACTGATCAATACGCACCCCAAGAAACTTCTGCAGCCAGCGAACTTGCTGCGCTGCTCGACGCCGACCGCGACGGCGTTGCGACGGACTACGTCGACCCGGAAGAGCGCATGGAGCGTGCCGCGGATGCAGAAGATGCCCCAGTGAACTGGGGCATTGTCATTCCGTTGGCCATTATTGTCGCGGCAATTGTCGGCTGGGGCCTGGCTGCCCCCGACAGCTTTTCCAACTTCGCCGATGCCGCCTTCACCTGGGTGATTGACAACCTGGGCTGGGCATTCGTCCTCGGCGGCACCATTTTTGTCATTTTTGTCATCGTGATTGCGGCGTCGAACTTCGGCACCATTCGCCTCGGCACCGCAGACGAGCGACCAGAATTTAAGACCACTTCATGGATCGCCATGATGTTCGCCGCCGGCATGGGCATCGGCCTGATGTTCTACGGCGCCGCAGAACCACTGGCGATGTACCTCGACGGCGTACCCGGCCACAACGAACGTGAAGTAGGCGCTGCCATGGCACAGACCATGTTCCACTGGACGCTGCACCCGTGGGCTGTGTACGCCATTCTCGGCCTGGCCATTGCGTATTCGACGTTCCGCCTTGGCCGCAAGCAGCTGCTGTCGAGCGCTTTCATCCCGCTGATCGGACAGAAGGGTGCTGACGGCTGGCTCGGTCGTCTCATTGATGCGTTCGCTGTGTTCGCCACCATCTTCGGCACCGCCTGCTCCCTGGGCCTTGGCGCGCTGCAGATCAGCTCCGGCCTGGAGGCGTCCGGCTTCGTGGACAACCCATCCACCAAGCTGACTATCGGTATTGTCTCCGTGTTGACCCTGGCGTTCCTGCTGTCCGCAATGTCGGGCGTGTCCAAGGGCATCCAGTGGCTGTCTAACGCCAACATGGTCATCGCCGCGATCCTGGCGATCTTCGTCTTTGTCTTCGGCCCGACCGTTGCGCAGCTGAACATGCTGCCGACCGCATTTGGTAACTACCTGCAGAACTTCTTCGAAATGGCAGCCCGCACCGCAGAGAGCTCCGACGGCCAGGCTGGTGATTTCCTCTCCGGCTGGACCATCTTCTACTGGGCGTGGTGGATCTCCTGGTCGCCGTTCGTCGGTACGTTCCTGGCTCGCATCTCCCGCGGCCGCACCGTGCGCGAGTTCTGCCTCGGCGTCCTGCTCGTCCCGGCTGGCCTGTCCACCGTATGGTTCGCCATCTTCGGCGGCACCGCCATCAAGATGGAGCAGGATGGCCAGTCCATCGTCGGCGGCGGCTCCAACGAGGAACAGCTGTTCAACCTGCTGCACGCCCTGCCGGGCGGCTACGTTGTCGGCGTGTTCGCCCTGTTGCTGCTGGGTACCTTCTTTATTACCTCCGCAGACTCGGCCTCGACCGTGATGGCGTCCATGACCCAGTCCGGCAAGACCGAAGCCAAGCCGTGGCTGGCCGCTATGTGGGGCGTGGCTACCGCATTCGTCGGTCTGACCCTGCTGATCTCCGGAGGTGCTGACGCGCTGAACTCTCTGCAGTCCGTCACCATCGTGGCCGCAACACCGTTCCTGTTCATCCTTATCGCGCTCATGTTCGCGATTGTGAAGGACATGTCCAACGACACCATTTACCTGGATAAGAAGGAACACGAGCGCTTCGCCCGCCAGCTGGCTATCGAGCGCCGCATGCACCGCGACCAAGCGCAACTCGACGCACGTCGCGAGCAAATGAAGAAGATGCTGAAGCCGCGCGCGAAGAACTAACGCGTAGCGTTTCGCACCTTCGTTGCTGGCCCCGCGGAGCAGTTTCCTTGCTTGGCGGGGCCATAACTTATGCTGGGAGCCATGACTGCTGCTGATTCCACCCAGAACGTTCTTGTGTGTGTGGCCTGGCCGTACGCAAACGGCCCGCGCCACATCGGACACGTCGCCGGCTTCGGCGTCCCCTCCGATGTCTTCGCCCGCTACCAGCGAATGGCCGGCAAGAACGTGCTCATGGTCTCCGGCACCGACGAGCACGGCACCCCGCTGTTGGTCCAGGCGGATAAGGAAGGCGTCAGCGTCAAGGAATTGGCGGACCGCTACAACAAGCAGATCGTGGAAGACCTCGCAGGCCTTGGCCTGTCCTACGACCTGTTTACCCGCACCACCACCCGCAACCACTACGCGGTGGTCCAAGAACTGTTCCGCGGGTTGGACGCTAACGGCTACATGGTGAAGGAAACCACCAAGGGTGCGATCTCCCCGTCGACGGGCCGCACACTGCCGGACCGCTACATCGAGGGCACCTGCCCAATCTGTGGCGCGACCGATGCCCGCGGTGACCAATGCGACACCTGCGGCAACCAGCTGGACCCGGCAGACCTGATCAACCCGGTATCCAAGATTAACGGCGAGACCCCGGAGTTCGTCGAGACTGAGCACTACATGCTCGACCTGCCGGCGCTCCACGACGCACTCGAGGCGTGGCTGTCCACCCGCGAGGACTGGCGCCCGAACGTGCTGAAATTCTCCCTGAACCTGCTCGAGGACATGCGTCCGCGCGCCATGACCCGCGACATCGACTGGGGCATCCCGATCCCAGTAGAGGGCTGGCAGGACAACCCGTCGAAGAAGCTCTACGTCTGGTTCGACGCCGTCGTCGGTTACTTGTCTGCCTCCATCGAGTGGGCCCACAACATTGGCAAGCCGGAGGCCTGGAAGGACTTCTGGCAGGACCCAGCCACCGAGGGCTACTACTTCATGGGCAAGGACAACATCACCTTCCACTCCCAGATCTGGCCGGCGGAGCTGCTTGGCTACGCGGGCAAGGGCTCCAAGGGCGGCGAGGTACACAGTCTTGGCGAGCTCAACCTGCCCACCGAGGTTGTCTCTTCTGAGTTCCTCACCATGTCGGGCTCGAAGTTCTCCTCGTCGAAGGGCGTGGTCATTTACGTCAAGGACTTCCTCAAGGAGTTCGGCCCGGACCCGCTGCGCTACTTCATCGCAGTCGCAGGCCCGGAGAACAACGACACCGACTTCACCTGGGACGAGTTCGTCCGTCGCGTGAACAACGAGCTGGCCAACGGCTGGGGCAACCTGGTCAACCGCACCGTGTCCATGGCGCACAAGAACTTCGGCCAGGTGCCCGCGCCGGGCCCGCTGGAGGCGTCCGACGAGCGCATCCTGAACCTCGCGCAAGAAACCTTTGCTACCGCCGGTGCGGATCTGAGCGAGGCTCGGTTCAAGAACGCGATCACCAAGATCATGCACGTCGTTGGTGAAGCGAACGCCTACATCGCCGAGCAGGAGCCGTGGAAGCTGGCTAAGGACGAGTCCCAGCGTGAACGCCTGGCCACCGTCCTGTGGACCGCACTGCAGGTGGTGTCTGACTGCAACGCCATGCTCACCCCGTTCCTGCCGCACACCGCGCAGCAGGTCCACGAGACCTTGGGCCGAAAGGGTGTGTGGGCTGCTGAGCCGCGCATCGAGGAGATTGTCGACGACGCCGACTTCAACCTCGTCGGCGCCGGCCTGCCAGAGAAGGGGCAGACATACCTGACCATCACCGGTGACTACACCCAGCAGCAGGCCGTGTGGCAGCGCGTGGAGGTTACCCCGGGCACCGAGTTGGCTAAGCCGAAGCCGCTGATCGCCAAGCTCGATCCGGAACTCGGCGAGACCGGCCCGGAGTGGGCGCCGGTGCAGAAGTAGGCCTAGAGAAACTGGTTGAGGAACCCGGTGAGTTTGCCGGGTTCTTCGTCTTCAAAGCGCTGGTCTACAACGACGAGCGGGGCGGTGTACTTCTCGTCCGCGCCGCCGGGATTCTTGACGACGACAAGATCGGTCCCGTAGTCGTCGATAAGCAATTGCCACGAAAAGCCCTCCCGCACGAGCGCCTCGCCGAGGGCGGTGCCGTAGATGCGGGCGGTTTCGCCGCGAGGAAACGCACGCTGCACATCGCGGGGAAGCGCCAGGTAATCGGCAAGTTCCTCCTCGAACGAGGCGACGATATCCGCCGGGGAACCGTTGATGCCACGACCGGCTGCCTCGGCCAGGTCGGCCTCAATTTGGGTGCGGGTGGCTGAGTCAATGTCGTTGAATGCCATAGGGTGCATCGTATGAGCAAAAAGAAGCCACGTCCCACTCCCGTGCCCGCCGAGCCGATCGCCGGGCTCGTCGATGCACACACGCACCTCGCGTCCTGCGGCGCACGTACCGCGGAAGAGATCGACACGTTTGTCCAGCGTGCCGTAGCCGCCGGGGTCGAGCGCATCTGCACCGTCGGCGATGGCCTCGACGAAGCGGAACTTGCGCTTGAGGCCGCACATCTCAACGAGCGCGTGTTTGCCGCGTGCGCGATCCATCCGACCAGGGCGCATGAACTTGACGACGACGCGCGTGCCCGCCTACAGACCATGGCCGCCGACGCGCGTTGCGTGGCGGTGGGGGAGACCGGCATCGATACGTACTGGCTCAAACACGACGCGGAGCGCACCGCGCCGCTGGACGTGCAGGAGGAGGCGTTTCGCTTCCACATCGACCTGGCCTGCGAGTCCGGCAAGGCGCTGATGATCCACAACCGTGAGGGTGATGCGGAGATCATGCGGATTCTCGACGACGCCCCACGCCCCGAACACGTCATCTTGCACTGCTTCTCCTCGCCACTGGACGTGGCACGCGAGGCGATCGAGCGTGGCTACGTACTGAGCTTCGCGGGAAACGTCACGTTCAAGCGCAACGAGGAACTGCGCGAGGCCGCCCGCCTGGCGCCTGCCGGCCAGTTGTTGGTGGAGACCGACGCGCCGTACATGACGCCGGAGCCGTTCCGCGGCGCGCGCAACGAGCCATCGCTTATCGGCCACACCGCGAAGGTGTTGGCCGAAGTCCGCAACATGGATGTGGCCGATGTGGCACGTGATATCAGTGAGACGTTTTCACGCGTCTACGGGGTGTGACCTGGAACATTAGTGCGCGTCGGTCCTTGTGTCCCGGCGGGCGTTACCGTATTGTTACCGAAGTTGCTTTACGTTAACCCCTCGGAGGAAGCGCGAATGTCTCGTCAGATCAAGCGGATCAACCCGAAGAACTCCGCCGCAAAACGCGTCGCGGTTGGCACTGTCGCCGGCGCCGTGCTCGTCGGTGGCGCGGGCACCGCGCTGGCTTCCCAGAAGCAAATCACCGTGGATGTCAACGGTGAGGAAACCAACGTCCGCACCTACGCCGCCGACGTCGCAGGCGTACTGCAGTCCGCGGGCGTTGACGTTGACCCGCAGGACCTCGTCTACCCAGCGCCGGGGGAGAAGATCTCGCGTGGCGATACCGTCACCGTGCGCACCGCCAAGCCGGTCGCCGTTGTCGTCGACGGTGTTGCCCAGCAGATCACCTCGACCGCCAGCACCGTCGGCGAACTGCTCGAGGAAGCCGGCGTTACCTCCGCCGCGGGCGTGGACATCGACCGCGACGAGACGGTCACCGAAGGCCTCAACGTGGACGTGACCACACCGAAGATCGTGGCACTTCGCGACGGCGGTAACCTCACCTACGTTTCCGCCGCAGCCAAAACCGTCGGCGACCTGCTGTCGGCGCGTGGCGTCACCTTCGATAGCGACGACCGTTTGAACCATGCGCTCGCCGACGCGATCGTGCCGGGCATGGAAATCGTCCTCGACCGCGTCAACACCATCGACCGCCCAGAGACCGTCGCGGTGGAAGAACCCGCCGAATACATTGACGACGACACCCTCGACGAAGGCACCGAAGAAGTCCGCGAAGAAGGCGTGCAGGGCGAAAAGCAGATCATCCACCGCACCGTGACCGTCAACGGTGTTGTCGAATCCGAAGGCGTTGCCGAGGAGAAGGAAACCAAGAAGGGCAAGCCCGCCGTCATCGCGCGTGGCACCAAGCAGACGGGTAACACCGGCGCGGCAGCCCCTGCCGTGGCTAACGGTTCCGTCTGGGACGCGATCGCAGCCTGCGAATCCGGCGGCAACTGGTCCATCAACACCGGCAACGGCTACCACGGTGGCCTGCAGTTCAACCCAGGCACCTGGGCCGCCTACGGCGGCACCGCCTTCGCGCCGACCGCCGACCTGGCCACCCGCGAACAGCAGATCGCCATCGCCGAGCGCACCCAGGCCGCCCAGGGCTGGGGCGCGTGGCCTGCCTGCACCGCCCGTCTGGGCCTGCGCTAAATGGCGGGCTCGCAGCTGCTCGGCCCGGCCGAGATCCGCGAACTCGCGGCAGAACTCGACGTCACGCCTACCAAGAAACTGGGGCAGAACTTTCTGCACGACCCGAACACCGTGCGCATGATCGTCGGTGCCGCAGAGCTTTCGCCTGACGACGTCGTTGTGGAGGTTGGCCCGGGGTTGGGGTCGCTAACGCTTGGGCTCGTCGATACGGTCTCGCGGGTCGTCGCGCTTGAGATCGACCCACGTCTCGCCGGGCGTCTGCCTGCAACCGTTCAGGCGCGTGCGCCCGAGTACGCCGAACGCCTCACCGTGATCACCACCGACGCGCTGAAGGCGCGCCGCGACGACCTCGACGTCGAGCCAACAGCGCTGGTAGCCAACCTGCCGTACAACGTCTCCGTGCCAGTGCTGTTGCACCTGCTGGAGGAGTTCCCCACGATCAGGCGCGTGCTGGTCATGGTGCAAAAGGAAGTCGCCGACCGCCTCGCTGCCGTGCCAGGCTCCAAGATCTACGGCGTGCCGAGTGTCAAAGCTGCGTTCTACGGGGACGTCTCGCGCGCCGGCACTATTGGCAAGCACGTCTTCTGGCCCGCGCCGAACATCGAATCGGGGCTTGTGCGCATCGACGTCAACGACGACAACCCGCGCGAACTCCGCGAGCGCGTCTTCCCGATCGTGGACGCCGCCTTCGCGCAACGCCGCAAGACGCTTCGCTCCACACTCGCAGGAATCTACGGCTCGCCCGCGAACGCCGAAGCGGCCCTGCGCGCAGCCGGAATCGACCCAGGCCTGCGTGGCGAAAAACTTACCGTGGCCGACTTTGTACAGTTAGGCCATGCGTAAGTACGTCGCCTCCGCACCAGGCAAGGTCAACCTCCACCTCGGGGTAGGGGAAGCCCGCGCCGACGGCTACCACGACCTAGTCACCGTCTTCCACGCCGTGGACCGTCGCGAAGTGGTCACACTCGTCGCCTCCGACACGCTCACGGAGGGCCCCATCGTGCGCTCCATGCAGACCACGTTTTACGTCGACGAGCCGGAAGAGAGCATCGACGGGCCAACCAACCTGGCGTGGCGCGCGGTCAACGCGGTGGCCGAGCGCGCCGGGATTGCCCTTCCGGAGGTCCACATCGAGGTGGCCAAGCACGTCTTCGTCGCTGGCGGGATGGCGGGCGGTTCCGCCGACGCTGCCGCTGCACTGGTCGCCGCGAACGCGCTCGTGGCTGATCACGGCGAGCCGCTTACGGCTGAGACGTTGCACGAGTTGGCAGCGTCGCTCGGCGCTGACGTGCCATTTTCGCTCATGGGCGGCACAGCACTCGGCACCGGCCGGGGAGATGAACTCGTCGAAATGCTGTCGCGCGGCCGTTTGAACTGGGTGTTCGTCAACCCCAAGGTGGGTATTTCCACCGGCGGAGCATTTTCGCTTCTCGACGACCTGCGTCACGGCAACCCAGCCCTCGTCCCACACCTCAACACCGCAGGCCTGTCCCAGGCGTTGACCTCGGGCGACGCGGCGCGGGTGGCAGAGGCGCTGCACAACGACCTCGACGCGGCAGCGCTGTCGATGCGCCCGCAACTCAAGCGGCTTATCGACGCTGCCAACGAGGCAGGCCTGCGCGCCATCGTGTCCGGCTCCGGGCCCACGGTCGCGGTGCTGTGCGAAAGCCTCGAGCACGCCCAATGGGTCGCCGAACACTTGGCGGAGCGATTCGAGGGCTACGAGATCTTCGTCGCCGAAGGACCCGACCACGGCGCGGTGCTCGAGACCGCCGATTAGGCAGGGTGCGTAGACTATGCACCCGATATGGCTAACCTGATCAACCTTGAAAACGTCTCCAAAACGTGGGGGCTGAAAACCCTGCTCGACGGTGTCTCCCTCGGCGTGCAAACCAACGACCGCATCGGCATCGTCGGCGTCAACGGCGGCGGCAAAACCACCCTGCTTGAAGTGCTCACCGGCATCGAGGAACCCGACGCGGGCCGCGTCTCCCACAACTCGGGCCTGCGCATGGCAGTGGTCACCCAGCGTTTCGACCTCGACGAAACCCTCACCGTCGGCCAAGCCGTCGTCGAACCGCTCGGCCTGCAGACCTACGAGTGGGCTTCTAACGCCAAGGTGCGCGAGGTCCTTCAAGGCACCGGCGTGGCCGAGCTCGGCCTGGACACCCCGGTAGGCAACCTCTCTGGTGGCGAGCGTCGCCGCGTGAACCTCGCCGCGGCACTCGTGCAGGACCTCGACCTGGTCGTGCTCGACGAGCCGACCAACCACCTCGACGTCGAAGGCGTGCAGTGGCTCGCTGACCATTTGTTGTCGCGCAAGGTGGCGGTGGTCGTCGTCACGCACGATCGCTGGTTCCTCGACACCGTGGCCACCCTGACCTGGGAAGTCCACGACGGCACCGTCGATGTCTACGAAGGCGGCTACAACGACTGGACCTTCGCGCGCGCCGAACGTGCCCGCCAAGCCGACGCCATCGAACAGCGCCGCCAAAACCTCGCGCGGAAGGAACTCGCGTGGCTGCGCCGCGGCGCACCCGCACGCACATCGAAGCCGCGCTACCGCATCGAAGCCGCAGAAGCCCTGATCAAAGACGTCCCGCCGCCGCGCGACACCGTCGAACTCATGGCGTTTTCCAAGCAACGCCAAGGCCGTGTCGTCATCGAACTCGAAGACGCACGCATCGACGCCCCCGACGGCCGCACGCTCGTCGACCACCTCACGTGGCGCCTCGCCCCAGGCGAGCGCATCGGACTTGTCGGCGTCAACGGCTCCGGCAAAACCACCTTGCTGCGCACGCTTGCCGGCGAATACCCACTCGCCGCGGGTAAACGCATCGAAGGCCAAACCGCACGCATCGGCTGGCTGCGCCAAGAACTCGACGACCTCGACCCGGAACGCCGCGTCATCGACGCTGTCGAGGACGTCGCCACCTACATCTCCTTCGGCAAAGGCGAAATGTCCGCCTCCCAACTCGCCGAACGCCTCGGCTTCTCCCCGAAGCGCCAACGCACCCCCGTGCGCGACCTCTCCGGCGGCGAACGCCGTCGCCTCCAACTCACACGCGTGCTCATGGCGGAGCCGAACATCTTGCTTCTCGACGAGCCCACCAACGATCTCGACATCGACACCCTCCAAGAGCTAGAAAACCTCCTCGACTCCTGGCCCGGCACGCTCGTGGTTATCTCCCACGACCGCTACCTCATCGAACGCATCGCAGACACCACCTACGCGCTGTTCGGCGACGGCACCTTAACCAACCTGCCCGGCGGTATCCAGCAATACCTAGACCGCCGCGCTGCCGAAGCCACAGACACGGGCCCGCTCGATTTGGGGGACCGGGGCGAGGGCGTCGTCGACAAGCAAGAAGGCTTGAGCTCGCAAGAACAACGCGAAATCCGCAAACAAATGAAGGCACTGGAACGCAAAATCGCCAAGGAAAGCGAGCGAGCAGAAGCACTCGAGGCCGAAATCACCGCCCTATCCGAGGCCGGCGACTTCGACGCCATCGCCACCAAAACCAAAGAGCTCACCGCAGCGAAAGACGCCCGCGAGGAACTCGAAATGGAATGGCTTGAACTCGGCGAACAACTCGAAAGCTAACTCCGCATAGGGTGGGGCGCATGATTCTGATCAACGTACGATTCAAGCCCCTGCCCGAACACGTCGACAACTTCCGCGAACTGGTCAAAGAATTCACCGACGCATCCCGGGCCGAAGAAGGCAACATCTTCTTCGACTGGTACCGCAACGAAGACAACCCCAACGAATACCTGCTCATCGAAGCATTCCACGACGACGCCGCCGAAGCCCACGTCAACTCCGACCACTTCAAGGCCGCGCAGGAATTCTTCCCGACGATCCTGAAGGAAACCCCGACCATCATCAACACCCTCATCGAAGGCAAAACCGAATGGGACAAGATGGCGGAATTCAAAGTCGACTAGGGGTAACCCGGGTGTGACGATGTGTGACGAGGTGTCACCCAGGGCGCTTTTATGCCCTAATATCACCCACGTCACATTCCCGTCATTGAAAGGAGTGCCCCCGTGACCGCTCCAAACCCCAACACCGGCGGCTCAACCGCAGCCGACGTACCCACCAAGCCGCCAGCAGCGGCACGAGGCATCGGCCCCATGGTCGGCGCCATCTTCCTGATGGCCACCTCTGCCATCGGGCCGGGCTTCCTCACCCAAACCTCCGTCTTCACGGTCCAGATGGGCGCGGCGTTCGCGTTCGCCATCCTGCTGTCCATCATCGTGGACATCGTCATCCAATTGAACGTCTGGCGCATCCTCGGCGTTTCCGGCCTGCGCGCCAGCGAACTTGCCAACGCGGTGCTGCCGGGCCTCGGCTGGTTTTTGGCCATCCTCGTCGGCATCGGCGGACTCGTCTTTAACATCGGCAACATCGCCGGCACCGGCCTCGGCGTCCAAGCGCTTACCGGCGACACCGTCGACCCGAAGATCGGCGGCGCCATCTCCGCCATCATCGCCATCTGTGTGTTCCTCTGGAAGCGCGCTGGCGCCGCCCTCGACGTCCTCGTCGGCATCCTCGGCGCGCTGATGATCCTGCTCATGCTCTACGTCGCCATCTCCTCAAACCCGCCAGTGGCTGAGGCGATGCGCCAATCCGTCGCCCCGGACGCCGTGGACTTCAAGGTCATCACCACCCTCATCGGCGGTTCTGTCGGCGGCTACATCGTGTTCGCCGGCGTGCACAGGATTATCGACGCCGGCCACACCGGCCCCGAAAACCTCGACTACATCTCCCGCTCCTCGGTCACCGGCATCATCGTCACCGGCATCATGCGCGTGCTGCTGTTCCTCGCGGTGCTGGGTGTCGTCGCAACGGGCGTTGCACTGTCCAAGGACAACACCGCCGCAGACGTCTTCTACCAAGCCGCAGGCGACATCGGCCGTCGCATGTTCGGCCTCGTCCTGTGGGCTGCGGGCCTGTCCTCGGTCATCGGCGCGTCGTTCACCTCGATCTCGTTTTTGACCAAGCAGGGCTTCGACCCGAAGAAGCGCGGCTGGCTCACCGTCGGCTTCATCGTCATCTCCACGGTCATCTACCTGTTCGTTGGCTCTGCACCGCAGAAGCTCCTCATCTTCGCAGGCGCCTTCAACGGTCTGATCCTGCCGATCGGTTTCGCCGTCGTCCTCTACGTCGGCTTCTTCCGCAAGGACCTGCTGCGTGGCTACAAGCCGCCGATGTGGATGCTCATCGTCGGTGCGATCACGCTGGTTGGTTGCGCGTGGATGGGCTGGAGCTCGATCAGCACCCTGCCGAAGTTGTGGGCGTAGTCTGAAGGGCATGCACCCCGCCTCTATGACCCCAGCGCAAGCCCGCGCGTTGTTCCGCACCACCGAGGTGCCGACAACGGCGGGCTTTTCCGCTGGTTACGCCCAAGCCAACCTGATCGCGCTGGATAAGAAGTACGCGTTCGATTTCCTGCTGTTCGCGCAGCGCAACCCGAAGCCGTGCCCGATCCTGGGGGTGTTGGAGCCGGGGCAGGTGGAGTCGTCGCTACTCGCGGGTGGCGATATTCGCACCGACATTCCCGCCTACCGGGTGTTCAAGGGCGGCTCGCTTATCGACGAGCCCCTCAACGCCACCGAATACTGGACCGACAACACCGTCGCATTCCTTATCGGCTGTTCCTTCACCTTCGAGGCGGCCCTGCTGGACAACGGAGTGCCCGTGGCTCACATCGAGCAGGGGCGCAACGTGCCGATGTATATGACCAACATCGACTGCGAACCCGCCGGAGTGTTCTCCGGCAAGATGGTCGTCTCCATGCGGCCGATTCCGGCCTCGCAGGTGTCTGACGCCGTACGGATCACGTCGCGCTACCCAGCCGTGCATGGTGCGCCCGTGCACGTGGGGGATCCTTCCGCGATCGGTATCGCTGATCTTGGTTCGCCCGACTTCGGCTCCGCCGTGGACATCCCCGCGGGCACCGTGCCGGTGTTCTGGGCGTGTGGGGTCACGCCGCAGTCGATTGTGATGTCGTCGAAGCCCGATCTGGCAATCTGTCACGCGCCGGGGAAGATGCTCGTCACCGACGCACGCGACCTCGCCTACCAGGTGCCTTAGGGGTTATCCACAGGGGCGTTTTTGTAAATTTCACAGGCTCGCAGAGGTGGGTTGCGGGTTTGGTCTAGCGTCTTGGGCATGAATTCGTTCGAGGTGTTAGTGCAGGCGATGTCGGCCGCAGCGTTAGAGACGCTGGCTGACTTCGACCTTGATGTTGCACTCGCCTCGGGCTTTGCACCCGATCGTGCGCGAGCCTGGGCGCGGCTGCGGGATGTGTACTTCGGGCGCACCAAGTTCACGCGCAAACAGGCGGTGGCCGCTACGCGGGCTCGGGGTTTCTCCCTCGACGAGCTGGCTCTGATCGAGCGACGCATCGCACCGGTGAAAGATGCCTCCCAGCGGTGGGCACTGCGCCTTGCCCTGCTTGAGGTCGAAGGTGGCTACCGGGCGATTGAGGCGGCAGCCCGTACGTTGGTGCCGGCGGATAAGACACCGGCGGTGGATGCGGCGAAGTTCGGCCCGTCGCGAAACGGCAAACGCACCCTGCACTTAACCTATGACGAGCGGGAGATCTCCGATATGGAGCACGCTGGGCGGTTAGGGATTGATCAGGATCGTCCGGCTGCACCCCAGATTGCCGAAAACCTCATTGGGATTTTCTTCGGCGACGGCAAGGTTGCCACGGCTGCGCCGCGCCCGACGGTGTTGGTGCCGTTGCCGGATTATCTGCGCATCCTCGACGGTGCGGGTGATGATGTGGTGTTGGCCATGACCGATGGCACCACGATGACCGGTGCGGAGTTTTTGGACGCCCAGTTCGGTGATGCGTTGGAAGTAGCTGCGTTTCATCCGCAGGCCGGTGCGGTGAATCTGT